>SLCK01000023.1 GCA_007125845.1 Gemmatimonadota bacterium
CCCGGACCTCCGAGTGCGGAGGACCGGGGCGTCCACGGAGGCGTAGCCCTAACTGGTAAGGCACCGCACTCGAAATGCGGCGGGCGCAAGCCCTTGGGGGTTCGAGTCCCTCCGCCTCCGCCTCTCCTGAATGGCCGCAAGGCTAAGCGCTCCAACGATGTACGTTGGGGCGTTTTTTTTTGGCTGTGTGTCAGGGGGTGTGTCACTTTTTCGGCCGGCCCGGGCTGATTTCGAACTTTGGTTCGGGGGTTGTCCAGGGACCCGGAGAACCTCCGGCACATCTCCGGGCACCCGGCGCCGAACGCACCACCTTCGAGGTGCGCCCATGCGCCTTGAGCAGGCCGGGGCGGGGCCTCAAGGGGACTCGAGGTCTCGAAGCGGTGGGCCACGTCCACGTCCGCGACCCGGCGGGCCCCAAGGGCTTTGAGGACGTTGATCATCCCCCCGCCCATGAGGAGCCGGGTGCCGGAGCGGAGGGGAGGGAAGAAAAGGGGAGCGCCAGACCGCCTTCGGGCACCGGAGAACTCCTCATGGGAGCTAGCAAGCCAGACCTCGCAGAGTCCACCTGCCATCACCTGGACCGGGACCTCGAGCTCAGCTGCGTATTCCGGCGGAAGTGGGCCACCGATTCCGAGCCAAGTGGGCCACCTGTTCCGATCGATGTGGGCCACGGATTCCGACGGAAGTGAGCCACCCATTCCGGGGATGTGGGCCGGCCATTCCGGCAGATGTGGGCCACCCCCGGGGAGGAGCTGAAGCCGACGCTGGATAACCGTTCCTTCGGGCCGTCATTTGCTCCCCTTCTGTTCCACCGAGACCAGGAGGGGGGATGGCGGCGAAGAGGTTGTCCATGCGTAAGATCAAGGAAGTCCTGCGTCTTGGAGGCCAGGGCCTCTCGGACCGAGAAATCAGCCAGAGCCTCAAGATCGGGCGCGCGACGGTACGAAGGTACCGGGTGCGTGCCGAGGCGGCGGGCCTGTCGTGGCCTTTGGCCCCGGAGCTCACCGAGAGCGAGCTGGAGGCGAGGCTCTTTCCTCCCGTGCCACCGGCAGGAACGCCCAGGCCCCTTCCGGACTGGAAGCACATCCACGAGGAGCTTCGCCGTCCTGGGGTGACGCTCCAGCTCCTGTGGCTGGAGTACCGGGAGGCGCATCCGGGCGGCTATCAGTACAGTCAGTTCTGCGAGCTCTACTCCCGGTGGCGCGGCACGCTCGATCCTGTGCTCCGCCAGGAGCACAAGGCGGGCGAGAAGGTCTTCGTTGACTACGGTGGCCAGACCGTGCCGGTCGTAGATCCCGGCACCGGCGAGATCCGGGAAGCTCAGCTCTTCGTGGGCGTGCTCGGCGCGAGCAACTTCACCTTCGCCGAAGCGACCTGGACCCAGAGCCTGCCTGACTGGACCGGGTCGCACGTGCGGATGTTCGAGTACTTCGGGGGCGTACCGGAGCTCGTGGTCCCGGACAACCTTGCCTCCGGCGTGAGCCGGGCCTGCCGCTACGACCCCGATGTGAACCCGAGCTATCAGGAGCTCGCGACGCACTACGGCACGGCCGTGCTGCCCACGCGCCGGGCGAAGCCTCGCGACAAGGCCAAGGCCGAGGCCGGCGTTCTTCTCGCCGCGCGCTGGATCCTGGCTCCGCTGCGCAATCACACCTTCTTTGGACTGGCCGAGTTGAACGAGGAGATCGCACGGTGCCTCGAGACGCTCAACGACCGCCCCTTCCAGAAGCTGAAGGGCAGTCGCCGCACGCTCTTCGAGACCGTGGAGCGCCCCATCTTGCGCTCCCTTCCGGAGAGCCGCTACGAGTTCGCCGAGTGGCGCAAGGCCCGCGCGAACATCGACTACCACATCGCCGTGGACAAGCACTTCTACAGCGTTCCCTACCAGCTCGTGCGCAAGCAGGTGGACGTGCGCCTGACCGCGTCGACTGTCGAAGCGTTCCACGACGGCCGCCGCGTGGCCGCCCATCCCCGCAGCCACCAGCCGGGGCGCTTCACCACCGATCCCGGCCACCGCCCGAAGGCGCACCAGAAGCATCTGGAGTGGACCCCCTCGCGGATCCTCCGCTGGGCCAGCAAGACGGGGCCGTACACCCAGGCTCTCGTCGGTCGCATCATGGAGGCCAAGCCCCATCCGGAGCAGGGCTACCGCGCCTGCCTCGGCCTGCTGCGCCTCGGGGAGCGCTACTCTCCCGAGCGCCTCGAGGCGGCGTGCCGGCGGGCGCTCACGATCGGCGGGATCTCCTACCGCTCCGTCCAGTCTATCCTCTCGAACGGACTGGACCGAGTCCCCCTGAACGACGACGAACAGACGGTGCTCGAGTTGCCCCAGGAGCATGAGAACGTTCGCGGCGCCGACTACTACACCACCTCACCCTGGAACTGAGAGTCCGATCATGCTTCTCGAACCGACCCTCCACCGACTCCGGGAGCTGCAGCTCACCGGCATGGCCGCCGCCCTGGAAGAACAGCAGGGCGTGCCCGACATCCAGAGCCTCTCCTTCGAGGATCGTCTCGCGCTCCTCGTCGAGCGGGAGGCCACTGTGCGTGAAGATCGCCGGCTCACCCGGCTACTGCGCCAGGCCAGGCTCCGACTTCCCGCCTCCGTGGAGGAGTTGGACTTCCGCTCTGCTCGGGGCCTCGATCGTTCCGTCGTCCTCCGCCTCGCCGGATGCGGCTGGATCCGCAGGCACGAGGTGGTTCTCATCAGCGGTGCAACGGGAACCGGCAAGACGTTCCTCGCATGTGCCCTGGCGCAGGCGGCCTGTCGCCGAGGGCTCTCCAGCCGGTACTTCCGTCTCTCCCGGCTGCTCGAGGAGCTCGCGCTGGCCCGCGGCGACGGCTCCTATCCGAAGTTCATGGACCGACTCCAGAAAACCGCGCTCCTGGTGCTCGACGACTACGGTCTCGCTCCCCTCAACCAGAGCGAACGCCGAGACCTGCTCGAAGTCCTTGAGGACCGCACCGGCCGCCGGGCCACGCTGGTCACGAGCCAACTTCCCCTGGATCACTGGCATGAGGTCGTCGGCGATGCCACCTTGGCCGATGCCATCCTCGACCGGCTGATCCACCACGCCCACCGCATCACCCTGAAAGGAGGATCCATGCGCAAGAAGAAGCCGAAGACCAACTCGTCCGACGTCGCCACGGCGTAGATCACGCCGCCAGCGTCGCTTCGCTCCGATGGGTGGCCCTCATCCCCCGGAACGGGTGGCCCGCTTCCTCCGGACTGGGTGGCTCACTTCCTCCGGACTGGGTGGCCCACTTCGCCGGAATCCGCACTCAGCGACTGCGTGGACGAGAACAATTCCTCGATGAACCACCGGCAGGTGCTGGCGTCGAGCTGTCCTCGAGCCGGAGTGCCCGCGGCAGGAGCACCGGTGCTTCGACGAACAAGTCTCGGTCCTGGATGGGCCGGGCCTGCTCGGCCATCTCGGCGGCGCCGTTCTCGACTGTGGAGAACACATGACTCGACGAGACTCTCTCGAACTGCTGGGAATCCCGACTGCTGAAGCGCGGCTGATCCGGTACTTCCTGGTCCGCCCAGAGGCTCGACCTCACTTGCGGGAGATTCAGCGTGTACTGGACCTCGGAGGAGCATCGGTCTAACGCGCGCTGAGTCGGCTGGTGGACTTGGGGGCGCTGGAGCGGACGGAGGAGGATGGACGTACGCTTTACTCAGTCGTTCCGCGCGCGTCCGTGTGGAGGGCGCTACGTCTTCTCGAGTCCGAAACGAAGGACCCGACGCCGTTTCTGCGAGACGCTCTGATCGATGTGCGGGGTATCGAAGCCGCATTCGTCTTCGGTTCAACGGCTACCGGCCGCATCGATGACGAAAGCGACGTTGATCTGTTCGTAGTGGAGCAGCCGTCGTTTGACCGAAGGGAACTGAATCGCCGGACTGCGGAAACGGGTCTATTGCTCGGCCGCCAGGGGAACATCGTACGATGCCGGCCACGCTGCGGCCCTCGCGCTACTCGCGGCATGTGACCTTCGAACCGGGTCTGGGCGAGGCCACCACGAAGTTGCTTTCTCAGCGGCCGCCGCCCTCGGTGGCGAGGACCTGAAAGACCTCGTCCCCGACTGTACTGAAGTCAGGGGGCTACGTCACGCGTCAATGGAGGACCCGCGCAAGGCAACTGCGGAGGATCGGGACCACGCTCTGGAGTGGATGCGGAGGACCCTGCCCGCAATCCGACTTGCCATACTCGAGAAGTCGCCGAGTCTTTCCGACCGATTGGTAAACTACCCATCGAAACGCCGGGACTCGAAGCCGTAGTCCAGCCCAGAGCTTCTATGCCGATCCGCCCACAGTCGAGGTTCACCCGGCGAAAGTGTCCGTCTTTCAACCGGCGTTGCGGGTTCTCTGAACTTTGTCCTCCTCTGGGGGTGAGTCGGGCCCAGCTTTAACACTTCCGATTTCGAAGTGCTGTTGGGATAGGGGTTTACGGAGACACCGAGAGGCGTTGGCACTACACGCACCCCCGTAGGCTGTGACTTGGCGGTGCTAGCCGACGCCGTTCACCTTCTCGTCCCGACCGGCGGCCTCGAGGCGCATCTCCTGGAGGTCGTCGAGGTCCCGGCGCTCAGCGAAGAGCTCCTCCTCGATGCGGTCCTTCTTGGTGCGGGGGCCGAAGGGGGTGGCGTCCACCTGCTCGCTGGCTTCGAGCTCCTCGCCGAGCCGGACCGTCTCGGCTCCTTCCCGGGCGGAACGTCGTTGGGTCGCCCCTCGCGCTCGTGGTTCTGGAGTGGCCGGGTGTGCATGGATGTGCTTGGCTCGCGCATCACCGTCCGCAGATCGGCGCTTCCCACGCGGCAGCGGAATTACGTAGCGGGGATTCCAGAACTCTTCCCAGGAGGTCTGCCCCTTCACCCATCCTTTCTCAAGACCTGCCGCAGAACCGCCATACGCCTCCCGCGCACCGGGTAGAGGGGTGTCACTGTGGGGTGAAGCCTTCGGGGAGGCGGACGTAACCACGGATTGGAGCGCCTGGCGCCCGACATCCGGCGCCCGTAGGCAAAGAAGGGCCTTTCGAACTCGAAGCGGGCGGGCGGAGACCCGTTGGTGCGCTCGATCCCGGCCCCCCCCCGTCCGTTCATGATCCCACTCACCGGGCGGGTGCAAGGCCCCCCGATCACTCGGACCGGGATTCCGACAACAGGGTGTCCAGGTGCTGGTAGCTCAGCTCCATCCCGTCGGTCATCCCCGATGCCATCGCCCCGTCCCGCGCTTCCTTCGAGCCGTATTCCAAGCGCGTGGTGACGGTGGTGGCTCCGTCCCGCTCCTCGAAGGTCAGGGTGATCATCACGTCTCCTGCCTCGTTCATGCTTCCGCCCATGTCGCCCGGATCGTACCTCTGGGTGTGCCGGATGCGGGCGGGGGGATCGACCTCCTCGAACACCCCGTGGAATCCGAACTCCTTCCCGTCCTCGTCCGAACGCCAGCTCCAGCGATAGGCGCCGCCCTCGCGGACGTCCATCTCGCACACGGGCATCGTCCAGCCCGGCGGGCCGTCCAACCAGCGTTGCATCAAGGCCGGCTCGGTGTACGCGCGGTACACCAGGGCTCGGGGAGCCGCGAAGGTGCGGGTCACGATGACTTCGTGGTCGCTGGGAAGGGATACCTGGGCGGGTTCCTGCCGATTGGTGGTCATGCCGGGACTCCTCGGTCAGGGGTTGGGGGCACGGGGCGTTTCAACCGGCTGCGGCGCGGTCCAGTCCGGCCACATCGATCTTCTGCATGCTCAGGAGCGCCTGCTGGACTCGCTCCGCCTTCTCACGATCGGGGTCGGACAGGTGCTCCATGAGGGCCTTCGGGACGACCTGCCACGAGAGCCCGAAGCGGTCCTTCAGCCATCCGCATTGGCTTTCCTGGCCTCCATCCGCGGTCAATCGGCCCCAGTAGCGGTCCACCTCCTCCTGATCCTCGCACTCGATGAAGAAGGAAACGGACTCGTTGAAGTCGTGTCGGGCGCCCGCCAGCGCCATGATGCGCTGGCCCGCGATCTCGAAGGTCGCGGTGTGGGGAGAGGTGGACAGCTCGCGGAAGTCGTCAAAGATCGAGCGGTAGTAGGCGACGACTTCGTCCAGGGGCACCTTGAACCAGAGGAAGGGGGTGAGGGCCCGCATGGTCAGTCTCCGTTGAGATCTCGGGTCGATGAAGGGTCGCTCCCGGTGGAGGATGCGTCCCGGAGCTCGTCCAGAAGGGCGTCCAGCCGCCGGTAGTTCGTCTCCCAGATCTCCCGGTAGCGCTCGATCCAGCTCGTCGCCGCCTCCAGGGGCTCAGGTTCGAGCCGGCGGGGGCGGACCCGTCCCTCGCTCCGGACCGACACCAGGCCTGCCCGCTCGAGGACCTGGAGATGTTTCGAGATCGCAGGCTGGCTCATCTCGAAGGGGGCGGCCAGCTCGTTCACCGTGGCTTCGCCGCGAGCGAGGCGCGCAAGGATCGCCCGGCGAGTGGAGTTCGCGAGCGCAGAGAAGGTGGCGTCGAGCTCTTGCGGCTCGAGCTCCATTGCAGGGCTCATGCGGGCTCCAGTGGAAGATCCGGATAACACATAACTATGAGGTTATGTGTCTCCACACTCGCCGTCAAGCACGGCGCGCGCAACCGCGTGCACGGTGGCATAGTCCGCGCTCGCCTCGCCCCACCGGGGCCGGACCACTGGGGGTCGCCGGAAGCGGTCCCGGTGCGCACCTCTGCGCTCTCGAACCCGGAGCCGTTGGTGTGCGGGCATGCCGCCTTGGCGCTGAGGCGGGTGGTTTCGGCCGAGGCGAGGGAGCCGCTGGCCTCCCGCTCGTCGGTGGGGCCCAACGAGTGGGTGAGGTCCGAGCTGGTCGCGGCCCTCGCCCCCCTGACCGTCGAGCGGATATTCCTTGTGGGCCACCGCGTTGGTGTCGGGCGCAGGTCTTCCCACTCCCGGAAGCCGGCCATTCGCCGGCCGACTACCTGATGGGTCCGGTCGAGGGGACGGATGGACGAACCTCGAAGAGTACCTGGATGGGACGGATTCGAACCGACCGGACCGGTGAGCTCGTCCTTCGGGGTGGCGAAGCCCGCTCACCACCCCTCACGCTCGACCTCTTCGATGAAGTCGAGCATCTCAGTCACCACCTCGTCGGTGAGCGCCACGTGCCCCCGGTCCTGATAGTGGACGAAACGGTGGGGGGCTCCCGCCTCGTCGAGGGTCTCGACCATCTGCAGTGCCTGCTCCACCGGAACGGATCCGTCGTCGTCCGAGTGGACGATCAGGATCGGGCGACTCTCTGGCGAGACGTGTTCCATGGGCGAGGCTAGCCGGCGCGCCTCGATCGGGTCTCCGGAGATGGGCGTCCAGAGATCCCCCCATGAGAGGGTGTTCAGCTCGTACGGCGCCGAGATGCTCATCACCGCCCGGACATGGCTGGGGGCATCGTCCCACCCCCCGGTGCGGGGATATGGCCCCTCGCCCAACGTGGCCACGAGGGAAACCTGATGCCCGCCGGACGACCATCCGGACAGATAGATGCGGTTGGGATCGATCCCGTAGTGATCCGCATGGACATGGAGCCAGCGGACAGCGCAGAGGAGGTCTTGCTGGGGGGCCGGTGCTGGTGTCGAGCCGACGAGCCGGAAGGAGATCGTCATGGCGAAGAAGCCTCGCTCCGCCCACTGCTGGACGTTCAGGCCTCTCGGGTCATCCTTGGAGCCGCTCTGCCATCGACCGCCGTGAATGTACAGGATGGCCGGAAGGTCGCTACCGTCCTGCGGGTGGGCTATATCCGCCAGGAGTGCCGCGCCGTCCACTTGGCAGTAGATCATGTCTTCCTGGCCCACGACCTGTGCGGTCAGAGGGGAGGACCAGGCGACGACGGCCCCGGCCAGCGGAAAAAGCCACGTAAAGGCGGTCCAGCGGTTCCTGCGGTTCATGGGGGTCCTCCGGTTGAATGGTAGAGACCGGAACGGAGCGGGGGATCCATCAGTCGCACCGTATCACTTCTCCCTGCGGATGCCCAAAGCACGAACGGATGAGCCGGTCGTTTCCCGATCAACCGAAAAGGTAGGACACTCCTACCACTGCCACCACCTCTCCCGACGTGTTGCACGAAGGCAGATCCTTCGGCGCTTGCAGCTGAAGGCGAGGAGCCGCTCATGGCCGCAGTCTGCGAAGAGGACGCTGGCGGAGGGAGCGTGAAGGACGGTAGCATGAAGCGCTCATGGATCGCCCTTCCTCCAGCAGGAGCTTCCCATGGTTGCCATCCCCGAGCTCTGGCTTCCCATTCTTCTGGCTTCAGTACTGGTTTTCCTAGCCAGCTCCGTCATTCACATGTTCCTGGGCTATCACGCCGGCGACATGGTGGAGATCCCTTCGGAGGACCGGGTCCGGGCGGCGATGAGGGAGGCGTCCATCCCCCCCGGCGACTATGCCATACCTCGCGCAGGGAGCATGAAGGAGATGTCCGATCCGGCCTTCATCGCCAAGCAGAAAGAGGGTCCGGTGGCGGTCCTCACCGTCCTCCCGAGCGGACCCCCGAATCTGGGGGTCATGCTGGGCCAGTGGTTCCTCTTCATCCTGGTGGTCAGCCTCATCGTCGCATACCTGACCGGACGGACGCTCACGCCGGGGGCGGAATACCTGAGCGTCTTCCGGATGGCGGGAACGGTGGCCGTCGTGGCGTATGCCGCCGACTCCTGGCCCCGCTCCATCTGGTACGGGCAGAAATGGAGCACCACGCTCAAGAACACTTTCGACGGGCTGATCTACGCCGTCCTCACGGCGGGGGCCTTCGCTTGGCTCTGGCCCTGAAGGATGGATGTCCACCTGTGAGGCGGTGATGGAGCGGCCCTGGTGGACTCCGCAATGAAGCCCGCTTGCGCCGCTTCCGGAGAACGTGCTCCTCGCGTCCCCGCCACCTCACCCTCAGGGACGCCAGCGAATCTCCACCGTCTGTCGCCCCCACCTCCGAGCCGCCCCGACGTCCTCGTCCATGTAGATGTCGATCCGCTGCCGCCAGCGGGATGGCATTCGGTCCAGCACCACGAAGGTCCCCTCGAGGCCATCGATCCGCACCTCAGTCCCCCGGGTGAGCCCCCTCCCCACCAGGTCCGGGGAGACCGCGATGACCTGCATGCCGGGTTCGAGCTCATCCCCCCAGGCCGCGATGGTGGGGTGGTCGGGGTGGGTCTGCTCCGGAAGGGTGTTGTACGCGGTGGCGGTGACTTCGAGCGTCTCCCATTCCTCCTCCGCCGGCTCCGGTGCCTCCGCGCCCTGGCAGCCGGCCAACTGCGCTCCGAACAGGACCGCCAGGAGACGGACGGCGCCGCGGGAGGATGACGGCTGAGGGTGTGTCACTGAAGCCTCCTGCAAGGGGGTTCCATGCACCGGGCTACCGGACCGGGGCGCACGACCGGCCGGCCCGGGGCGCACGTGCCGCCCATACCCACGGGGATCCCGTTCGTTTCGATTCGCGGCCTCCTCCGCCAGGGCGAAGCGGAGCCGCTGGGCGGCCCCACTCGGGCATCCCGCAATCAACGTTTCGCGTCGGTGACCGCGAGCAAGGATCCGGTCTGCTCGGGCTCTTGACCAGGGTAGCCAGGCCTTCCCTGCGCGCCTGCCCGGGGAAAGCTCACCGTGCGCCTCAGCCAGCCGTCTGGCTGGAGCCGGCCAGGCCCCCGTAGAAGATGGTCTGCGACATTCCCCAGTCGCCAGCCAGCTCCTCCAGCGCGATGTCGTTCTGGCGAGCCATCTCCTTGATCTCGGACACAGGGTACTGGATGTTCTTGTAGCTCCGGTGGCCATAGCTCTCGCCGCAGAAAGCGGTGAGAGCCAGGGTCGTTCCCTCGCCCATGACGTGGCGGAGCTGGTGCAAGGTGCGCCGGGCCGCCGGGCGTACCAGGTGGGTGAAGACGGAGTGGCAGAGTATGAAGTCGGGCGGTCGGGGGAGGTCCAGCTCCTGAAACGGCTCCACGAGCTCCACGCGGGGGGTCTTCCGGGAAAGGGATTCGTTCCGGGCGACGAGATCCAGCGCGTAGTCCACCGCGCCTCGAGAGATGTCGACCCCCACATACCGCCCCGGACCGAGGTATGCGATGAGGTGCTTGCCCGTCCGCAGCGTTCCACAGCCGAAATCCAGGAGGTGTTGGTGGGGTTCGAGCCCCAGGTGCCGGACATAGGCCGTCACGATCGGAGCGACTGCCTCCTCTGCGTGCCCGCTCGCCCGGGCGGGATTCTCGGCTACCCTCCGGTCGGTGTCGCGCGCGTAGAGCGCCAGGTAGAGACGTGTCGGGGCGATCCGGAACACCCACTCCTTGAGCCTTCCCTTCACCGCACGGACTGGGTTCATCGAAAGTCTCCAGGTTCCGCTCCTCCGCGATCGGTCGCCTCCCGGGAGGACGTTCCGGGCACCACGTTGCGCGTGGGGCGCTCGACGGATATTGGGCTTCCGGAACGAAGACCCCCCGGGCGTTCATCCGGTCCCCATCCACCACCCGGGCACGACCCCGTGCCGGCAAACACCGGCGGCACAGTATCCGGTATTCACGAGGCCGGCTGGATCCTGTGGCAGATGGGAAGGGAGCATCGCCTCGCAGGCCTTACGCACATCCTTCAACGCATCTTCTGCGACGGCCTCGCGGGGGCCGCCTGGTTGCTCGGACGGACACGGCGGATCGCGCCGCGGGAGCTGTCCTGAGCGGGAGCCGGGGCCGCTCCAGATCCACCGGAACCCTCCGGAGGAGGTGGTGTCGGCAGAAGGGAGGGCCTCGCCGCCGTCAGGTCGGGACCCTGCCCCTACGCCATTCGCCCCGCTGACCGACAGTGCACCGACCCCCGAGCTCTCCCCGGCTTCTTCCGGCCTACTGGTGGGCCAGGTGGGTCGCAGGACTCTCGCGACCTGCAGCACAAGACGGGTGGTGAGGGCTGCAACCGGAGCCAGGGAGCGGGGACGAAGCCGCATCCCGGAGTCCAGCACCCAGGGTCCCTCATGATCATCCTGAACGCACAACAGCTCCAGAGGCTTGCCGAGGCTCTCCTCCGCTTGGAGAGGCTCCTGGAGGCGGAGGGTGCAGATCCGGGCGCCATTCGCGAGGGACTGGAGGAGGCCGCACACCGGATGGGTGTGCATCTGGCTGTGGTGCGCCTCGCAGATGCGGGCACCCTGCTTCAGTTACATGGCCCGGCATCCGGGGGGGATCCCGCAAGACTCTGGGCCACGGCCGAACTCCTCTTCCTGGACGGGATCCGGGCCCGGGCCGAGGGCGAGCTTTCGGAGGCACGTCAACGGATCCGAACCGCTCTGGCGCTCTTTCGCGAGGTGGATCCCGGGTTGAAGCTGCCTGAGGCTTCGCCCCCCCTCGGCGAACGGATGAAGCAGGCTCAACTGCTACTCGATGAGGAAGCGCGGTGAGGATCCGCGGCTCTGGGCCTTTTCGGGCGTCTGGACGTCCTGCGCCATCGCGTCCTGGACCACCCGGGCCAGCCCCTACAGCTCCGGGAATGTGAGCCCGAATCGCCGGCAGAGATCGGGGACGCTGTCCAGGTCCATCTCCAGCTCGTACTTCTCGTTGGCTCGAGCGAGCGCCTCCGTGTCGCCCCACGCCTCGGCGATCTCCCGGAAGTAGTCCTCAAATCCCGCCGGTGAAATCACCTCGATGATGTGGCACGGAGTCTCGCCGGCGTTCCAGAACGTGTGCCACTGATGGCGCGGCTTGTGGACCCAGGTGCCGGGGCCGGCGGTGACCACTTCGTCGCCCAGGAGCGCACCCAGCTTCCCCTCGATCACGTAGGAGTACTCGTCCTCGCGGTGGTGGTAGTGCAGAGGGGCGGCCAACGCCCGCGGCGCGATGGGGTGGTGCACGATGGAGAAGCGCCTTCCCGTCTCCGCTCCGTCGATCTTCCACTCCACGCCCAGCCCTCCGAAGTCGAAGGACGCCCCGCCATTGGTGGGAATGACAGTGGGACCCTGTTTCGTGCTTTTCATCGTGTTCTCCTTCCGAGCCGGAGTGAGGGTGGAGCAGTAGTGAACATTACTGTACACATATTGCTGCAAAGATCTTGTACTCATCCTGTCTTGTCAAGCAATCTATGAACAGCGATGTTCTATGCATGGGAAAAGCCGACACCCGACGACGCATCGTGGAGGCCACGGTCGAGCTCCACGAGGACGTGGGCCCGGCCGCCACCACCATCACGGCCATCGCAATGCGAGCCGGTGTGCAGCGATTGACCGTCTACCGCCACTTTCCCGACGATGAAGCGCTGATCACCGCCTGCTCTGCGCACTGGACGGAACGTCACCCCGCTCCCGACCCTTCGCGCTGGCTGGGGATCGAGGACCCGCGTCGGCGACTCGAGGAGGCACTCGCCGCGATCTACGCCTACTACCGGGGTGGGGCCCGCATGGTGGAGCGGGTGCTGCGGGACGAGGAAGAGATGCCTGAGCTGGCGCAGGTTCTGGCGCCCTGGCACGAGTACATGCGGGAAGTCGCCGGGGGATTGGCCGCGGGTTGGGGCACCGATGTCCACCGGCAGCGAACGGTGCGCGCGGCGGTCGGCCACGCGCTCGACTTCTTCACGTGGCGATCGCTGGCGGCTCAGGGCCTCTCCGATGAGGAGGCCGGGGAGCTCATGGTGGGACTGGTGGCAGAGGTAGCAACCGGGCTCGCCTACGAGGCCGCAGGCACCAAACGCGATCCCAGCGGGGAAGCCTCCGGATAGGAGCATGGCGAGAGAGGCGAGATGAGCAGGCCGAGATCGGAGATCCTCGATCGGGACTTTCTCAGCGTTGCCGGTGTACGGCAACGCCTCATTCTGGAAAGGACTGGACTGCAAAGGAGTGGATGCACTCATGAGGATCTGGGTCGATGCGGATGCGGCCCCGCGGGACGTGAAGGAGATCGTCTTTCGAGCCGCAAAGCGTCTGGAGATCGAAGCGGTCTTCGTGGCGAATCAGCGGTTGACCTTGCCCCTGGACAACGCACACGTGCGTGGCGTGCGAGTGGAGGGGGGCGAGGACGTGGCGGACCGACACATCGCGGACCACGCATCGGAAGGAGACATGGCGATCACCGCGGACATTCCGCTGGCGGCCGCCCTGGTGGAGAACGGAGTGACCGTTCTGGATCCGCGCGGGGAGGAGTACAGCGAGGCCAATATCGGGGAGCGCCTCTCCATCCGGAACTTCATGGATTCCCTGAGGAGCTCAGGCGTGGACACCGGCGGTCCGAAGGCATTCGGCGTGCGTGAGAAGCGGGCGTTCGCCGCTGCGTTCGACCGAGCTCTGACGGCCGCTCTCCGGGAGGGGGGGGCACGAGGATAGGTGGCCGAAGGGGGAGCCGGCGGAGCTTCCGATCCGTTCCTTCAGCAAGGCTTCACCAACGGGGGCGACCTCGACCGGCCGGCGGGTGCCTCCCCGACCTCAGTCGGGTCACTCTGTCCCGACTTCCCGAATGAGGAGCCCGGTGGTGGACACCCGGACCTCGAACGTGGCGGGCCGATCTACCTCGATGTAGGTCGCGGATCCGTACTCGGTGTCCACCAGATACGCCAGGAGGGCATAGCGGCGAGCCAGATGGAAGAGATCGGCCGGCTTGCCGGTCTTGAGGGAGTGGACGGTCCGCGGCACCGTGCGCTCATCGTCGAGGTCCAGGTACCGCCCTGTCAGCCGGTCCAACTCGTAGTGCGTATGAACCCCGAGAAGGTTGGCGAGGGGGTGCCATTTGAGGATGTGGGCGTCCACCAGGAGCTGATCGCCGGCCACTTCGAAGCTCTCCCCGCGCCCGTCGGGGAATTCCACGAATGCCCGGAATCGCTGCTCGCCCATCGGCGTGGTCGTGACAGTCGCAGCCACCTCCTCGAGCGTGAGGGCCCGGTAGCCCTGCGTAGAAACGCCGAGCGTACCAGAGAGTGCGGCGAGCGAAAGGAGGAGGGCTCCGGTTCCGCTGCTTCCGAGCGAACCGACCCATTGCCGCCTCCGGAGCGCTCCGATCCCCAGGATCAGGAAGATGGCGCTGAGGATGGCCAACCCACCCGCGATGTAGTAGAGGGTCTCGGTCACGCGGTCATCCCTCCCGCACGGATCTGCGGATGGGACCGCCGGGGACCGTGACTCGCTTTGTGCAGAGCATCCGTGGGATCCGTAAGACGATGGGGAAGGGAAAGCGGCATGTCCCGGCACCAAGTTCAATCGACGATCCCCTCCCAGCAAGATGCAAGAGCGGCAGGTGATCGCGAATCGCCGTTCAATTCCCGCCCACAGACCGCTTCGATTCGCTGTTGGGATCCGGAGAGCGGGAGGTGGAGCTACCGAACATTCCACCGATACGAGCATATGGGTGGGAGAGGAACGAGATGCGCCAGGGGAACGGCGATTCGCATTGATCGTGCGGGCTCGTTGGAGAGGCTGACAGGCCACTGGTCCATCCTCCAACCCCGCCGATGAACCTCAGAGCAGTCGACCACACGTTGATCCATCGCGAGGGCACCACTATGTCTTACACGATCCGCAAATTCCTCTTCGACGGGACGGATTCGGGCTCCTCGGTCGCAGAGCTCGGGCTGACCCTCCTCCGCGTCTTCGCGGGGGTCGCGCTCGCGCTGGCGCACGGCCTGGGGAAACTTCCGCCTGCAGAAGGCTTCGTCGGGGGCATCGCGAACATGGGGTTCCCGGCTCCGGGGCTCTTCGCCTGGCTGTCCGGAATTGCAGAATTCTTCGGGGGACTCCTACTGGCAGCGGGGCTCCTGGTTCGCCCGGCCGCCCTGCTCGTCGCGACCAACATGTTCGTGGCGGTCGTCTTCATGCACCTTCTCACTCTTGGTGACCCCTTCGGGGGCTACGAGCTGGCTCTCTTCTTCTTCGTCACTGCGGTCGCCTTTGCGCTGAAGGGCGGTGGACGCTACTCCATCGACGCGAAGATCCGCGGGAGAGGGTGAGTCGGAGTAGACTCGGACCAGCCTGATCGCAGGATGCCGTACGGGTGTGGGGCGACCTCACCCAGATGGAGGAAGATCCGGCTCGACTCCCCGGGTAGAAAGGTGCTGTGCACGACGGCGACCCTCTCCTCTTCGGTCACGTCCAACTTGTCTGTGAGCAGACCCTGCAGACCTCCGCTGAAACCGAGCTCGGGGTCCGTCGTTCCCGGCACGACGGTGGCCGGAGCGAAGCTGTCGCGGTCCAGTCCGGGCACGACTCTCGGCTCCTCGAACTCGCTTTCCCCCTCGACCGTGCGCGCGGGCGCGCCCCTACGTCCGGCCTCCATGACCGTCACGGGCTCGGAAAGGCGTTCACCTCCATTCGAGAAGTGGCTCAGGCGCAGCGCGCCCTCGCACTCCGTCCATGCCGCATACAGGACCCCGTCCTCCCCCAGGACCAGGTCGAGGCTGCCGTTGTGCCACAGCTCCGGGCTCAGCCGCCCCTTGCCCGCTCCCGCAGGCGTGTTGGATAGGTTGATCGCGGAACGGAACGAGCGTCCCCCGTCCAGGGAACGGGCGAAGAAGATCTCCCCGCCGTGCGATCCTCCCGAAAACACGACCTCCTGCTAGAGCACGTAGATCCCTTCGGAGCCGGAGGGCCCGAGGACGATCCGGGGAAGCCAGGAGAAGGTGCGGGGGCTACGCGAAATGTTCACGGGCTCGGCAAGCTTCGCAGCGCCCTCCGGGGCGTAGAGCTGGAATAGGACGTCCTTGCGAGCCTGGTCCCCCCAGGCCACGGCCGCTTCCCCGGCCCCGGAGACGGCAACCGTCGGGCTGTCGAGGTAGCGGAAGTCCGATTCGTTCATCCGCCAGGGACCCTGGTACGCCTCTCCTGAGGCCACTTCAATTTTGTACCGCCATTCCACGGTAGCACTCCCGCTCGGGGTGGCCGACGCCCACGCGGCCATGAACGCGCTCGCGGCGACGATCGCCGTGCCGACCATGAAGACGAAACCGAACCGGTGCATGGGACTCGGGTCTCGCTACATCCCGTCCTCGGCCACCGGAACGTCGGGGTCCGACTCGAGGAATCGGATCAGCTCCTCGGCGAAGACCTCGGGGATCTCGAGATGCGGGTTGTGCGCGATGTTCTCCCAGAGCACGAGCTCCGCGTTGGGGAGCAGATCGACGGCGTCGCGCGCGTACTCGGGATAGTTCGGGCCGTCCTCCTCACCTGCGAGGAAGGCCGCTTTCGTCTCGATCAGGGGCCAGTCGTGCACCACGGTGTCGATGGCCCTCGAGTATGAATTCAGGGATTGGACGTAGGAGAGGCGGGGCCATTCGGGGCTTTGCCTGAACCCGTAGTGGATCCGGACATGCTCGAGGAAGTGCGGTTGCCACTCCATGACGACTCTCTGCTCCCGCGCAACGCGAGACTCGTAGACCTCCTGGAGGTCGTAGTCGAGATTCGGGCTCGGCTCCTGCCAGGCTCGGCCCGGTCGTGAATCCTGGACTCCGATCGGATTCACCATGACCATGTGGGTGGTTCGGTCGGGGTACATGAGAGCGAAGCGCGTTGCGACCATGCCGCCCATGGAGTGGCCGACGATGGCAGCCTCCTCGACGCCGAGGTGGTCGAGGAGCCGCTCGATATTTCCGGCGTGCAGGCTGAGGCTGTACGGGATGATGGGCTTGGAGGACCGACCCCAACCCAGGAGGTCCGGAGCCACGACCCGGAAGCCCTGATCCCGCAGCGATTCAATCGTCGGCTCCCAGTACATCGCGTAGTACGCCGCACCGTGGAAGAGCACGACCGTCTGCCCGTTCGGTGTGCCGGAGGGCTCGACGTCCATGTAAGCCTTGCGCACGTCCTTTCCGAAGATCTCGAACTCGAGATAGTCAACCGCGAAGGGGTACGGCACGTCCTCCATGTTGATCGAGACCGGCCCCCAGTCGGCGGGCGGTTCGGCGGGCGGCTCGGAGGGGAACTCACCGGCCTGGGCGACGAGCCCGCCGGCGGGTATCGCCAGGGTGAGCACGGCCGCCATGAGAATGGGAGAAAGGAACCGGGACGAAAAATGAGTTGGGAACATACGCACGCCTCTACTTTCCGCGGGAGCTCCATGAGAACCGTCCGGGGCCCCCCGCGGCGGGCGTCCCCGCAACGGAGAGTGAGCGCACTCCTAAACCTATGAAAACTGGGATCCGCGGGCCAATCGAATTGAGGTGCTAACGAACCCGGAAAGTCTGGCCCGACCCGGTCTTACGTCCCTTGACCCGGTGTCGGATCCGGTAGAGGCCGGGAATCTCGACAGGAGTGCCCTGGGTGCCGAGGATCCAACGGAGGGCTCGGTCCTCGTAGGTCTTGCGCCAGCGTACCGCCGGCTTCTGGTAGAGGGGAATCGATCGGCAGTAGCCCACGGCTCGAGCGACGTCTCCCCTCACGATCTGGAACCCCCCGACCGCCTTCTGTCGGATTTCCGGAACGAAGGCGTCCGGGTCGACATCGACGATCTGGTCCTCTCCGTTTCCCTCGGGTTGGAGCCACGCGTGCTCGGGATCCAGGAGCTCCGTCACCCCGTGGGTCCTGGGGAAGCACAGGATGGCGTCCTGCTCGGCAAGCACCTCTGCAGCGGCGTCGAGCGCTCCCTCGTGGAAGATGACGTCGCAGTCCGAGAACCAGATCCAGTCGGCTGAAGTGGCCAGGGCGGCGCGATTGCGGCCGATCCCTCGCCGGAAGAGCTCGCCGGGGGAAAGGGGGCGCCAGCTCCACTCGACTCCCGGAGGTGCCCGGGAGGAGAAGTGCTCCAGCGTACGGACCGTGCCCTGGTCGCTCGGGGTGTGGAACACCGTCATCGTCACCCTGCACCCTTTGGGTGGGTGCAGGACCAGCGAGGAGAGTTGGTAGCTGAGCAGGCGGTGGTACCTCCAGCAGTGACTCACGATCTCGATGTGCAAGGGTCGGTCGGGGCGAGAGTCAGACGTCGGAGCGGTGGGGATGTTCGGGAGGGATCCCAGGGCCCATCGGCGCGGGAAGAGACCGGTCGCGGCGAGCCGCCAGAAGGTTTCCTGGAGCCCCATGGCCAGCCGGCGCCTCAACGGTCTCGCACGGCCGCCTCCACGACGGCCGCTCGGAGACGGGGCCACAGGTGGGTGGCCCGTTCAAGGAATCGTTCGCGCTCCTCGGGCAAGTCAGAGAGATAGGACCAGGCGGGCTTTCCGCCCTTCGCACGATTGCACGGGACGCATGCCGTTACGAGGTTGCCCTCGCTATTGTCTCCCCCCCGCATCCGCGGTTGAACGTGGTCGACGCTCAGGGTTACCGAGGGCTGCGTCCGCGGGTCCACCCCGCAGTAGACGCAGGAGAATCCATCGCGTCTGAAAATGTCCTCTCGGTCCAAGAGTGTGCGTTCTCCTTCCCGCGTGGTCGACGGTTTCTGGAGACCCAGTACCCTTCAGGCGGAGATCGTTTCACTCCGGCGGCGGCAGTGGATCCGGCCCGAGCAGGGCGTCTACGAATCGGCGGTCGGCGGGTGCCAGGTCGAGGCGATCCAGGTCGTTCGCGTCGCACCATGCCAACTCCGAGTGCTCGCGGGCGCTCGGAGTGCCTCGTACACGGGTTTCCACGAACCGGATCAGGTACGGAGAGCCCGGGTCCATCGTCTCGAAGAGTGTCCGCTCCAGCGTCTGGACGTGCACGCCGAGCTCTTCGTGGAGCTCCCGACCGAGCGCTGCGGACACCGTCTCTCCGGGCCGCACCTTTCCGCCCGGGAACTCCCACCTCCCTCCATGCCTCTTTTCGGCCGGACGGCGTCCCACGAGAAAGCGCCCAGCCTCCAGCACCACTGCGGCCGCTACGAGGACAGGGGAAGTCGGAGGTGGGGCGTCGCCGAGGAAGTCCTCTTCCGGCACCTCAGGGCTCGGCCAACGTGCGGAAGTACTCCTCCACGAGATCGCGATAGACCTCCGGAACATCCCCGGGGTTCGCGACCATCGGAGCGCGCTCATCGCCTCCTGAGAGGTGGCGCCTCAGCTCGAACTCCAGTTCCAGGAATCCCTCGATGAGCTCACGTTGGATTTCCGCCACCTCTCTCGGGTCGAGGTAGCGAGGCTCCGCTTCGAGCTCTCGGAAGCGACCAATCAGACCGTCGAGCCGGTCCGTGGACGCTCCCATGCCCTGCAGGCCCTGGCGCAGATCCTCGGCCTCTGCGGCTCGTTCACCCGCCTCCCGGCTGAGCTGCCGGGCCGACTCGGGGTCGATGCCCTCTCCCTCCGCACGCCCCTCGCTTGCCCGGCGACTCCGCTCCTCCATGGATTCCGCGCCTCGGGCAAGCTCGCGGGCGCGTTCGGCGAGCTCCCCGGGGGTTCCGCCGGCCCCGGATTCGACCCTGGCGGCGGCGGCGCGCACTTGCTCCGAAAGCTCCTCGAGTAGCCGGGTGGTCTCGGCTTCATGCTCCCGGGCCTGATCGGGCTGCATCCGATCCATCATCCGTCGTGCGAATTCGATGCGTTCCATGAGCCGGCCCTCCCCGATCGCGGCCGCCGCCTCCCTGAACTTGCGCTCGGCCTCCCGGTCCTCCCGGGCCGCCTCTCCGGCCAACCTCCGAAGCTCGTCACGAAGGCCCTGGAGCTCTTCGACGAGGTCGTCCCGGTCGAATCGCAGTGGGGCTGCTGCGGTCCGTCGTTCCGGCGGCGGACCCTCCGGGAGCCGGTCGACGGCTTCCTCGATTCCCCTCTGCCTCTCGAGGGCGCGGCGGGTCCGCTCGGCGGCCTCCGAGGCCTCCTGCTCCAGACGGCTCCTTCGATCGCGATCGAGGAGTCGGCGGGCGTCCTCGAGGGCTCGGGCAGCTTCATTCGCGTGCTCGGTTCCCCCCTGGTCCCGCATCGCGGCCGATCGCCTCATCGCTTCGGCCGCCTCGTGGAGTCGGCGCGCGGTCTCGGCCATCTCCGGCGAGGACTGCTCCCGCGCGAGCCGCTCCAGCTGGCGCGCGGCCTCCTCGGTCTCCTCTGCGAGTCGTCGCTGGCTCTCTCCGCCCGGTGCGGGGGAGCCGGCTGGAAGCTGCTCCTGGGCGCGACGAAGTCGCTCCCGTTCCTGCTCCTGTCTCCGTGCGAGCTCCCGGAGTCGCTCGAGGGTCTCGTCCCTTTGCTGATCCATCTCCCGGCGCTCGCCCCGCTGCAGTTCCTCGTACTGATTCCGAAGGCGATCCATCTCGAGGTCGAAGTAGTCCGCAAGATCCTCCCGGAGCTCGGCCCCCCCGCCCCCCCCGCCCGCACCGTCGGCCTGGGCGAGCTGAACCTCACGGAACACGGCCTCGGCCCGGAGGAGATACTGGAGGGCTCGCTGCTCAGGAGGCAGGGCTTCGGACGGATCGCCCGCTTCCAGCATCTCGACCGCCACACCCATCGCCTCGATGGCTACGGGGAGGAGCTCCGCGACCTCGTGCATCTCTTCCGGGGCCCGAGCCAACCGCGGTGTGAGCTCCGCCAGGAAGGAGTCCACCTCTTCCTTGAGACGCCTCTGGGCCTCCCTGAGCGTCAGTAGGTCCTCCTCCATCTGTCCGGGTGCGTAGAAGCGGCGGTCGCGCTCGACATTGAAGGTGGCCGTGACGATGTCGCGCTGGCGCTGGGAGTACTGGCCGCCCATGTCATCCCCGTCCTGGCCGCCGTCGCCAGGCATCTGGCCCCCCGCGTCGGCCTGACTGAAATCCTGGGAGAAGGGCCGGATCTCGATGAAATAGAGGTCCGTTCTCGCTTCCCTGGCTTCCGCATTCGGGCCGTTGTCGAGCGCACGGGCGTGGTAGGCGACGAGGTCTCCTGGGCGAAGGTCGTACTCCTCCAGGAAGAACGTGTGACCCGCGGAGACCTCCGGAAGGCGGGTTGCGGGGTCGCCGATGAGGGAGACGGACCGGGGGCTCTCGCCATTCACCGAATACACGATATCGAGCACGGCGACGGAGTGGTCGTCGGCGGCTCGGGCCTCCACGTAGACCTCCTCGACGCTGGTCGCGCGGACATCGCGGCCCGGCCGCGCGAAGGAGACGACCGGAGGAAGGTCTTCGAGGAGATCGATCAGGTGATCGGGAGTGCCGCGATGCAGTACGCCGCGCTCGTCGGACAGCTCAACCCGGTATGAACCGGACCGCTCGACCCGGAACTCCCCTTCGAGAGACCCGTCCGCCCCCACGGACAACTCGACGTCCTCCATTCCTTCCAACACGACCCGTCCGCCCGGAGCGGAGACGGTCGGATGCGCCCGGACCCTGATCCGGGTGCCCGGGAGAACGGCAAGGTCCCTCCCGTTGTCGAGGCGCTCCGGCGCCCGCCCGGTGTAGGCGGGGTGATGGATCTCGAGCTCCAGGCGGGAGACGTACGGCAAGTCCGTGACGTCGACCCTGTGGGTCATCGAGCGGACTCCGTCGGCTTCCACGAAGTAGTCGATCGGCTCGTCCACCCGGAAGAGAAGGAACTGGTGAACCGATCCTCCCGGGTCGGGAATCATCGGCCAACGCTCCCAGCCGTTGCTTTCTCGGCTGCGCACGGCGACGACGACGTCCTCGGCGTCGAATCCGACCGACGATGCGGACAGCGCGAGCTCGGAGCCCCGGACGATGGTCGTATCGCCGGGCGTGACTTCCAGGAGGAGGGGGCTTGCGGCCTCCACCGCGCTCCAGGGCTGAAGGGCGTCCGGCAGCCCGGTGCGGATGCCCAGGGGGTCGACGAGGAACACGAGCAGAAGGGCTGCGGCCGCGGTAGCCGTGGTCCAGCTGAGGCGTCGTAGGGGCTCGCGGTCCACCCGCCGTCCCCCTTCCACCTCCCGGGACCGAGTCACAGCGGTGCGGACCAGCCGATCCAGAAGGGTGCCTCCCTCCCCGCCCGACTCTCCGTCGATCGCCTCCACTGCAGTGAGGATCTCGGCCCGGAGTCCCGGCTCGTGCTCCTCCAGATACAGGGCCACCTGACGGTCGTTCAGCCTGCGGGTCGCCGGGAGGAGGAGCGTTCGGACCGCCACTCCGAAGACCCCGAGGTATACGAGGGCTGCGAAGATCGTGCCCGGAACGGGCCCCGGGCTCCATCGAGCGAGAACCACGGACACCAGGAGGAGGGCGGTCAGGCCCGCCGCGAGGGTGACGAGTCCTCCCGTCAGGAGCTGCCTCATCCGCCAGCGGTTCCTCACCCTGCGGATGAGCCGTCGAAGCTCCTCGCGGTCGTTCGGCTCCTTCCTTTCCATGGTCAGTCGACTCCCGCTTGGCTGGGACCGATCAAGCATTCAGATTAGGCGCTTCCCACCTGCTTCGCCAACGGTTTCTTCCGATTCGCCAGCAGCGCCTCCCCCAGGAGGAGCACGAGGACCGCGAGGAGGAGGAACCTCCACGCACCTTGTCGGCGCTCGCCCTCGGCGAGACTTGTCTCGCCTGGCGTCGCCCTCCCCTCGGCGGACGCCGACCCGTCCCCCTGGACGGCAAGGGTGAGCTCCTCCGGGTCCACTCGTGCCGGATCGAGCTCTCCCAGGTCGGGGTTGGCGGCGATGCTCCAGCCCTGCCCCCCCCCTCCTTCGTCGCCCTCGATGTCGTAGAATCCGGGCTCCCGAAGCTCGACCGGTCCTCCGCTGGGCCTCAGCTCGATCCTCCGTCCTCCCGGCCCGGTCAGGATTCCGCTCCGATCTTCGCCGCCACCGGTTCCGGCGGTAGAGGAGGGAAAGAGCCCGGCGGCCTCCAGGAGGTAGCCCGGATCCAGAGGCTGGCCGACGGTGACAAAGGGTGTGGACTCCCTCCGAGCACCGGCGTAGCGGACGATCTCCCGGACCAGGGGAACGAAGGTGGGCTGGAGAGGGAGGTCGGTCCATTCCGTGTCGAATGAGGACGTCCAGAGAAGGGTTCGCCCGCCGCCAGTCGCGCGCTCCGTGAGGGCCGGGGACCCATCGTCGAACCGCGCGAGGATGCTCGTGGGCTCGTCCTCTCCCTCCGATCCGGAGCCGGAAAGGAGCCCACCTGACAGGGCGCGATATCTGAAGAAGCGCGGTTGCCCCAGGCTTCCGCCTTCGGAGCCCTCGAAGGACATGAACACGGGATGGTCCCGTAGGAATCCCGTGAGCGATCCTCCCCGAGCCGGGTCACGGGTCACCGTCTCGCCCGGTCGACCCGGAAGCAGGCCGTCCCACTCGCTCGCCCATCCGCCCGGGGCGCTGCCGGGACCCGCGACCACGAGAAGGCCTCCGCCCGAGACCACGTGGTCTCGGAGGGCAGTTGCTGCGGGCCCCGCGGGAAGTGGAACGTCGTGGAGGATCACGAGGTCGGTCCCCTCCAAATCCTGGGCAGACAACCCCTGGGTACCGAGTCGCGTTTCGAGTCGGATCGGGGGCGTCCCGCCGGGCCGCAGCGCCCGTCGCAGGAAGGAAGCCGCCTCTCCGGACTCCATCAGGAGCACCGCCAACACTTCCCTGGGAGAGAGAACGAATCGAAAAGCTTCCGGACGCTCTCCCTCCTGCGGGGTGAGGCGGACGGCCGCCAGGGTCGGCTCCGCACCTGCCAACATGAACGGTTGCATCTCCACCGAGGTGGATTCCGCAGAGATCTCGATCTGCCGCGACTCGACCACCGCACCGTCGACCTCGAGCACGAGCTCGCCCCGGGTAGGCACATCGCTTCCCCTGTGCAAGATCCGGACGGTAGGGGTCACGAGATGCCGACCATCGGGAAAGTCATGCTCGAGAGCGACGTCGGCTACGACGAGGACGCGGCGCTCTTCGTCGCCAACGTCGATCGGTGTGAAGCGGACGCCGGGCGGCAATCGATCGCGGGGTCCCTGCTCCCAGCCGCTTCGCTGGAAGTCCGAGATGAAGACGACCTCCCGGCGGGAGCGGTCCGACGCCGCGAGGACCGTGGAGGCGGCCTGAAGGCCCGCACCGAATCGCGCTCCACTCCACCCCGCCCGCGTGGTGTCGAGCACCGAGTGGATCCTTCCCATCTCAAGTGTAGGCTCCACCGCGACGATCCCCGAGCGATCGAAGAGGACGAGCGATGCTCGATCCGGGGACTGCAGACCCGTGACTACCGAGTCTGCCACGCTCACAGCTCGCGCCCACCGATCACCCCTGGTCATGCTCCAGGAACGATCGAGGACGACGACGACCTCGCGGAACGCATCCTCATCGCCCGCGACCGCCTCTTCGCCGAACTGGAGCACCGGCCGGGCGAAGGCGAGGGCGAGGAGGGCCACGGCCGAGGCGCGAATGAGCAGGAGCGGCCAGTCGCGGATCTGACGTCTCCGCACGTCCCGCACTGGCAGTCGACGCAGGAACATCAGGGAAGGGAAGGCCACCGGTGTGCCACGGTGGCGCCGGATCAGGTGGACGACCACCGGGATCGCGACCGCGAACAGGCCCGCGAGGAAGAGCGGGGTCAGGAAGGCGAGGCCCATCGCCCCCTCCGTTTCCGATTCTGCCTGGCGGACAGATAGCCGAAGAGCACCTCGTCAAGCGGCGACGAAGTGTCGGCCAGAAGGTGATCCACCCGGCCCTTCGCGAGGGCCTGGGCTACGGCGGTGATGTGTGCCCGCACGAGCTCACGATACTCGCTCCGCAGGTCGCCCGGTTGAAGGGGCAGCGTCTCGCCGGTTTCGAGGTCCTCCATGGTGAGGGCGTCGTCGTACGGAAGCTCTCGCTCGGCAGGGTCCAGGACATGGAACACCAGCACGTCGTTTCCCGCCTGCCCCAGCACCTTCAGCGGTCCCGACAGCTCCTCAGGGTCGAGGTAGAGGTCGCTCACGAGCGCGACGATCCCTGCCCGCGCCTGGCGCTCCGCCAATGCTTCCAGTGCGGACGCGAGGTGCCCGGAGCCATCCGGACGGGCTCGGTCGATCGTGATCAGGACCCGCTCCAGATGACGGGCGGAGCACGGCACGAAGTCGCGCACACGGTCGTCCAGCGTGACGATCCCCACCCGGTCTCCCTGACGACGGGCAAAGAAGACCAGGCTGGCCGCGAGGAATCGGGCATAGTCGAACTTCGTGATCCCTGAGCCGCCGAAGGCCATGGACCGGGAGACATCGAGAAGAAGTGTGAAGTCGGTGTTCGTCTCGGCCTCGAACTCCTTGACGTAATAGCGTCCCGTTCGGGCGTACACGCGCCAGTCCACCCTCCGGGGATCGTCTCCCACGGTGTAGGGCCGGTGTTCTGCGAAGTCGAGTGATTGGCCGAGAAAGGGCGAGCGATGGAGTCCCTGGAGGAATCCTTCCACCACGCCTCGGGCCACCAGCTCCAGATTCCCGATCCTTTGCAGGACGACAGGATCCAGGAAGTTGGCTCCAGTACCGGCTCTCGGTGCGGCGCGGCCCTTCACGGGGGTCATGGCGGTTCAGCTCTCCTGGGTGTCCGGGGGACGCCTACATCCCTGATCTGGGTACGGGAACGGTTTCCAGAAGGTGGTCGACCACCCTCTCGGTATCGATGCCTTCGGACTGGGCCTGAAAGTTCGTGAGGATACGATGGCGGAGAACGGGGTGCGCCAGCGCCCTGATGTCTTCGAAGCTCACCGCGAAGCGTCCGTGGGTGAGCGCCCGGGCCTTGCCTCCCAGAACCAGGTACTGGGCCGCCCGAACGCTCGCTCCGTACGAGACCCAGTCTCGCACGAAGTCACGCGTCCCATTCGAGTTCGGGCGACTCGCGCGAACGATCGAGAGGGCGTAGCGGGCGACGGATTCCGAGAGGGGCACCCGGCGAACGAGGCCCTGAAACGCGAGCAGGTCCTGGCGGGAGAGGGCCTGCTCCGGGGATTCCCCCTGGATCCCCGTGGTTCCCCGGACCACGTTCAGCTCTTCCTCCTCCGGAAGATGCTCGAGAAGGACCTCGAACATGAAGCGGTCGAGCTGTGCTTCGGGCAGGGGATAGGTGCCCTCCAGCTCAATCGGATTCTGGGTGGCGAAGACGAAGAATGGCTCCTGGAGTTCGTACGTATGACCTTGAACCGTGACCCGGTGCTCCTGCATGGCTTCGAGCAGGGCCGCCTGTGTCTTCGGCGGAGTCCGGTTAATCTCGTCGGCCAGGACGATATTCGCGAAGATGGGGCCCGGTCTGAACACGAGCTCTCGCCGGTTCGTGGAGGCGTCCTCCTGCAGGATCTCTGTGCCGGTGATGTCGGAGGGCATCAGGTCCGGGGTGAACTGGATCCTGGAAAATCGGAGATCCAGCACCTCGGCCATCGTCTGGATGATCAGGGTCTTGGCCAGCCCAGGCACGCCCAGCAGGAGGCTGTTTCCACCGACGAAGAGAGAGAGGAGCACCTGTTCGAGCACCTCCTCCTGCCCCACGATCCTTTTCCGCACTTCGGCCAGGACCGCTGCATGAGCCTCCTGCATGCGATCTGCGAGGTGCTCGTCGTCCACCCGATCCTGTTCGTCGGTCATCGTCTCCGCTCGTGTCGAGTCCAACGGCCCCTCCCGCTCTCTGATGGGTTGACGGTTCATTGCTCGTCCAGGATCCGGAGGAGCAGGTCCTGAGCTTCCGCAAAGAGCGGAGCGAACTCGAGTGCCTTGAGTACGGTGCTCCGTGCATCCTCCGTGGCCCCGCTGCGGAGCTGCGCGTCGGCCAGACGATAGAGGGCGTTGGCCCGGCCGGTAGAGCTCAGAGCCAACGCGACCCGAAGCTCCCGAATCTCTCCCTCCGAGTCTCCGACCTCCCGGTAGAGCTCCGCCAGACGCTGATGCACATCGAGCTCGAACGGATAGACGTGGAGCGCGGCTTCGAGCGATTCGATGGCCCTTTCAGTTGCTCCCTGCTCATTCCGGAGCGCCGCCAGCTCCAGGAGCGCCGCGTAGTCCGTGCTCACGGCTCCGACGTGGTCATCGAGGGCCGCTGCGAGCGCGACGTCGTCTCCCAATTCCCGGTGGGCCTGGGCCAGCATCCGATTGGGCCCACGGGGGTCCGGGTTCTCAGGGAAGATGTCCCGGGCCTTCTCGAGGTACTTGACCGCTTCGTCGAACTCCCCTGCCTCCAGGGCGCGCCGGCCCGAGGCGAGACTCTCTTCCAGCTCTTCGCGTTTCTCGAGGGGGGACGCGTAGCGTGCTCGAAGCCACCGGTCGAACTCGGCGTCGAATTCCGCGAGCGTGAGCCCGAGCTCGCTCGACACCAACTCGCCGGTCGAGCTTGCGTCGGCGTAGCCCCTCAGGATCGCGAGGATCGCATCGAAGCCCCACTCCTCCTCGATCCACTCGACGACCAGGGAGCTGAGCACGTACGCGAGCCCGACCTCCTGGGGGTGGCGAGGCCGAATGAAGCTTCGACTGAGCTCGCTGGGCTCCCGAACGCCGCCGTCGAGATACGCCGAGAAGAAACCTAGCGAGGGACGGGATCCCCACCCCCGGCCAGCTCGGCGCTCTTCCCGAACCGCGAGTCCCTCGGTGATCCAGCGAGGGACCCGATGATCCGTCACCCCCAAGTGAACGGTGTGCGCGAGTTCGTGCCATAGCGTAGACGCCCAGTGGGTGGCGCCGGCCTCCCGGGCGCCCGGAGAATCCATCGCCACGACGGGCCCGAAGCTCACACCGAGCGCCCCGAGGCCGGTCAGTCCCACCGTTCGTACCGAGAAGTCCGCGCTGCGTCGGAAGGCCTCGATGCGGACCGGCGCGTCGATCTCGTATCCGTACCGTTCCCCGAGGTCGTCAAGGGCGCGCTCCGCCAGCTCGATGACGTAGACGGCGAGGGCCTCACCGTCGTCCGGTTCCACGAACACCCGGACCCGAGGCCCATACCATTCCTCGAACCCGTCCATCACGTCGAGAAGGTCCAGCGTGTTCTTGAACCAGAGGTTGTAGGGATCGCCCTGGAACGCCAGCCCCAGGTTTCTCCGTCCCGCCTCGATCTCTCCGGTGCGGAGCTGGTTGAGACCCTGTACCCCGTGCGCGGTCCATGCCAGGCTGTCCGCGGCCACACCCTGCGCCGCGAGCTCGACGGCCTGGGCATAGAGGCGCCGCTGGGCGCTGAGCTCCGCGACGGTCACGAAGAAGTCGGAATCCCGAGGATTGGTGTGGAGCACTCGATCCCTGATCTCTTCGTACGCCCCTTGATTCCCTTCCAGGAGCCGCAATCCCGCGAGCACGGCCAGGGCCTCACCCGACTCGGGATTGACGGCGAGGGCCCGCTCGAGGTCGTCCGCTGCCGCCGAGTCCGCTTCGGCCGACACGCGCAGCCGGGCACGGTGGACCAAAGCCGGGACCAGTCGCGGGTTGACGTCCAGCGCTTGATCCACGAGGGAGCCGGCCTCTGGGGAACCCTCGAGCGCGGCGGCCTTCGACAGCCCGAGGAGTGCCCCGGGGTGCTGTGCCCGTCGGGTGAGCGCGTCCCGGAACGCCCCCCGCGCTTCGGGAACGTTGTAGGTCTCCAGGAAGAGCTCTCCGAGGGCTACGTGCGCCTCGAGGTTGTCCGGATCCGCAGCGAGCGCTTCGTCATAGGCCCGCAGTGCATCCTGAAGCAGGACCGGATCCACCACACCGAGCCTACGGACGGCGAGAGCCACCGAGAGCAGCTCGAGCGAATCGAGCGCTCCGGAGCGGTTGTAGACGTCGATGAAGCGGTCGAAATGTGCGAGAGCCTCCTCTTGCTGACCGGTGAGAAGCAGAATCTCTCCGAGGTGGTACCGGGCGAGGAGCCCCGCTCCGCCCCCGGAGCGGTCCGCCTGCTCGAATGCGCCCCGCGCCTCATCCAGGCGTCCGGTTTCGAGGAGGGCGCGACCCAGCAGGAGCGCGAGGCCTGGGAGTTCGGGGTCTGCCCGGAGCCCCTCCTCCAGGACCGACTCGGCATCCTCGTACCGACCCACCTCCAGGAGAAGCTCCGCAAGCCGCTCCCTGTTCTCGGAAGCAGCTTCACCGCTGCTGGCCGCCTCGAGGCGCTCGAGAGCCCCAGGGTAGTCACCCGCCCGCAGGAGACCGTCCACCTCGGGCGGACTCTGTGCCCCGAGCGCGGGTGAGCCCCCGAGCTGGAGAAGGGCGAGGCCGATCGGGAGGAGGCGAGCGAGCCTCATTCGGGATCCCCCTCGACCTGGCGGATCTCCTGGCCGACTCGGGCGAGCTCGGTAAGAAGGGCTTCCAATCGGCTCCGGTACTCGTCCTCGTCGAGCGCGTCGACTTGCTGAAGGAGCTCCCTCACTTCCTGCTCGAGCCGCTCCTCTTCGGCGAGGAGCTCGACCAGGCGGGGGTCTATGTCCGGGTCATCCGTTCGACGCGGGCCCTCGAGGAAGAAGCGCGAGGCGAGGAGGCCCACCTCGCCCTCCCCTCCGGGTTCGGTCACGCCCGAACCGTCGGGGCGATCCTCGAGCAGAGCCGTTTCGCTGGGCAGGAGGTTCCGTTCCCGAAAGTGCCGTTCGGTCTCGATGCGTGCGTATTCGAAGGCTTCGAGGAGCGAGATGCGCCCGTCGCGGTCCGCATCCGCGCTCTCCTCCAGGAACGCCGAGATGAAGTGGCCCCCGAAAACGGTGGCGTTTCTCTGGGCAGAGCTTCTCGTGGCCGTGATCACGATTCTGCCATCACCTACCAGGACCGGCACGAAGTCGCCGCTCGCGCTCGCCACGTTGACGACGGCTACCTGACGCGGAGCCAGCCCCTCGATGAGTGCTTCGTACTCCGCCGCGCGGAGACTGGGGCCGGGGAGGTTGACGAGCGAGTCCGGTCCGGACCCCGATCCGTGCCCGATCAGGAGGATCAGGACTCGATCGTTGGGCGACGAGACCTCCGCGATCCGTCGGAAGGCCGCTTCGACCTCCTCCCGGGTGGATCGACCGTCTACGGTGCCCGGAGAGCCCTGGGTATCCTCTGCGAGGAAGGTCACGCGCTCCTCGGGAACTCCGGCGAGGTGCGCACCCTCGGCCATCCTGCTTCCCCACTCCACGAACTGCTCCTGGAACCGGGGCTCGCCTCCGAGGCCCGCCACGATCAGGACGTGCGTCTCCTGAGCCTGCAGGGAAGGCGGCACCACCGCTGCTCCCAGGAGGAAGGCGGCCGGCAACAGGAAGGACCAGATCCGCAGCCTCATGCCAGCCCCAACCTGCGTCGAAGGAACCATTCGGTCGAGAGGAGCCCCACGAGGAGGAAGAAAAACACCGGGAGGTCCCAGAGATCCCGCTCCTCCTGAACGACCGTGCCTCGATCGCTGTACCGTAACGCCTCTGGCAGGCCCTCCGTGGTCTCCGGAGTGTAGAACGCGCCTCCAGTCTCCTCGGCAATTCGGCGGAGAAGGTCCACTCTCATGGCGGCGTTCTGAAACTCGGCGTCGTGCACCCCGGCCTCCACATGGATCGGAGGGGCGGTCAGGCGGCGGCTCTCGTCCTCTGCCTGGATCCGGATCTCGAACGGCCCGTCGACCTGCGGGAGGAAGGATCCACGATATTCTCCGTCCCGTTCCACGCTCCAGCTCAGGCGGATCGTCTCTTCATTGCCGAATGGATCCGTGACGATTCCGGTGACCGTCGCACCGTTGACGGGCAGGAACTCGTCGCTTCGGACCCGGGCAATCAATCCCACGGGCTCATCCGGGGCCACGCGATCCCGCACCGCGCGCACCTCCAGCGAGTGGGGTGCATCCTGCACGAGCCAGCGCAGGAGCTGGCGCCAGAAGGTCTCGTGGGTCCGATCCTCGAGGGGGATGTCTCCGTGCATTTGCCACAGCCAGGTGTCGTGGACGGAGAGGACCACGGAGAGGCCGGCGCCGTAACGTTGGTAGGCGAGCACGGGCTGCTGAGATCCGGGCCGGTCAACGTCGTCCCCCGTGAGGAGGACCGTGGCACCCGCACGCGCCTCGCCGAGTCGATTCACTGTCGTGAGCGGCGGAAGGTCGTCCCAGCTCACGACCGGCCGTCGCGCGGCGGCCAGCGCCCCGACTCCGGCGGAGGTCGGCTCCGCAGCCTCTCCGTCGTCGGCCGCGCCGAAGGGAAGGACCGGGTGTCGAGCCCCGCTCTCCGTGGGTCCGATCCTGAGCTGCGCGAAGTAGGCCTGCTCGGGTGACTCTGCCGAAGCGCTGCCGGCGGGAACCAACGGAAGGAGTGGATCGAGTGCCGTGCCGGCGTACCCCCCTTCGCCGAGCGAATGCGCGCCTCCCAGCACCAGGAGCCCTCCGCCCCGCCGATCGACGAAGTCCGCAATCATTCTCATCTGTTCGGGCGTGAAGGCGCTCGCCTCCACGCTCCCCAGAATCAGTCCGCGGTATTCGAACAACTCCTCTCGGCTACGGGGAAAGCCACCGGCGAGCTCGTCGCCGTCGTCCACATCGAGGCGCACGAAGCGTTCTTCTCCCGTTCTCTGCAGAACGACGAGCTGGAGGTTCTCGTCGTCCTCGAGGGCTCGACGAAGGAACCCGACTTCAAAGCGCGGCTGACCTTCGTAGTAGAGAATCTTGTCCCTTCCGTCGCGTACGCGGACATAGAGGTCCCGGTGGTTGTTCTCCCGCAGGATTTCACCGGGTTGTGCGGGCACGCGCGCCCGCAGCCGGCGAACCCCCGGTTCCTCGAGGACCAGTGGAAGCTGCAGGGTGACGCTACCTCCATCGCTCGGAAGCTCGACCTCTTCGGAGGCGAGGATCCGGCCGTCCTCCTCCACGCGAACCGGAACCCTGCGGCCGGCGTAGCCGGAGTGTCCGACCACGACTTCCGCAGTCACGGCCGAACCCTGAAGGACGGACCTCGGAATGTCCACCCGTTCGATCTCCACGTCCGGAGCGAGGCTTTCCCCGCCGACTCCCACGACGTGCACGGGAATTCCCTCTGCACGCAAGCGAAGCAGCGCGTCGTCCAGGGCCGGTCGATCATGGTCGCCTCCGTCCGTGACGAGCACGATTCCGGAGAGCGGGACCGATGAAAGGTCCTGCTGGACGAACTCGAGCCCACGCCCGATGAGCGTCCGATCGCCCTGGAAGGAGAGGTCTTCAAGCCCGGAGAGTCGCGTGGCCTGAGACGCGAAGCCGAAGTGTCGGACCACGAATCGCTCCTGTAGCGCGCGGAGGAGGGGACTGTCGAGATCGCCCAGGAGCTCGTGGGCGACATCGCCCCGCGATCGGTCTTCCATGTCCGGAATCGTCATGCTGCGTGTGTCGTCCACGAGGACGGCGACGACGTTCTGCTGCGGCACTGCGGTGGATAGGACGAGCGTCGGCCGGAAGAGACAGATCACCAGAATCCCGAGCCCCGCGCTCCGGATCGCCACCAGGCCGAGGGCTGCACCGGACGAGGCTCGCGACCGAGCCCATCTGTAGCTCCAGGCCACGAGACCGATCCCGACGACCAATGCGAGCGCCAGGCCCAAGAACGACCAGCTCCCGGCCCACACCAGCTCGCCCCTCTCGTACACGATCCGGGGATACTTGAAGAGGTAGGTGAAGACCGCGTCGAGTAGCTGGGGCATGGGGGCTCGAAGGCGGGAAGCTTCCTCGGGAGTGCGATGGAAGGGGCGCCGACGGGGCCTCCAGGAACCGAGGGTTCGGTGCCCCTTCTTCCATTTACTTCATGGCCGACGTCTGTCCCCGGCCTCTATATGCTAGGATGCATTGCACCGCAGTTTCGCTGAGCTACCCACTCACTGGCGAGCCAACCGTTCCCCAATGGCGCCGAACGCGGAGTGGGAACGGCTGAGAAGCCGACTCGATCCGGCCGAGGGAATTCGGCGGAGTTCCCCGAAGCGCCCAGGTTCGGGCGAGAGTGAAGAAGTCGGGGCTCCCGGCCTGGAGGGCGACCCACCCCCGGGTACCCGCTGCGCCATGGTGTCGGGGCCCGACGCAGCGGCGATACTCCTGCTTGAAGCTGTCGAAAGCTACCACGGGAATCCGTGGGGTCGCAAGCTGCCGGCCTGGAGCCTCCGCACCTCCCTCGTCAACGCTCCCTACGAGTGGGTGCAAGTCTCGGTGACTCCGAGTCTTGAGAGGCCCCGGTCATGTTCCTCCGTCGAGTGCGTCGAGACCTTGCCAGAACCGGCGGCGCCCGACCCGGAGAGCCGCGTTGCGGTTCCCAAGGGAAGCCTGTTAGACTGCCATTCGTCCCGTCGGAGCCAATCCCCACAAACTCCCTGCTGGTCCGGATGAATCCAGAGTCCGACACCCGAGCTGCCAACCAACGACTTATCGTGGCCTCGAATCGCCTGCCGGTCGTGCTCGATCGGGGTGAGGACGGTGAGTGGACCGCAGAGCCCGGATCCGGTGGCCTGGTCACTGCGATGCGTCCGGTCCTCCAGGGCCGAGGCGGGATGTGGGTGGGATGGCCGGGGGCCGATCCGCAGCACGACGGGACCGGACTGCATCGCGCCCTCGAAGAGCTCTCGAAGGGGAGCGGCTACCAGGTACATCCCGTGCTCCTGACGGACAAGGAGAAGGAGGACTTCTACCTCGGGTTCTCCAACCAGGTGATCTGGCCCCTCTTCCATGACTTCCAGACGCAGTGCAACTTCGACCCGCGATTCTGGGAAACGTATCGGAAGGTGAACCGGAAATTCGCGGAGGCGCTCAAGGAGGCCCGGGGCAGCCAGGACTTCATCTGGGTGCACGATTACCACCTGATGGGCGTAGCGGAGGACCTGGAGACGTTGGGGGTGGAGGCCGGGACTGGCTTTTTCCTGCACATCCCCTTTCCACACCTCGACCTCTTCGTCAAGCTCCCCTGGCGATTCCGTATCCTCCGATCCCTGCTCAAGTACGACCTGATCGGATTCCAGACCGCTCGCGACCGTTCCAACTTCCTGCAATGCGTCGACGCGCTCCTGCCGCAGGCGGAGGTGGGAGGGAGCGGCAAGGACCGGGTCCGCCCGGTGCGCCTGGGCGAACGGGTCGTGCGGGTGGGGGTCTTTCCCATCTCGATCGACTTCGATGAGTTCGCGTCCGAGGCCGCCTCTTCGGAGACCTCGGAACGGGCGGCGCGACTGCGAGCGGAGGGCTTCGGACGGCGCCTCATCCTGGGGGTTGACCGGCTCGACTACTCCAAGGGGATTCCCCACAAGCTCAAGGGCTACCGCCTCGCCCTGGAGCGATATCCCGACCTGCGCGAACGAGTGACCCTCGTCCAACTCGTCGTTCCGAGTCGGGAGGACATCCCGGAGTACGAACGGTTGAAGATGGAAGTGGAGCGCCTCGTGGGCTCGATCCAGGGCGAGTTCACGAGGGGCGACTGGGTTCCCATCCACTATCAATACGGGCACTGGGATCGGACCGAGTTGCTCGCGCACTACCGCGAGGCGGCCGTGGCCCTCGTCACGCCCTTGAAGGACGGGATGAATCTCGTCGCAAAGGAGTACTGCGCTTCGAGTCTGGAGGGCGAGGGGGTGCTCATCCTCTCCGAATATGCCGGCGCGACTGCGCAGCTTCAGGGCGACGCCCTGCTGGTGAACCCATTCGATGTGGAGGGCGTTGCCGAGGCGATTCATGAGGCCGCGACCATGCCTCGAGAGGATCGGAGGCGGAGGATGGGGTCCCTGCGCAGGACGATCAAGGAGTTCGACCTGTCCTGGTGGGTGGACGCCTTCCTTCAGGCCGCGTCCGACGAGGGATGGGACGACCTCCCCCCCGTTCACACCTACCAACCGCAGCCGCCAAGTGGATTCTTCTCCTTCTGACCGGCAGGCTCCAGCGCCGGAGCGCGGATCGCCGCGGCTTGAAGGGGCGATCTTCGACATGGACGGGGTGATCACGGACACGGCGAAGCTCCACGCGCAGGCGTGGAAGCGGCTCATCGACGCCTTCCTCCGGGGCCTCGCGGAGGATGAGGGTCGTACCTTCCGACCGTTCGACCTCGATTCCGACTATCGGCGGTACGTCGACGGAAAGCCTCGATACGACGGGCTCAACTCCTTCCTCACCTCGAGATCGATCGAGCTGCCCGCAGGCGATCCCGAAGATCCTCCCGAAGCAGAGACGGTGTGTGGCCTTGCGAACCGCAAGGACGCCATCTTCGACGCCCTTCTGGTCTCCGAGGGCGTAGATGTGATCGACGGAACGGTCGAGCTGATCCAGGAGCTCCGGAGAGCGGGAGTCCGGACTGCGGTGGCTTCGTCCAGTCGCAACTGCGAGAAGATCCTGCGCCGGGCCGGGCTGTCCGAACTCTTCGACGAGCGCATCGACGGGGAGGCGATCCGGAGCGAGAAGGTGCCCGGAAAGCCGGATCCCGGCTTCTTCCTCGAGGCGGCGCGGAGATTGTCGGTGGATCCGGGCGCTTGCGTGGTTTTCGAGGACGCGCTGTCGGGTGTGGAGGCGGGGCAGGGTGGAGCGTTTGCCGTCGTGGTCGGCGTCGCGGGCCGGCCGGAGGACCGCATCGCCCTCAAGGAGGGAGGGGCCGACTTCGTGGTGGAGGTCGATCAGGTCGGGACGATCACCGTCGAGTTCCTCGACGATTGGGTCCGAGAGCAGCCACATCGGCGACCCTCTGCTTTGCGGGAGTGGCCCGCCATCGCGGAGAGACTCCGGGTGTCCAGGCCGGCCATCTTTCTGGACTACGACGGAACCCTCACGCCGATCGTGGATCGGCCCGAGGATGCGGTGCTCCCCACCCGAAGGCGGCGGATCCTGGAACGGCTGGGTCAGCGCTTCCCGACCACCCTGGTCAGTGGGCGAAGCCGGGAGGACGTATTCGGGTTCGTGAAGCTCCGGGGCCTGAACTATGCGGGGAGTCACGGATTCGACATCTGGGGCGCCGAAGGGGCCGCCGACTCGCTTCGGCACGAAGTGGCGGGGGATCTCGTGCCCCATGTGGAAGCGGTGACCAGGGAGCTGAAGGAGGAACTGGCGGAGATCGAGGGCGCCTTCGTGGAGCCGAAGCGCTTCACCGTCGCGGTGCACTACCGGCTGCTCGCCGACGAGGAGCGGCGCCGGGTCGAAGAAGCCATCGACACCGCCCTGGCCCGACACCCCGACCTCGAGAAGGCCCACGGAAAGATGGTCTTCGAGATTCGTCCGCGGCTCGACTGGCACAAGGGAAGGGCGGTGCTCTGGCTCCTCGAAGCGCTGGACCTGGATCGACCCGGCGTCACCCCCCTTTACGTCGGAGACGACACCACCGACGAGGACGCCTTTCGGGCCCTCGAGGACCGGGGCATCGCCATCCTCGTCTCGGATGTGCCTCGACCGACGGCGGCGCACTACGTTCTCCAGGACACGGACGAGGTCGAGATGTTTCTGGAGCGCCTGACGGCGATCTGACGGTCAGAATTCGCTCCGGACGGCGCAAAAGTGCCCTGCCGCCCTCGCCCTTCCGCCTCCACCGGTTTCCCACTCACCCGAGAAGCCGCGCTCATCCGCGGAATGGACACGCAGCACCGCAAAGGCCTCGTCGAAGGCCACGCGATCCCGGCGGTTCGCTTCGGAGCCCAGCCGCAGGACCACTCGCGGCTGACCATTCCCCGCCGCCTCCATCCTCAGCACCGAGACTCCCGGGGCACTCGGATCGATGGATCCGAGGTCTCCCGGAGCCTCCGCTCCGATCGCGGCCAGGTCTCCCTCGATCCAGCCCCTGAACGGTTGCTCGACTCCCGGCAGTGGCTCGCCTCCGATCCCGGGCACGGTCCGGAGCTCGTCCTCCTGGGCGACGAGAGTGAGCCGAAGCTCGGTTCTCTCCCCGGCCGCGGGGCCTTCGGTGGAGACGAGGGCCAGTCGGAATTCTCCCGGCAGGTGGGCGGTGGCGACGGGCAAGACGGCCCGCTCGCCGTGGTCGCAGACCAGGGCATCGCTGCCACGAATCGCGCATCCGCAGAGGAGGCCGGTGATCACCGTTGCAGCGAGCAGCCTCATCTTCCAAGCTCCGGGACCTCGAAAATCGGTTCGCTCTCTCCGATCCGACGAATCGGGCCGGGGATCACGTCGTCGCCGAGGTGGATGTGGGGGACGACGCCCGGCACCGCGGCCGGCCGGTCCAGGGTGAAGCTGTCCGCGGCCCTTTCGTCGACGGCGTAACCGAGATCCCGAAGGGAGGCGATCGTCACTCTGCTCAGCGGGTTCGAGCCGGCCGAGATGGACCCGGTCATGAGCTCGTTGTTGAACACGCTCTCCCTCCAGTGGCTGTCTCGGGTTCCGAAGCTCCCGATCTCGTTCTCCACGGGGACCTTCTCCCCCTCCTCGTACTCCTCACCCCCGATCGCGTCGAAGGCGGCCACGGCCCAGGAGCCCGGAAAGTGCGTGTCCGCGCCCCGGTTGTTCGGGAGTGACGGGTTGTTGAGGAGGTCCAGCACTCTCCAGAGGGACCCGATGCCGAGGACATGCCCGAGCTCGTGCACGATGACCTCCTCCAGGAGCCCGAGGTTCTCGAGTTGGGCAAGATCGTCCACGTCGAGCCGGAGCTGCCCCACGATCGGTAGGTTGTTCGAGTTCCGGATCCAACAGACGCCGGCCTGCCCGATCGTACCTCCGGGTCCGTCGATCTCCTCGAGAGTGACGAAGACGAGAAGGTCGTCGATGGTCCGGTCCATCGGGGGTGAGCGCTCGCCGCACAAGCCGCCCTCTTCCGCCATGTAGAGGGCCTGCAAGTCACCGACAATGATGGATTCCCACCGCACGACGGCGGCCTCGAAGGCCGCTCGCTGCTCGGCCGTGGGCTCGTCGAGGAACTCCAGCTCGATCGAGAACGAGCCGGGCCCTCCTCCGGCAAGCGCGTCCGCAACGAAGGTGACCTGGGCTCCCCCTTCGATGGATGAGGCCACCCGCTGCGTACCGATGTCCGGGCCGAGGGCCCACCGGGTGCTGGCCAGTCCCGAGGTTCCCGTCCTCGTCCGGGGGAAGTCGAGAGCTCCCCCGCCCGCCTCGACCGAGAAGTGGACCTCCGCTCCGGGAACGGGATTGCCGTAGTCGTCCTCGACCCTCACGACGAGCGGAGCTGGCACGACCTCGAACCTGTTCGCCACCTGTCCTCCCCCGGACACGGTGCGGATGTCCGCCGGAGGACCGCTGAGTGCGGTCGCCTCGAAGACGACCTCGGCGTCGGAGTCCTCCCCGGTCCCCACGGCCCGTGCCCGCTGCGGTTCCCCGGCCTCGGTTCCGAGGCTCCAGATGGTGGAGGCTCGGCCCTCCCCGTCCGTGACCGTTTCGGGATCCCCCACGCTGCCCCCTCCCGACACGACCGAAAAGAGAACCCTCGCGCCCACGGCCACATGGCCCTCCGAGTCGAAGGCCCGAACCTCGAGCGGAGCCGGAAGTGCGCTCCCTGCGGATCCGGTCTGACCGTCTCCCCCTTCGATGGTGATGGAAGCCGCGACCTGCTGCACCGAGACCGGGATCTCCGCTTCCGCACGGCCGGCCGATGCGGTGATGGTGGTTGCTCCATTGCCGGCGGAGGTGACCAGGCCGGCATCCGACACCGAAGCGATCTCGGGGTCTGCCGAGCTCCAGGACGTCTCGGCGTCCGGCATGACTCTCCCGTTCTGATCCAGGACCTCGGCCGTGAGCTCCGCCTCGGAGCCCAGGGCGTCGAAGGTCAGCTCCGGGTGGGATACCTCCACGGTGGTCGGCTCCGGACCCGGGCCCGAAAGGAGGTCGCAGCTGGAGCTCAGTCCGACGGCGAGCGTGCCCGCGAACATGAAGAAGAGGAGTCGTATCGCGGGCGGAAAGCGCAACCGGGTCACCCGGACTCGTCCAGGATCCGGGCGATACGGACGATCACGTCCTCGAGGTGAAGTCGTGTGAGATCTTCCTCCGTCGTCCGCTCGGCTGTCCGGGCGCGCTCGGACAGGTTTCGCAGTTGGCCTCGCAGGATCGGAGCGATATCGGTGGCGAGGGCTCCACGATCGTCCAACAGGTTGCCGATCCTCTCCAGGTAGGCCCTCTGCAGATTCCTCCGGAACGAATCGACCGGCCGTCCCTCGTCCAACTCCCGCCAGACGGCGGAACGCAGATCCTCGAGGAGCTCCAGGAGTGAGTAGGACGCCTCTCCCCCCAGAGCTTCCTGCTCGGCGACCCTTCTCAGGCGTCTCACGTCGAGGAGCTGAATGAGCGCCGAGACCTGCTGTGAGCGGATCCGCTCATGGGTTCCTGTCGGCTCGATGCGGTAGAGCACGTCGGGGTCGACGAGCCAGCCGGGAGTCCGGAAGACTTGTCGATCCAGGTAGTGCATCGCGGCCCTTTGGCGTTCGCCGGACACCGGAGTGAATGGGCGACCGTCCTGTCCCTGGACGCGTCGCGTCCAGTCCACCCCACCCACGAGGAGGATGACGTGCCCCGTGTAGCGTGACCACTGGGCCACGACCTCACCGTAGAGCTCCCGGAGCTGGCCGTAGTCCTCCCCTTCTTCGAAGGTCCACTCCGCGAGCTGCGGTACGATCCGTTCGAGGTTGGCGATCCCGTAGTCGGAAGCGAGGATCGGATCGTCTCCGAGCGCTTCGCTCGTCGCGCCCGGATCGACAGCGCTTGGATCGCCGTAGCGGTAGACGGGGTCGCCGTCCCGGGCGAGGATCCACTCGTTGAGAATCTCTCGCTCAGCCTCCGGATCGTCGATCCCCGGAATCACACGGTATCCCCACTCCACGGCCCAGCGATCGTAGGGGCCGAGACGAGGCGTGAAGCATGCGTCGTCGCCGGGTTGCGCCACGTAGTTGAAGCGGGCGTAGTCCATGATGGAGCTGGAGGTGCCGTGCTCGCACGTCCAGCGGGTGCGGAGCGAGTCGACGGGGATCGCCGAATGCCCCTTCATGTTGTGGGGAAGTCCAAGTGCGTGCCCGACCTCGTGGGCTGCCACGAAACGAATGAGCTCCCCCATCACCTCTTCTTCGAACTCGAGGCTACGTGCCCTGGGGTTCGCCGCAGCGGTCTGGACGAAGTACCAGTTCCGCAGGAGGTTCATGACGTTGTGGTGCCACTCGATGTGCGTGCCCAGGATCTCCCCGCTCCTTGGGTCGAAGAATCGGGGGCCCATCGCGTTCTCCACCGGAGAGGCGAGGTACCGGATCATCGAGTAGCGGGCGTCGGCCGGATCAAAATCGGGGTCCTCTTCGGGCGTCGGCGGGAGCTCCGCCCGGATCGCATTGCGAAAGCCCGCGGCCTCGAACGCCTCCTGCCAGTCCTCCACCCCCTGCTTGAGATAGGGGCGCCAGGGCTCGGGGGTGGCCGGATCCAGGTAGATCACGATCGGATCGACCGGGTCCACGAGCTCGCCGCGGGCATAGGCCTCGGGGTCGGAGGGCTCCATTCTCCATCGCTGGATGAATCTGCGTTGGGCGAGCCGCTGAGTCTCCGCGCCGAAGTCGTTCTGTTGGACGGAGAAGTAGCCCACACGCTCGTCCCACTTCCTCGGGGCGAGGGGTTCGTCCGGGAGGAGGAGGAGGGAATGACCCAGCTCCAATGAGATGGTCTGGCCGAGGGCGTGGGCCGGAGGGTTTCCGGCCGAGTAGGTCACGGTGCGGCGCACCTCGATGTTCCGTGGGAAGCTCCTGACCGATTCGACGAAGCTCCGGTTGCGCTCGAGCGCGCGAATCTGGAACTGCTCGCGCCGACTCCGATGGAGCCCGATGAGGGGAGAGTCAGACGCGAGGAAGTCGGTCACCTCGATCACGACCGAGAGCGAGTCGTCGGGCATGGCCTCCACATCGAAGGCGTGCACGATCGGCTCGAAGTTCGAGCTCCTCACCGCTTCGAAGATCGGGAGCGTGTCGGGCGCCACGTTTTCGTGTCCCGCCATGCGTACCAGGATCTGGTCGTCTCGCCGTTCCAGGCGGATCACGGCGGTGGTTTCCCGTTGGCCTCCGAATCCCGCCCCGGTGGCTGTCCGGGTGATCCTCGTCTGGAGCAGGAGCTCTCGCCCCAGCAAGTCGACCGGCACTTCGAAAAAGCGGCGGTCGTCGACCTTGTGAACCGTGAAGAGCCCGTCGTCGCTCTCGGCAGTGGGCGGAATGAGCTCCTCGTAGCTCGGGCGTTCCTCCTCGGGGTCCGGGGGCTCCGGGATCGTGTCTCCCGGGGCGTCCGGGATCGTGTCTACCGGAACGTCGGGGATGGTGTCCCCCGGAGTTTGGGGCTCCGGTTCCGGAACGGGCACCTGGAGCGGGGAATGGGCGGAGAGCGCCGCGGGGAGGAGGACGAGGAGGAGAATCGTCCCGAAGGGGATCGGCAGTCTGAATCGGCTCAGGTGCTTCCTCCTCTGCATGCGATTGACCTGGTGTGCTTCCTGGTTTCCATAGCCGGTGCCGCGGAAAGGAGACGGCACCGGCGGCACGAGGAGCCTTCCGCGCTAATCCCTGCCCGTTTCTCCGACGCGTTCCCACTGATCGGGCCGGAGCGTGGGATATTCGATACCCAACTGCTCGAGATAGGTGTCATATCGCGTTTCGTCGTAGTGGAACGATTCCAACTCCGGGCGAAAGCGCTCCATGATCTCCCGATTGAGATGAGTGGCGGGTGGGTCGTCGGACCCGATGAAGCTGTAGTACTCATCCTCCTCGAGTTGGACGTCCTCGAAGTAGCTCCAAGCTTCGGCGAGGATCTCCGGGTCCAGATAGAGGTCGAGAGCCGTGCGGGCGAGCACCCGCGCTCCGGCAACGACCCCTTTGTGCGCGATCGGGGTGGCCATGGTGATCGAGTTGGCCCAATGATGTCCGGGCAGGCCCGGCATGTTGGAGGGAAAGCGGAGGGTGACGGTCGGCACCGCCCAGGAGATGTCGCCGATGTCGTCCGAACCTCCGCTCTGCGGCTCGGAGGGAGGGCCTTCGACTCCGTTGACCTCGGTGGGTAGCCCTGTGGGCTCACTGCCTACCTCGAGTTGGACGGCTCTGGCGAGCGCAAGGTCGTCCTCGCTCCATTCCGGGAGGCCAACCGCTTCGATATGGGGTCCCATGGCCTCGGCGATCGGACGATTGAAGTGTCGAGGGGCGGCCTGTCCCAGAATGCGGTAGTCCATACGGGTGTCCGTCATGAGCGCCGCGCCTTCCGCGATGCGGAGAATGGAGTCGAAGTTCTCCCGGAGGTGCTCGAAGTCGACCTCGCGGACGTAGTACCACACCGTCGCGAAGGAGGGGACGACGTTCGGCTGGTCTCCCCCGTCGGTGATCACGGAGTGGGAGCGCTGGAGGGGACTCATGTGCTCTCTCCAGTAGTTCCATCCCACGCTGAGGAGCTCGACGGCGTCGAGGGCGCTTCGGCCCCTCCAGGCGCTGGCGGCGTGGGCCGCTTCGCCCTCGAAGGTGAACTCCACCGACACGAGTCCGGACCCCCGGTTTCCGCCCCAGGTGACACCCAGGTTGCTGCTGACGTGGGTGAAGATCGTCGCGTCGACGTCGTCGAACCGGCCGTCCCGCACGTACCAGGCCTTCGCCGCGAGCTGCTCCTCCGCGACTCCGGGCCAGAGGACGATCGTGCCCTCGATTCCCTCTGCTTCCATCATGTCCTTGAGGGCCAGCGCGGCGAGAATGTTGACGGCCTGACCCGAATTGTGCCCCTCCCCGTGCCCCGGAGCGTCCTCAATTATGGGATCGTGGTACGCCACGCCCGGCTTCTGGCTTGCCCTGGGAATGCCGTCGATGTCGCTTCCGAAGGCGATCACGGGGCTGCCCGAGCCCCAGGTCGCCCACCAAGCGGTCGGCATTCCCGAGATCCCCTCTTCGACCTCGAAGTCGTGCTCGCGCAGGAGCGGGACGAGGTAGTCGAAGGTCGCGAACTCCTGCATGCCGAGCTCGGAAAAGGAAAAGAGCTTATCGACGATCTCCTGTCCGAGCTTGGCTCTGGCTTCGACGAGCTCGTCGATCTCCGCATGGAGCGTTTGCGCGGAGGCGGGAACTGCAAGGATCGAGAGGCCCCCGAGAATGGCGAGCGCGAGGCACGTGGTCTGGGTGGGGAGGGACAGCGTCTTCATCGGGCTTCCTTACCGGGGTGGGAGGTACGAACTGCCGCTCCGGGCAAGGTAGGCGAGCCTTTTGGCTCGGAGCAAGCGTACGGGCCGGGCTCGGACCCGGGGACGGAACCCGGGGGTCACGTGCAGGGTCATGGTACATCTGGCCTTCCGGATCGCCTGCAAGCAGTGCTGTGAGCCGGAATCGTCGGCCCTCTCGATCGTCGGGAGGGACATTGGTCCGTCTTCCCAAATCGTTCTGGAACGCTATGAGAAAGCTCCTGTCCCTGAACTCCCCGTTGCGCCTCCTGACACTTTCCATGGCGCTCGCGGTTGTCGGGCTCACGGCCTGCGAGGAGGGTGAAGAGATCGATCTCGGCGCCCTCGCGGTAGAGGTCATCGAAGTCGCCGACGTGGGCTTCGAGTCTCCGCGGGCCGTCATTCACGACCCGGTGGCCGACGTCTACCTCGTCTCGAACATCAGCGGTGAACCGACCGAGGACAACGACGCCGGATTCATCTCCAGGATCACCCCCGACGGCGAGGTCGAAGAGCTCGTCTGGATCCAGACGGTAGGTCCCCAGTCCAGGCTGAACGCCCCTAAGGGCATGGCGATCGCCGGTGACTTCCTCTTCGTCGTGGACATCCAGTGCATTCGCATGTACGACCGGGAGTCCGGCGTCATGGACGAGCAGCGCTGCCTGGATGACGTCACCGATCTCACGGGGCTGGACGCTGGGCCCGAGGGCTCCCTCTTTGTGACCGACAGCGGGCTGACCTACGCGAACGGGGCGCCCACTCGCACGGGGACCGACGCCGTGTACCGGCTCGCGGTCGAGGACTTCTCGCGGGGCGCCACGCTCGCCTCCGGGGAGGAGCTGGGCAACCCGATGGGGATCGCCGTGGGCTCGCGGGGGATCTTCACGGTCACGCGCAGCACCGGTGAGGTGATTCGCCTCACCCCCGAAGGGGATCGAACGGATCTCCTCTCCCAGCCGGACCGGCAGTTCGAGGGCGTGGCCTTTCTCGCCGACGGGGGCTTCGCGTACTCCTCCTCGAGCGATTCCGCGATCTATCTCGTGGACGGAACGGGCCAACTGCATACCCTGCTCGAGGACGTGGACTCACCCGGGGACATCGGCTTCGACGAGACCCGAAACCGGCTGCTGGTTCCCCTGACGAACGAAAACCGGCTCCTGATCATCGATCTTCACGATGACCTGGACCTCGACATGGCGATGGCACGCTAGCCGGGAGCGCTCACACCCCCCAGAAGAGCCAGATGCCGAGCGTGGTGACGGTGGCGAGGAGAAGCTGCAGCAGGGCGCCTACCCGGAAGAAGTCGGTGAAGCGGTATCCACCTGGGCCGTAGACCATCAGGTTGGTCTGGTAGCCCACCGGGCTCAACATGGGCGTGCTCGCGGCGAAAGTGACGGCGAGGAGGAAGGAGAAGGGGTCGGCACCGACGAGGCCCGCGGCACCCACCGCGACGGGGATCATGAGGACCACGCTCGCGTTGTTGCTCACGATCTCAGTGATCAGGGCGGTGAAGAGGTAGAAGAAGAACAGGAGGAACAGGGGGTGCCAGCCGGTGGTGTGGGCCGTGACGAGATGGGCGAGGAACTCCGCACCACCCGTCCTCTCCAGAGCGATACCCAGCGGGATCACCCCAGCCAGCAGGAAGATCACGTTCCAGTCTACGGCGCCGTAGAGCTCGCCGGGCCGCAGGCATCCGGTGATCACCATCGCTACCACACCCCCGAGGGCGGAGACCACGATCGGCACGAGTCCGGTGGCGGCGGCGGCGACCACCAGCCCCAGGATGCCCAGGGCCACCGGGAGCTTGGAACGCCGAAATTCCCTCTTCTCCACTTCCCGGATCACGATGAAGTTCCGGTCCTGGCTCAGGCGCTGGATCTTGTCCGGTGCGCCGTGCACGAGGAGAGTGTCTCCCCCCTCGAGCTCGATGTCCTTGAGTTGCCGGTGCAGGATGCCTCGCCCGCGCCGGATCGCGAGCACGGAAACGCCGAACGTCTGACGGAAATCCAGCGAGCGTAGGGTCTCGCCGACCAGCGGCGTCTCCGACAGCACCACGAGCTCAACCGAGGAGCGCACCGGCTCCTCACCCTCCTCGAACTCATCCCGGAAGACGGTCTGCCCCTTCGCCAACCCGATTCCCCGAAGGGCCATGAGCTCGTGTACTGTGATCGGGTCCGTCCGGACGAGGAGCAGATCTCCCTCCTGGAGCTCCTTGGGCCCGATCGGGGGATCGAAAACCTGACCTTTCCGCCTCAGCCTCACGATCTCGAGGTCGAGGCCGAGCTCCACCAGGGCCTGGTCCACCCTCTTTCCCGCGAGCGGTGAGCCCTCGAGGAGGTGCAGCTCGGTCAGATACTCCCCCATCTCGAAGGCCTCCATGGGGCTCTCCCGCGGCTTCACCCTGGCCGGGGTGAGCTTCCAGCCCACGACGAGGAGGTACGTACCTCCCGCGATCAGGACGAGGGCGCCCAGGTGCGTGAACTCGAACATGGTGAGCGGCCGATCGAGGAGACGGGCCGAGACATCGCTGGCGAGGAGGTTCGTGGAGGTACCGATGAGGGTGAGCATCCCTCCCATCATCGCGGCGAATGAGATCGGGATGAGGTACTTGGACGGTGACTGGTTCGTCCGATCGGCGATGTTCACCGCCATGGGGATCATCATGGCGACCACCGGCGTGTTGTTTACGACCCCGGCGGTGGAGCCGGCGAGGGCGACGAGGGCACCGAGCTGCTTGCGGGGACTGCCCTTCGCGAGCCGGATGATCTGGTCCCCGATCATCTGGAGGAGTCCGGTCCTCCGTATCCCCTCGCTCAGAATGAACATCGCCAGCACGGTGATCGTGGCCTGACTGGCGAAGCCCGATAAACCGTCCTGGGGCGATACCTCCGTCCACGGTTCGAGCGCCACGACGACCACGAGGAGCGCGATCGCCGCGACGTCGATCGGAATCACCTCGGTGATGAAGAGAACGAGCGCGAGGCCGACAATCCCGAAAACCACGAGCATCCCCGGAGTCAATGGCGGCACTTCGATCGGTGCAGCCTGAGCGAGGAGGGGGAGCAGGATGTGGGACATGCGTCGCCTGGTCGCTGGGGTCGGTCGGCCTCACGAGGGGCCGATTCTCGTCATAAGAGGGGGCTTCTCCCCCGTCGTCGGCGATCTCGGCCGAGTCAGCTCCAGTCCGGCTTCATCGCCCACTCGTGAAACCGTTTCAGCCTGAGGCCGAATCGTCGCTCGAGCTCCGAGACGTCCACGTCGTAGCCCACTGCGTCGAACCACTCGAGCATCTGCGCGAAGTCGTCGCTCGACTCCCGGACTTCTTCGATGGGCTGCTGCTCGAAGATCACATCGTGCCCGACCGCCTGGGTCAGCATCTGGGCCGCCTCAGGCATGGTGAGCTGGTCTCCCGCGATGTCGATGGCCTCGCCCGAGAGCTCTTCCGACTTCCTGAATGCGAGGTGACCGAAGGTTCCGATGTCCTGAACCGCGATCATCTGCAGCTGTGTGTCTTCCCGCAGGGCGATCCGCAGCTTCCCCTCGAGAATGCCCGGTTTGAACCCCGGGCCGGCGAGGTTTTCCATGAAGAAGACCGGCCGGAGCACCACGTGTGTCGGGAATCCCAGCTCCCGCACCCGCTCCTCGATGCGGAACTTGTTCTCGAAGTGCGGGATCCCGGTGCCTCGGTCGGCCGAGCCAACCGAGGCATAGACGAAGTGTTCTACTCCGGCCTCGCGTGCCAGCTCGGCGAACCGCAGGCCTTGTTTCTCCTCGTTCTCGACTCCGGCCTCCCAGGTGTTCTGCACCGAGAACGCGCCCCAGACCCCGTCCAGCGCAGCCACCAGCGAGTCGGGGTCGTCGAAGTCGCCGAACACCACCTCGGCGCCAAGGTCGCGCAGCACCTCCGCTTGATCGCTAGCGGGATTCCGGGTCATGGCACGAATCTCCGTGAATCCGTTGCGAAGGAGGGTTCGGGCGGTGCTCCCCCCCTGTTGGCCAGTGGCCCCCGTGACGAGTATGGTGCGGTCTGCGGATGGGCTCATGATCGTGCTCCTCTGATGGGGAGACATCGCTCGACTGGAGGCACCCGGATGCGACGGAGCCGCGGGGCGGACCGGGGGTGTCGCTCCGGATCGAAGTCCAAAGATACAGCCACGGGGTCACCCCCGGCGAGCGATGGAGGCCTGGCCGCCGGATCGAGGCTTGAAGGTTGTTGGAGAAGTAAGTCAGGACCGCACGGTCAGTCGGGGTCGTTCAGGGGGGTCGGCTTCCAGTACTCCCTCCGGTAGTGGAGCAGGGGTTTGCCGCTCCCTTCCACAATCGCGTCCGTCACCAGGCCAATGACCACCCGGGAAGCTCCGACGGACACGATACGATCGGTCCGACAGACGACCGCCGCGTGGGAGCCCGGGAGCACTGGGGCGCCTTCTTCGGGAAAGGGCGACGGGCCGACCGGGAAGGGATCCGCGTAGATCACCGCGAGCCGGCGCTGGCTCACCTCGAGCATGTTGACCACGAACTCGCCCCCGAGCTGGAGAAAAGGGAGCACCTGGGCGCCCGGTCCGAGGGAGAATAGGATTCGCGGCGGATCGGCGGAGAGCCCGTCGAACGAGCTCACCGTGGTGGCGTACACCTTTCCGTCCGTGTCCCTCACCGAGACGAGCGAGACACCGGAGGTCCAATGGGAGAGTGCCTCCTTGAAACGGTCCACGGGTACCCCCGGACCTTCCGGTTCGTCCCCTCCGCGAGATCGGATCGACGGATCAATCGGGCGCGGTGACATACGTGGTCCTCCCGTGACTGCCCTCGGTGATTCCAGACGGGGTCGGCGCCGACCCCGCACTCTCCCCGCCGGGAATCTACCGCGAGCGGTCCCCTTTGCGTGAGGGGTAACCGCCCCCGCATATTGGAGGTTCGAGCAGCGTCGGACGAACCCAACCCGGAGTGCAGACGATGTCCCCACGACCGCTTTCCTTTATCCTGGCCGCCGCACTCGTCGCTTCGGTGGTTGCAGCCGGGTTCGGTGCCGCGGAGTCTCGAGCCGCCGACGATGCTACGCCGGTCGGACTTCCGGCCTTTGCCGGCGTTCAGGATCTGGAGGTGGAGGCCCTCGTCGATCACCGGCAGGGCGTGATGAGAGCGGTGAGCGGACACATGGCGGCTTCGGCCGCGATCCTCCTGGACGGCGCGCCGTTCGAGGACCGGATCTCGGTGCATGGCGCGGCGCTGGCCGGCCTCCTCGCAGACGTGCCGAGCCTCTTTCCCGAGGGAAGCGCGCACGATGAGAGCGACGCGCGTCCGGAGATCTGGGAGGATTCCGGGACCTTCAGCGAGCGGGCGCAGGACACCGAGCAGAGGGCAGCGGCCTTCGGAGAAGCGACCCAGGGCGGCAACGCTATGGAGATGACTCAGGCCTTCATCTCCCTGGGTGATTCCTGTGGCGCCTGCCATGACAGCTTCCGCTTCTAGGCCCATGGCGGTCGGAAGAGGGCGAGGAAGGGTCGTCCTTTTCCTGGTTCTTGCGCTGCTCGGAAGTGTGCTCCTGCTCGCTTATGGATGGGAGAGGAGCGTGGCGGCCGATGCGGGACCCAACCCCTCCCCCCCAGCCGCGGTGGGGGACACTCTGGTCGACGCGGCCGAGCTGCGCGGCGACCCGGGGTCGGAAGACCCGGTCGTGAGGGGGGCCTACCTGGCGAGGGCGGGAAACTGCATCGCTTGCCACACCGAGGAGGAGGGCGACGAGCTTTTCCTTGCTGGAGGAAAGCCCGTGGAGACGCCATTCGGCACCTTCTACGGGACGAACATCACCCCGGATCCAGAGAATGGGATCGGGGAGTGGTCGGAGGAAGATTTCGTGCGTGCGATGAGGGAAGGGCGTGCCCCCGATGGGAGCCACTATTACCCGTCCTTTCCCTACACAGCGTTCAGCGGAATGTCGGACGCCGACCTCTCCGACTTGTTCGCCTTCCTCCGAGCCGTCCCTGCGATCTCGAGGGAGAACGTTCCACACGACATCCCCTGGTACGCGGGCTTTCGCGGGGGCGTCGGATTCTGGAAGATGCTGAACTTCGAGGAGTGGCGGTTCGAGCCCGATCCCGACCGCGACGAAGAGTGGAATCGCGGGGCCTACCTTGCGCGCGCCGTCGCACACTGCTCGGAGTGCCACAGTCCCCGAACGCGTTCCGGGGGCATCGACGAGTCGTTTCGCTACGCGGGAACGGCCGAAGGTCCCGATGGTGAAACCATGCCGAACATCACGCCCCACGACACCGGCATCGGTGATTGGAGCGAGCGGCACTTCGTCCGCTATCTCGAGTTCGGCATGGATCCCGACGGCGATTTCGCGGGTGGGTCGATGGCGGACGTCATCCGGGAGGGAACCGGATTCCTCCTCGACGAGGACCGGGTCGCCATCGCTCGGTATATCTATTCGCTCGACCCCATCGAGCACGAGTTCGACTGAACCCCCTTCAACGGCCTTCCAGGGTTGACCGGGGACCGGATGACTGTTTCCTTTCATGCGGATGGACGGATGAAAGGAAAACATGACGACTACAACCACCGGCGTTCTGGATCGGCTGAGCGCGCTCGCCGACGAGACCCGGACCCGGATACTCCTTCTCCTCGAGAGGAGCGAGTTGACGGTGTCGGAGCTTTGTCGGGCAGTGCAGCTCCCCCAGTCGACCGTGAGTCGTCACCTGCGCGTCCTGTCGCTGGATGGATGGCTTTCGGTTCGTGCCGAGGGAACCAGCCGCCACTACCGGATCTCGCGGGAGCTCGATCCCGCGGCAGCCCGACTCTGGAGGGTGGTTCGAGAAGATCTCTCTGATACCCAGGCCGCCCGTGCCGATCGAGTACGGGCGAGCAGCGTGCTCGAAGCGCGCGCGCAGAGGGCGAAGGCCTTCTTCTCGTCCGAGGCCGGACGGTGGGATCACCTCCGCGAGGAGTACTTCGGGCGGAGGGCGGACTTGCAGCTCCTGGCCGGACTTCTGAACGGTACGGAGGTGGTGGGCGACCTGGGGTGCGGCACCGGGCAGCTTGCGCGACTGCTCTCCCCGTTTGCGAAGCGGGTGCTGGCTCTGGACCGCTCCGAGGAGATGCTGGAGTTGGCTAACGTGCGGCTTGCCGACTGTGGAAACGTAGAGGTCCGCCGGGGAGAGTTGGAGTCTCTGCCCATCGAAGATGCAGAGTTGGACGTGGCCATCCTCTCGCTCGTGCTTCACTACGTGGTCGAGCCGGCACACGCGCTCAGGGAAGTGCGGAGGACTCTCCGTCCGGGAGGAGCGCTTCTGATCCTCGATATGCAGCGGCACGACAGGACCGAGTTCCGGGAGGAGATGGGCCATGTCTGGCTCGGCTTCTCACCGGACGAGCTCGACGATTGGCTGCGGGGTGCGGGCTTTGTGTCAGTCCGGCGGATGGAGCTTCCACCGGATTCCGATGCGGGCGGGCCCCTGCTGTTTACATTGCGCGCCGACAGAGGCGCCACCGATTCGACTTTGGAACTTCAAGACCGAGGAAATCGAACATGACGACCGCGACCAAGGATGCCAAGACCCTCCTCCTCTCCCGGGAGCTGGACGGGCAACCGGACTTCAAGGTGAAGGACCTCGGGCTCTGGAAGCTCGGGAGGGAGGAGATTCGGCTGGCCGAGCACGAGATGCCCGGCCTCATGGCGCTCAGAGAGGAATACGGCGATTCCCGTCCCCTCGAAGGGGCGAGGATCATGGGGTCGTTGCACATGACCGTTCAGACCGCCGTCCTCATCGAGACGCTCACCCATCTCGGGGCGGACATCCGCTGGGTCTCGTGCAACATCTTCTCCACGCAGGATCATGCGGCAGCGGCCGTCGTGGTGGGTCCCGACGGAACGCCGGAAGACCCTCGCGGGGTGCCGGTCTTCGCCTGGAAGGGCGAGACCCTCGAGGAATACTGGTGGTGCACGGACCAGGCCTTCCGGTGGTCCGACGGAGGCACTCCGAATCTCATCCTGGACGACGGAGGCGATGCCACCCTCCTCGTGCACAAGGGCGTCGAGTACGAGAAGGCCGGGCGCGTTCCCGACTTCGATCCGGAGAAGGAGCCGGAGGAGTGGGGGGTCATCCTGGATCTCCTGCGGCGCGTGCAGGAGGAGGATCCGACGCGCTGGACCCGGACCGCCGAGGCGATCGAGGGCGTGTCCGAGGAGACCACCACCGGAGTCCATCGCCTCTACGAGATGATGAAGAAGGGAACCCTGCTGTTCCCGGCGATCAACGTCAACGATTCGGTGACCAAGTCGAAGTTCGACAACCTCTACGGTTGCCGTCACTCGCTCACCGACGGGATTCTGAGGGCCACCGACGTCATGCTCTCCGGGAAGGTTTGTGTGGTCCTCGGATACGGTGACGTCGGAAAGGGCTCCGCCCAGGCCTTCCGTGGGCAGGGCGCGCGCGTCCTCATTACCGAGATCGATCCGATCTGCGCGCTGCAGGCAGCGATGGAGGGATATGAAGTCGTGCAGCTGGAGGACGTCGTGGAGACTGCGGACATCTTCATCACTGCGACCGGGAACAAGGACGTCATCACGGCCGAACACATGGCGCGGATGAAGGACAAGGCCATCGTGGGGAACATCGGCCACTTCGACAACGAGATCGACGTCGCCGGCCTCAAGAAGATGCCCGGGGTCAAGCAGAACAACATCAAGCCGCAGCTTGACGAGTTCATCTTCCCGGACGGACACAGCATCCTCCTCCTCGCGGAAGGACGCCTCCTCAATCTCGGATGCGCGACCGGACATCCCAGCTTCGTGATGTCGGCCTCCTTTACCAACCAGGTCATGGCGCAGATCGAGCTGCACAAGCGCTCCGAGGAGTACGACGTGGAAGTCTACACCTTGCCGAAGCACCTCGATGAGAAGGTGGCGAGGCTCCACCTGGACAAGCTGGGAGTGAGGCTGACCGAGCTGACTCCGGAGCAGGCCGAGTACATCGGAGTTCCGCAGCAGGGACCGTACAAGCCCGAGCTCTACCGCTACTGACGGGCAGTGCTCCGGGACCTTTCGGGAGACGCGAGGGGTGTCCGGAACGTCATTGCGGAGTGGGGTGGGATCCCAAGAACGGGATCCCACCCCTCTTTCAGTGTGCGCAGATTTGAGGCCCCCGTTCGATCACATCGCCGCCCGGGGCTCGAAGGGCCCTATCGCGGGGCCGGGATCAGAAGGTCAAGACCTGGGAGTGACGGGTGGTGAGAACCGCCAGATCCTTCCCCTCTCCCATCTCGGCGTAGGGGGCGAGATCTTCCGGCCCCAGTCCCCGACCCTCCGCACAGGGTCGGCACACCACCATCCGGAATCCCGCCCCGGCGAGGGCCTCCACGATGTCGGAGATCGGGGGGAGGCCGACCGCCTTCAGCTCGTTGAGGGGAGTGACCTTCGCCGCGAGGTACACGGCCTCCTGCATCAGAAACATCTCCGGTCGCTCTTCGGGATAGGCCCCTTCCGCAGCGGCGGCAAGAGATCCCTTGAGGGCGGCGAAGGGTAGTACGGCCTGGTTCGGGTTGTCCGGACCGTGGCTCGCGATGCAAAGCATCTCGGGTTCCTCCCGTGGGACGGGGACATGGCATGGGCTCGAAGGGTGAAACTCCACGAGCATGTGATGTGGAGCAAGGTGCCGCGTGAAGTCCAGGTTGCGGACTCGCCACAAGTTGGTTCCATTTTTCGCCAATTGGAGCCCAATTCAGGGAAGACTCATCGACCTCAGGGAATGCCCCTTGCCAAGACATCGCATGACCGCCAACGGCCGCGAAGACCGCACCGCCTTCTTCCGGGAGTTTCTCCGTCGTCCGATGGAGGTCGGGTCGATCATTCCAAGTTCACGCTTTCTGGAGCGTAGAATTCTCAATCTTGGAGCGGTGGAGAGCTCGCGTTCCATCGTGGAGCTCGGTCCGGGGACCGGTGGGACGACGCGCGCAATCCTCGAGGAGATGCCCGCCAACGGCCGGCTTCTGAGCATCGAGTTGAATCCGGAGCTCCATGCCATGGTGGAGGAGATTCGGGACGATCGCCTGATCGCGCACCGGGGGAATGCAGTCGACCTCGAACATGCCTTGAGGGAGCATGCGATGGATCCCCCGGAGTTGGTGATTTCCGGAATTCCGTTCTCGACGATGACGGCGAGTGTAGGTCGGCGGGTGCTCGAGGCGGTAGAGGGAGTTCTGGTCCCGGGCGGCCGCTTCGTAGCGTATCAGGCGCGGGGACGTGTGGCTGAGCTGTGCGAGCCCCTGATGGGGGTGGCGGATCGCGAGGTGGAGCTTCTGAACATTCCCCCCATGCGAGTCTACCGCTGGGAGAAGAATGGGGGGCGGAACGGGGCTGGTTGATCCAGCCGTTCAACCCGGGACTCGAGCGGGTCGTACCGGAGATGCCCCGTCGTCCCCCGAGCCCCTCGGTGCGAGTTCCATGAAGCTTCGGCGGGGAGGACCTTCTTTCGGGAGGGGGAAGTCCGACCGGTAGTGGCTTCCCAGGCTCTCTTCGCGAAGGAGGGCGGCACGCGTGATGAGGCGGGCGACGAGAAGGAGGTTCCGGGCGGAGTCCGGGTGCCGGTTGCCAAGCTCAACCTCCATCGTGTCCAACTCCTCCAGGGCACCGCTCAGTCCTGCCTTCTCCCGCTCCAGACCCACGTGCTCCCAGAGGATCGTGCGGATCCGGAGAACGGTCTCGGGTGGTAGCTCACCCCCTTCATCTCCAGCGACGTGGGATCGCGCCATGTCTCCGGTTCGAGTATCGGAAATCGGAGAGGGAAGGGAGGGGAGGCTTCGCAGGATCGACCGGGCGGCCCGCGGCCCGAAGACCAGCCCCTCGAGAAGGGAGTTGCTGGCCAGACGGTTGGCGCCATGAAGTCCCGAGGCCGCGACTTCGCCGACGGCCCAGAGACCCGCGACTGTGGTACGGCCTTCTCCATCCGTATCGACTCCGCCCATGTGATAGTGGGCGGCAGGAGTGACGGGGATGGGTTCAGTGCGGGGGTCGATGCCATGTCGGCGGCACAACGCATAGACGCCCGGGAACTCTTCTGCGATCCGGTGGCCGGGTCGCGTTCTGGCATCCAGCAGCACCAAGCCACCCTTGCGCAAGTGGTTCCAGAGCGCCCTGGCTACCCGGTCCCGGGAAGCCAGCTCTCCTCCCTCGGCAGGGTCCACGACCCTCCGTCCTCTTTCGTCCACGAGGAGGGCTCCGGCGCCACGGAGGGCCTCCGTCACGAGAGGGAGTGGATCCGTCTGGACGTCCAACGCGGTGGGGTGGAACTGGACGAACTCCAGGTCTGCGAGACGAGCTCCCGCGCGAGCCGCGATCGCGATCCCGTCCCCATTCAGCCCTGGGGGGGCGGTCGTGCGGAGGTATGCCCGCCCCGGACCTCCCGTGGCGAGGAGCACCGCCGACGCGGAGTAACGCCGAACCTCGTGGGTCGCGTGATCCTTGGCGACGAGTCCCCTGAGGACTCCTTCGACGATGTCCAGCTCCAGGGCCTCTGATTGCTCGACGATCCGGATGAGCGGCTCGGACCGGACCGCCTCCCGCAGGGCTCGGATCACTTCGGCTCCGGTCCTGTCTCCCCTGGCGTGAAGTATGCGGGGGCGAGAGTGGGCACCCTCCAGGCCGAGGGCGAGCTCGCCGGTAGGCGTCCTGTCGAAACGGGCCCCCAGGCGGATGAGGGCGAGAACACGTTCGGGACCGTCCCGGGTGAGGATCTGGATGAGGTCCCCACGCGCCAGCCCGCCTCCCGCGGCCTCGGTGTCCTGGGCGTGCAGGTCGGGGGAGTCCGAATCGTCGAGCGCCGCCGCAACCCCACCCTGAGCGAGCGACGAGGCGCTCTGTCCGCCGAGGGCCCCGCGCGTGAGGAGCAGGACGTTCGACCGATTGCCGGCGCGGGCCAACTCGAGTGCGGCCGAGAGGCCGGCCACGCCCGAGCCGACCACCGCGACCCGGCTCGGGCCGGTCGTCACCCTCCGCTTCCTCTCCCGACCTCGAGCATCCTCTCGACGGCACGCCTGGCCCGTTTCGCGATCTCAAGCTCGACTTCCACCGCGTGCTCCATCCGTTCGAGCGACCGCAAGATCTTGGGAAGGGTGATTCGCTTCATGTGGGGGCAGAGATTGCACGGACGGATGAAGTTCACGTCCGGGTTCTCGGCCGCCACGTTGTCGCTCATGGAGCATTCGGTGATCATCGCGACGTTGGCCGGCTGCCGCTCCTTGACGTACTGGGCCATTCCCGAGGTCGAGCCCACGTAGTCCGCCTCTTCGAGGACGTCAGGCGGGCACTCCGGGTGGGCGAGCACGACGAGGTCGGGCGCCGCTTCCCGATACCCCCTCACCTCTTCCGGAGTGAATCTCTCGTGGACCTCGCAGTGCCCCTTCCAGTCGATGATCTCCACATCGGTCTGCGTGGCCACGTACTTCGCGAGGTACTCGTCCGGGAGGAAGATCACCCGGTCGGTGCCCAGCGATTCAACCACCTGCACGGCGTTCGAGGACGTGCAGCAAACGTCGCTCTCTGCTTTCACGTCGGCCGACGTATTCACGTAGGTCACCACCGGGGCGTCCGGGTACCGCCGGCGCATCTGGCGTACGTCCTCCCCGGTGATGGACTCCGCCAGCGAACAGCCCGCTCTCAGATCCGGGATCAGCACGGTCTTCTCCGGGCTGAGGATCTTCGCGGTCTCGGCCATGAAGTGCACACCGCAGAGGACGATCACCTCGGCGTCCGTCCTGGCCCCTTCCTGCGCGAGCCCCAGGCTGTCCCCTCGGAAGTCCGAGACCCCGTAGAAGATCTCGGGCGTCTGGTAGTTGTGGGCGAGGATGACGGCGTTGCGCTCCCGCTTGAGCTCCTCGATCCGGTGGATGTAAGGGGCGTGCACCGCCCACTCCACCTCGGGGACTGCGCCGCGCACCCGCTCGAACAGGTGGGCGGTCGCGCGGGCGACCTCCGGAGTGTACTCGAGGCTCTCCGGAGAAGGGGAGGTGGTTGTGGAGGGCATTATCAGCCTGTTGTGCTCAAGGTGAGTATATCCGGACCAAAAAAACACACCACAGGTTCAACCGAGGTGTAACCGAATAGTATGGGGGGATCCGTCCTCGACGTCAACCGGGGTCAGCGCCCCGGGGGGAGACCGAGACCGGGCGCCCTCCGCTCGCGGAGCACCTCGCGTCGAAACCGGAAGAGCTCTGCCGGTCTCCCCCCTGTTCTGGAGTCCAACTCCCCCGTCCCCTCCACCAACCCGCCCCGGCCCACGAGCCTTCGGAAGTTCTGCTTGTGCAACCGGACCCCGGCCAATGCCTCCACGACCCGTTGGAGTCTCAGGAGGGTAAAGGTCTCCGGTAGTAGCTCGAAGACCACCGGCCGATAACGGAGCTTGCCCCTCATTCTGCCGAGCCCCGTGGCGAGGATCCTGCGATGATCCATGTCCATCGCACGGCCCAGAAGTGGATCGCCCTCTGCGTACGCGGAGTTCACCCCGGAGTCGCGGCGAGACTCGGTGACGAGGCCGACCTCGTAGAGGAGCTCGTACCTTTCCAGGACCCGGTCGGGATCCCATTCGGATCCCTCGAGTCCGAAGCTGATGCTCGTCCGTTCCCGGCGCTCCTCCTCTACGGCAGTGTCCGAAGCGCGCCCCACCCATCTCTCGAGCGTGGGCGCGATGGTCTCGCGTATCACCTGAGGCTCACCGTCTCGCCAGTCCTCCCACGGGAAGTAGGTGTACCAGTCCCGCCACCGCGCACGCGCCGATCCGGAGGGCTGATCCTCTCGAACCAGGGCAAGATAGGCCACAGAGATGACGCGAGGCACATCGCGCCAACGTCTTCCTGGGGCACGCTCGCGGTCCCCGAAGGTGTAGAGCTGCTCCACGTAGCCCAGCTCCAGACCCGTCCGTTCCCGGACCCAGCCGCGGAGGCTGAGCTCCAGCGTCCGGTTGGCCCCTGGGTCGAGAGGACCATAGGGCAGGAGGTCGAGATCCCCTCCCGACCAGAGCGGATCCCCGAAGGACGGATCCGAGGAGTCGCCGGAAATGGTGAGGATGCGGGGGCTCTCCTTCGTCACGGCGACGATGACGGCATTGAGCCCGACGACGATGGACGGATCGGTCGACAATGAAGCGGACACCTCCACTCAACAGGCTTCCGGAGTGCACTGTGGCAAAAGGAACCGGTCCGAATCGGGCTCATGCGGCCAGAGGTCCGGTCTTCCCCGGCGGGTGTGAACCTTTCGGAACGCAACTTCTTTGTTCAGATTCCCCCTTTGAGTCGTATGGAGGGGGCACTGCGCACTCCCTGGAACCTGAACCTACCGGAGATTCATGTCCATACAGCGAGAGCAGATTCTGTCGGCATGCACGGCGCTTGTCCTTTCCATCCTCTTGTCGGCGGTCCCGAGCGAAGGCTTCGCCGAATCGGCGTCGAGCGTTTCGGTGGCCTTCCAGGCTCCAGCGGACACCCTTCCGGACGACGCCCTCCGGCCCATAGAGCTGGCACCCGTGCAGATCACGGTTCTCAGGACACCGATCTCACAGGACGTGGCTCCCGTGGCCGTCGGCGTGCTCGGCCAGCGGGAGCTTCGCGCTGGCCGAAGCGGTGCCTTCCTCGAAGAGGCCCTGCAGGGTCTGCCCGGAGTGCAGGTCCAGAATCGGCACAACTTCGCCGTCGGGGAGCGCATCTCCGTGCGTGGATTCGGGGGTCGAGCTCAGTTCGGCGTGCGGGGCCTCCGGGTCGTGGTGGACGGGATCCCCGCAACTCTCGCCGACGGTCAGTCCACGATCGATCACCTCGACATCGGGTCGCTGGGCCGTGTCGAGGTGGTTCGAGGTCCCGCATCGTCCCTGTTCGGAAACGCTTCGGGGGGCGTCCTGGCCTTCCAGAGTCGCGACCCGGGAACCTCCCCCCTCGGGGTAGAGGTCGAGTCGGTCGGCGGGAGCCATGGGCTCTTCCGAACCCAGACCACGGCCACCGGTACCGTCGACAACACGGGGTACCTCTTCAGCTTCTCGACGCAAAGCTGGGACGGATACCGCACGAACACGTGGGAAGGCCTGGACAGATCCACGTACGGAGCCGCCGACCGGCTGGGCTTCAATGCTCGGGTGACACGGCCCATGGGCGGCGGTCAGCTCGGCTTGACCGTAAACGTCGTGGACCTGGACGCCGAGAACCCCGGGTCCCTTCAAAGGGAACGATTGGGCGACACGAACCGACCGGCGCACGATGCGGGTCCGTTCAGCAATGTCGCCCGCCTCACCGGGAAGGAGCTCCAGCAGCAGCAGCTCGGTCTCCGTTGGGAGGGTGCCGGTGCGGGCCTGGACCTCGACTTTTCACTGTTCGGGATCCGGCGCTCCATGATCAATCCGATCCCGTCCGACATCATCGAGTTGGACCGGGACGCCTTTGGGCTGCGCTCTCAGGTCGGTCGGAGCGTATCCACCGAGCTGGGCGAGCTGCGCTGGAACGTCGGGTTCGAGACGGATTTCATGTTCGACGACCGGCTCAACTTCGTGAACGACGCGGGGGAGCACGGGGCCATGACGGTCGACCAGCGTGAGCGGGTGAGGGGAGCCGGCGTCTTCCTGCAGGCGTTGCTCCCTCTCCCGGGTCGGGTGGAGGGCCTCGCCGGGCTCCGCTACGATCGGCACGACTTTCGCATTTGGGATCAGATCACCGACCGACCTGAAGGAGAGCCCTCCGCGTCCGGGGAGCGAACGATGGACGCTGTGAGTCCTTCGTTCGGGATCCAGTTCCCGCTCGGGGAGATCTTCAACGTCTACGCGAACGTGGGGACCGTCTTCGAGACTCCGTCCACGACCGAGCTCGGAAACGATCCCGATGGACGGCCCGGGTTCAATCCCAACCTGGAACCCCAGTCGGGCGTATCCGGGGAGATCGGCATGCGGGGGAACTGGATGGACCGCGCGATCTTCGAGATCACGACCTACCGCACCGATCTGGAAAACGAGCTGGTGCGATTCCAGGTCGAGGCATTCCCGGGGCGGGACTTCTTCCGGAACGCAGGGGAATCCCAGCACACCGGCGTCGAAGCGACCTTCGCCGCCATGTCGCAGGACGCCCTGTTGCGAGCCGATCTTACATATACCTGGACGAACGCGGAGTTCGTGGACTTCGAGTGGGACGACCAGCAGTTCGCGGGGAACCGGATCCCGGGAATCGCACCGCACCGCGCTCAGGCCAAGCTGCGCCTCACGCCTGGTGCCTGGTTCGGCGAGCTTTCGGGCAGCTACGTGCATCGTGTGCCGGTCAATGATGCGAACAGCGAGTTCGCTCCCTCTTACTTCCTGACCGATCTGCGGCTGGCGGCAGAGGAGCTTCCGATCGCGAATGTCACGGTGTCACCGTGGGTGGCGGTCACGAACGTGCTCGATCGCTATTACACTGCGTCGGTCGTGCCCAACGCGTTCGGAGCCCGCTTCTACGAGCCCGGTCCGGGGCGATCCTTCCAGATCGGGTTGCGGGCGGGCTGGCAGAACTGAGTCGAGAACGAGACCAGGGCCCGAGCCCGGTGTGGTGAGTCAGAGACTCGCCGCTGGACCGAGGGGCCCGGCGCGCCGGGGTGGCAAGGCGCGATGAATCCGGGTTCGCTCCTCGGGCCCTGGCTGGTGGTGGCGGGGGTGGTGCTCATCGTGGTCGGCGTCCTCCTCTGGTGGGGGGTGCCGGGATGGTTGGGCCGGCTCCCCGGCGATCTGAGGATCGAGGGAGAGTCGACCCGCATCTACCTTCCCATCACCACGATGATTCTCCTCTCGGCGGTTCTCACCATCGTCGTCCACTTGCTCCGACGCTTCTTCTGAAGCACTTCATATCCCCGGGCACTGTGCGCCCGACCCCTTCCGCGTCCCCGCGGAGCCCGGCCCGCCGGGGCCGGACCGCACTCGCACTTCGATCGCCGCACCCGATCCCTTCTCCGAGGAGTACCACGATGCGACGCTCCATCCTCCTCTGCCTCGGTCTGTTCACCGTCGCCCCTCATGTGGCGTGGGGGCAGGTCGAGTGGCAGACCGAACGTTTCGAAGGCCTCCGGGAGAATCCGCCCGGAGTGCATGCGCTCACGAACGCCCGGATCGTGGTCTCACCGGGCAACGTCCTGGAAGACGCGACCCTCGTGATCCGCGACGGCGTCATCGAGGCTGTCGGTCCGGACGTCCAGCCGCCGGCCGATGCCCGCGTATGGCCGTCCCGGGGGCTGACGCTTTACTCCGGCCTCATCGAGGCCTACGGGAGTTTCGGAGGCGAACAGACGAATTCGGACCGGGGGGGGGCCTCGTGGAACCCCCAGGTCCGATCGCATGTCGACATCGCGGGGGAGCTTCCCGCCGGCGTGGTCACCGATCGGGCGCGCGAGCTCAGGGACCACGGGTGGACGGTCGCTCACGCCGTTCCGAGGACCGGGATGTTTCGGGGGAGCACCGCGCTGGTGAGCCTGGGGGAAGGCGCGATCCGGGATCGGGTGCTGGGAGAGTCGGTGGCCCATGCGCTCGCGCTCACCCGGGATCCTGACCTTCCTCAGGGATACCCGAACTCGGCCATGGGAGCCATGGCCCTGATTCGTCAGACCCTCCTCGACGCGGATTGGTATCGGCAGGCCCTGGACGTCTACCATGCGGACCCGGCCGGTCAGCGGAGACCGGAGGCCAATGCAGCACTTGCGGCGCTCGGGGACGTGGCGCGCGGGGATCTCCCCCTCCTGATCGAGACCCGGAGCGAAGAGGAGTTCTTGCGGGCCCGGACGCTCGGCCGGGAATTCCCGGAGCTGACGCTCTGGTTGAGGGCCAGCGGCGAGGAGTATCGAATCGAAGACCTGCTCGAGCCGGGCGGGATTCCCATCATTCTCCCGGTGGCTTTCCCTGAACGTCCGGACGTCGATCATCCGGAAGACGCTCTGGGGGTGAGCCTGGCCGAGCTGCGCCACTGGGCTCTCGCTCCGGAGACTCCGGCTCGCATGGCCGCGGCCGGCATCGACGTGGCCCTTACCGCCGACGGGCTGGAAGATCTGGATCGCTTCCTTCCCAACGTTCGCAGAGCCATCGAGCACGGCCTGGATCCTGAGAGGGCCCTCGCGGCGCTCACGACGAATCCGGCTCGGCTCGTCGGCCTGGACGCCACGCACGGGACGCTCGAGACCGGAAAGGTGGCCAATATCGTCGTCACGGACGGGGAGCTGTTCTCCGAAGATACGTCGATCCGGGACGTGTGGGTGGACGGCCGGCGCTACGAGATCGAGCCCGCTCCGGAATCGGATCCTCGAGGAGAGTGGCTCGTCGTCTGGGACCGCGATCCGCGCGTCGAGGCGCATCTTCGACTCGGCGGGACCCCGACCGGCCTCGACGGTACTCTCGCCGTCAACGGGACCGACGTGGCACTGTCGTCGGCGAACTTCCGGCCGGAGGCGGGTCGGCTCCGATTCTCCGTCGAGGGCGAGCCTCTGGGGATGGAGGGGATCGTGCGCTTCTCCGGCTCCGTGAACGGAGACGCCGTCTTCGGCTGGAGCGAGGTGCCGGAGGGAACCGGGCCCGGCTGGCGGGCCGAACGGGTTGCACCGCCGGAGAACGGCGTGCCCAACGGACCGGATGGAACGGGCGGGGGCGCTCCCATACAGGAGCTCGACCTTCCGCATCTCAGGCCCGCGATGGAGTTCGGTCGCGCCGCCCTTCCCGATCAGCCCGAGCACCTCCTCATTCGAAACGCGGTGATCTGGACGATGGGACCCGAGGGCCGCCTCGACGATGCGGACCTCCTCATCACCCGCGGAGAGGTTGCGGAGATCGGGCGTGGTCTGGAAGCGCCCGCTGGTGCGACCGTGATCGGCGCAGCCGGCAGGCACGTGACCCCCGGGCTTATCGACGCCCACCTGCATTCGGGTACGCAGGGCGTGAACGAAGGGGGCTCGGCCATCGTTCCCGAGGTCCGAATGGGGGACGTGCTCACGCACAACAACATCTGGATGTATCGGCAGCTTGCCGGCGGGCTCACCGCGGCCCACGTCATGCACGGGTCCGCCAATCCGATCGGCGGCGAGAACGTCATGGTGAAGATGCGGTGGGGTGCCCTTCCGGAGGAGCTCAAGCTCGAGGGAGCCCCGCGGACGGTGAAGTTCGCCCTGGGGGAGAACCCGAAGCGACGGGAGGGCCGGTATCCGGACACGCGGATGGGCGTGCATCAACTCGTCCGCGACCACTTCATGGCCGCGCTCGACTATCAGCAGGTCTGGGACGCCTGGGAGAGCTCCGGAGAGGGACTGCCTCCGCGCAGGGATCTCCGCATGGAGGCCCTTGTGGACATCCTCAACGAGGAGCTCCTCATCCAGTCGCACGGATACCGGCAGGACGAGTTCCTCATGCTCGTGAGATTGGCCGAGGAGTTCGACTTCAGCGTGCGGGCCATCCAGCACGGGCTCGAGGCCTACAAGATCGCGCCGGAGCTTGCCGCGAGCGGCGTCGGCGCGGTGGTCTGGACGGATTGGTCTTCCTTCAAGATCGAGGCCTACGACGCCACCACGTACAATGCCCGTATCCTGACGGAGGCGGGTGTTCTCACCTCACTCCACTCGGACAACAGTCAGCTCGCGAGCCGCATGAACTGGGAAGCCGGAAAGATGCTGCGGACGGGGATGGAGGAGGAGGATGCGCTCGCGCTCGTCACGATCAACACCGCGCGTATCCTGGGGATCGAGGACCGGGTCGGCTCCCTGGAGCCGGGAAAGGATGCCGACTTCGTGATCTGGAGCGGACACCCTCTATCGCAGTTCACGATTGCGGAGCAGACCTGGGTGGACGGACGCCGCTACTTCGATCTCGAGGAGGACCGGGAGCTCCGTCAACGGGTCGAGCGTGAACGGGCCCAACTGATTCAGCTCGTCTTGCAAGACGATTGATCCGGGAGGATATCAGAATGGACAAGTCGAGGAAGCATGTCATGAACGAGACGACGACCCGCCCCCGGAGCCGGTACGCGAAAGCAAACTTTCTGACCTGGGTCGTGCTGTTGGCATTGCCCGTGGCCGGGTCGTGGTCCGGAGAGGCGGAAGCGCAGATCCCGGCACCACGTCAGGACCGCCCGATTGCCCTGGTCGGGGGCACGATTCACACGGTAGCCAACGGCGTCATCGAGGGAGGCACGCTCGTCTTCGAGGACGGACGGATCACGGCGGTGGGAACGGACGTGGAGCTCCCCTCGGGCACCGAAACCGTGGACGTGACCGGCCGGCACGTCTACCCCGGGCTGATCGACGGCTACAGCGCGATGGGCCTCTACGAGATCGGGGACGTGGACGTGACCCTGGACCTGAACGAGCTCGGAGACTTCAATCCCAACGTTCGGGTCGAGGTGGCGGTGAATCCGGAGAGCCGTCACATAGGAACGACCCGGTCGAACGGGGTCCTCGTGACCCTGACGACGCCCTCCGGGGGCGTGGTGTCGGGACTATCGGCAGCGATGATGTTGGACGGGTGGACGTGGGAGGACATGACGATCAGGGGTGCGACGGCGCTCAACGTGAACTGGCCGAGTCCCTCCGACGAGGATGCCTACGAGCGGGCCATCCGGGAGCTCCGGGAGATCTTCTCCACGGCCCGGGCCTACCGGGATGCGCACGCTGCCGGAGGGCGGCATCACACCGATTCTCGCTGGGAGGCCATGATTCCGGTCGTGAACGGAGAGATTCCGGTGGTCGTCTCCGCATCGGAGCTCCGACAGCTTCAGGACGCCATCGCGTGGGCTGAGGCGGAGGAGCTTCGGCTCGTCCTCCGCGGGGGCGCGGATGCGCTCTACGTGGCCGATCACCTCGCCGCGAAGGATATTCCGCTCCTCCTCACCTCCGTGATGAGCGCGCCCAGCCGGAGCTGGGAGCCGTACGATCAAGCCTACTCCCTTCCGGCACGTCTCCATGAGCGCGGCGTGCGCTTTGCGATCACGGGTGGGCCGAGTGCCCCGTACGCCAATCGGCTGCCGTACGAGGCCGGAGTGTCGGTGGCGTTCGGCCTCCCGGAAGAGGAAGCGGTGAGAGCCGTCACCCTCAATCCGGCCGAGTTCCTGGGTATCGACGACCGGGTCGGGTCGCTCGAGCCTGGAAAGGACGCGACCCTGATTATCACCACCGGACATCCCCTCGACCATCTCGCGGATGTGGAGCAGGCGTACATCGAGGGGCGGAGGATCGACATGATGGACGCCCATCGGCACTTCTACGAGAAGTACTCCGAGAAGGTGCGGCAATGGCAGGAGCAAGGTGGGGTGGGCGTGGACTGAGCTGGAAGTGCCCCGGGGGGCGGCCTCTTGCCAGACCGTCCCGGGTGGGGTCGATTGGAGGAGAGCGCCGTGGAACGAAAGCCTATGGAGGAACCCATGCGAAGCGTCCGTACCCCGTCCCTTATCGGGGCACTCGTGCTCAGCCTCCTTCCCGCGCTCCTCCTCGTATCCTGCGGAGAGGCGGAAACCGCCGGGGTCTCCGTCCAGAGTCCGGCGGACGGTGAGGCGTTCCGGGTCGCGGTGGCACGATTCTCCCATGAGACCTGCACCTTCTGCCCCGGAGGCGACCCGGGCATCGAGGATTGGACCTACTCGGGGCCTCCGCGCGTGGGCGACGAGGTTCTCGAGGGTGGCTCGTATGTGGGAGGCTTCGTGGACCAGGCGCGGGAGTTTCCGGACCTGGAGCTTCTCGGGCTTCCCTCCCCGAGAGGCGTATTCGGAGGCAGCTCCCGCTCCTGGAACCAGGAGGAGGTGTTCGACCACTTCGTCGGAGGCATGCTCGAGGAGCTCGAAGCGATCCTCCCCGTCGACGGGGTCTACCTCTCCCTCCACGGAGCGATGGCGGTTCGGAACATCGCGCGCGCAGAGGCGGAGATGGCGCGGCGTTTCCGCGAGGTGGTGGGACCGGATGTGCCGATCGTGGCCACCTTCGACCTTCACGGCAATCAGGACACGGAGTTTCTGCAGTGGGCCGACGGCGCCTTCGTGACGAAGCGCTTCCCTCACTACGATTCCTACCGGCAGGGGCAGCGGGCGGCCCGGTACCTCCGAAACGTCATGAGGGGGGCGTACGAGCCGACCACGGCCGTGCGCACGCCGCCGATTCTTACCGCGACCGTCCTCCAGTGGACTGGAGCCTCGCCGGTGATGGACATCATGGAGCGGGCGCGCAGATGGGAGGACCGCGAGCCGGGCGCCTTCGTGAGCGTGTTCCTGGGCTTTCCCTGGTCGGACGTACCGGCCGTGGGGACGAGCGTTCACGTGATGACCAATGGGGATCAGGAATTGGCCGATCACATCGCCGACGATGTCGCAGAGTTCATGTGGCGAGTGCGGTCTGATTGGGCGTACGGGGAGTATCCGGGGCCCCAGGAGGCGGTGGCCACCGCGATCGATGCCATCGCCGCAGGCGAGACTCCCGTCGTCCTGGCCGACTACTGGGACCGACCCGGCGATGGGACCTGGACGTTGAGGGAGCTCCAGGAGCGTGGGGTGGCCAGGGTTCTCTACGCTTCGCTCACGGACGAACCCGCCCTCGCGGCGATCTGGGACCAGGACCTGCAGCCGGGGGACGCCTTCGACATGGAGGTCGGGGGCTATACCGGGGAGCAGGCGGGTGAGCCGGTCCGGATCGCGGGGACCCTGATCTGGCGGGGAGAGCGCTTCGGGTACGACCGCGTGGCGGCGATCGAGCACGGTGAGGGGAACGTACTGATCCTCGCACCCGGGTACCAGCAGAGCACTACGCCCGAGCAACTCCGCTTCGGCCCGATCGAGCCGGACGCGTTCGACGTCTTCGTCCTCAAGACCCGGGTCCACTTCCGCCGAGGCTTCGACGAGACGGGCTACGCCCGTACCATTCAGATCGTGGACGCACCGGGGGACTGGTTTGGGACCGTCCGGCTGGAGGCTCTGGACTACGAGAACGTGGACCTCGACGCGTACTATCCCTTCGGGGATCCGGTCTACGAGCCGTCAGCCGACCGCTGACACGGGGACGGCGCCCGGTCGAACACACCCGGCGGGCTCAGCCGGTCTGTTCGGCCAGTTCCCGGTTCAGCACCCGATCGAGCTGACGGAAGGCCTGGCGGATGCGCTGCTCGTTCTCGACCAACGCGATCCGCACGTACCCCTCTCCCTCCGGGCCGAAAGCGCCTCCCGGACACATGGCCACCTCGGCGCGCTCGATCATGTCGAGACAGAAGTCGATCGTGCTGCCGCCGTAGGGCTCCAGCTGCTCGGGCTTCACCTTCGCCCAGACGAACATGGTGGCCCTGGGCGGATCGGCGTCCCAGCCGATGCGCTGGAGCGCGTCCACCATGGTGTCGCGTCGGGACTGATAGATCCGCGCCTGTCGGGCGACCTCCTCGTCGCCATGCCGCATCGCGATGATCGAGGCGATCTGGATCGCCTGGAAGACCCCGTAGTCGTAGTAGCTCTTGATGGTTGCCAGGGCGTCGATCATCTCCGCGTTGCCGACGCAGAATCCGATTCGCCAGCCGGCCATGTTGTAGGCCTTGCTCATCGTAGTGAACTCGACGCCCACGTCCTTTCCGCCCCGGGCCTCCATCAGGGAGGGAGCGCGATAGCCGTCGAAGCAGGTCTCTCCGTAGGCCAGATCGTTCACCACCATCACGTTGTGACGCTCCGCGATTGCGACGACCTCGTCCCAGAAGGGGGGATCGACGCACATGGTGGTGGGATTGTTGGGGAAGTTGAGCACCAGCATCTTCGGTTTCGGTTGGAGCTGGTGAATGACGTTCTCGACTCTCTGCAGGAAGACCTCGTCGTTTCCGATCGGCACTCCTATGACGTTGGCGCCGGCCAGGTTGACCCCGTAGCTATGGATCTGGAAGGCCGGTTTCGTCACGATCGCGGTGTCTCCGGGTCCCAGGAGAGCCAGGCAAAGGTGCGAGAAGCCTTCCTTCGACCCGATCGTTGCGATGACCTCGCTCTCCGGGTCCAGCTCGACTCCCCAGCGGCGACGGTACTTTCGGGCTACCTCGCGCCGGAGGTTGTAGATTCCCGCGCTCGCCGAATACCGATGGTTTCTGGGGTCCTCCGAGGCTTCCCGCAGCTTCTCGACGATCTCGACGGGTGTCGGATCGTTCGGGTTGCCCATGTTGAGGTCGATGACGTCGAACCCCGCTCGCCGGCGTTCGTAGGTCATGCGCTTTATACGCCCGAGCATGTAGGGCGGAAGGCGTTCGAGACGATGGGCTACCTTGATGTCCATTGCGTTTCGGGCAGGTTCTGGGGACGGCGTGAGGGGGAGCACGGTCTGATGGTTTTCCGGCTCGGGCTCGGATCCAACGCCACCGTCGGACCCAACGCCACTGGCAGCGAGGCTCGTTCCATTACCCTAGGGGCCTGATCCACGATCCCCGGGGGTGAGCGCGAGGAAGTCGGCCAGACCGGAGAGGCGGGCTCCTGCCGTAGCCTGGTCGAAGTCCTCGGGTGTCTCCACCGGCCAGGCCGTGATGACGAGATCCCTGATCCCCGGCCGATAATGCCGGAGAGCCTCCGGGATCCCGGTGCGGTTCTCCACGTGAAACGACCCGGTGAGGTGCAGCACGAGGGGCCTGCCTAGTCTGCCCGCCCCGCCGTCTGTCCCGCCGGCCTCGGTTCCGAGGGCCTCGTGGATCGCGAACGCCATCGAGGCGTCCCAGAGTGCCTGGACCTCGAGCGCGTGCTCGCCCGCATGGGGGTGCGCGATCTGGTCCATCCGCTCCTCCCACTCCGATCGGTACGCGCTGGAGGCTTCGGGGAAGGGGAGAGGGGGAAGGTGTCGATGCGCCTCGGTCGGCAGATCCCGAAGAGATGCGCTTCCCAGACGGCTGACCCGGTCCGAGTAGCGGCGGGGCGTGTTCGCGGCCAGGACCCGGAGGCCCGCCTCCTTTGCGCGGAGCAAGGTGGGTCGGTAGTCGCTGGCGTAGTTCGGCCAGGGGCGCGCCACGGAGAGGAACTGGTCCTCCGTGATCAGGTCAGCGAGGAACTCGTCCAACACCGCCTGGACGTCGCGGTCGAACATCTCGAAGGACAGGATGAGCTCCCGCCCCACCTGATCCGCCACCTCGATCAGCGCCTCGAGAAGATGTAGCTGAAGCGCGTGGGTGCCGGGATCCCCGTGCCGCTCCCCGAGGAAGATGACGTCCACCGTCGAGGCCTGGTCCATCAGGTCCTCGATACCGGCCTCCGACCCGTCCGGGTGGTGCAGCCGCCACGGTCGATCCGGGTCGGCTGCGGTCGGTTGTACCCGCTCCGGCCCCGCAGTCGCGTCGGTCCCCCCGACCCTCTCTCCGCTAGCAAGGAGCTGGGGAACGAGCAACAGGGCTGCAGTTGCTCCGGCGGAGCTCAGAAGCATCCCACGGTCCCCGGCGGGATGGAAGCCAGTGGGCTCAGACCTAGCTCCTCGCGATAGGACTCGTCTCCGAGCCGGTTCAATTCCCAGTAAGCGAGCCGCTCGGTCGCGATCAACTCGGCTTCCTCTCCGGTGGAAGTCGTCCACCCCAGCACCCGTCCCGGCGAGTCCCTCTCGACGTCGAAGGTGCGTTCGTAGTCACCGGCTTCGAGCCGGAACCGCGTGACGGGGACTCCCTCGCGTTCTTCCAACGAGCGTGTGATCCTCGCTCGTTCCGCCTGCACCGGCCCGTGCCCCGTCCGCAGTCGCCAGAGCTCGGGGACGAGCCAGCCCTCCCAGTCCTCGCCATCGTAGAACGGCCCGTCCAGCTCCCTGAGCTGGATGAGAAGCGCATCTTCGAAGAGAGTCCCGGCCGGGATCTCCACATCCCTCAACGTCTCCCCCTCCGTGGCGAAATAGGACAACCGAAGGGACCGCAGCCGGTCCGTGCCTGGCCAGACGCGGTGGCTGACGCTTCCGCACCACTCCTGGACCTCGAGGTTGACCCGGACCGGCTGGAAGCGCTCGTCTCGCCAGTGCTCGACCGGAGCGAAGGTGCTTGCCATTACCGAGTACGGATATACACCGGTCATGAAGCTGTTGGTGCGGATCAGCTTGAGAACCTCCACCCTGTGGGGGGACTGGGCGTCGTCGTCCTTGATCCAACTCCGGCGGTCGTGTGGCTCGGTGACGTAGATGAGGGATAGCTCGCCTTCCCGCGGCTCGCCGTAGCGGGTGGTCGTCACCCGATATCCGGAGAGCTCGGCTCGCCCATCTCCCCAATGCTCCCAGAACTCGCTCGACGCCCCGGCGCGCGGGTGTTCGGGGAGTCCGGTGAGCTCTTCCAGGTCCGTGAAGAGCGCTGCCTCCTCAGGGAACCCACCCTCGCCACCGCGGAAGGTGCTGCCATCGTCAGCGGAAGCCTGGGGGTCCGGCGCGCACCCCGCGAAGAGAAGGGTCATTGTGACGAGCGCGGTCCCCCCCCGTAGCCCGCCGGGGATGAGGGGGCGTGACGGACGCCGTCGGGCTGGCGTCGGGCGAATCGCATTCCCGTGCTCGGGGGAGTGGTCGATCATTGTGGCACCTCTGCATGCAGCGTCAGGAGGGTGTTCTGGTCGTGCGCCACGCCGCCGGCGATTGGACCGAGGACGCCCCGCTCGGTTCCCCGAACTACGGCTCTCGTTCCGTCGAGGACTCCGACATCAGGAGGTGGGCTCCAATTTCCCGCGGCACTAGACTAACTTATATGGCTACTGAGTCGACCGGGATCCGGGCCAGGTCCCGCACGCATTTCCGACTCGGGTTACCCTCACGTGGAGCGCTCTGGTGGAAGCTCTCACGAACGCACAGATACGAAATATCGCGATCATCGCCCATGTGGACCATGGGAAGACGACACTGGTCGACAAGATGTTGCGGCAGTCCGGAGTCTTCCGGCAGAACCAGGAGGTCCAGGAGCGGGTGATGGACATCGACCCTCTGGAGCGAGAGCGGGGCATCACGATCCTCTCGAAGAACACTGCGGTGCAATGGGCGGGTGTGAAGATCAACATCGTCGATACGCCGGGACACGCCGACTTCGGGGGAGAGGTCGAACGCATTCTCCGGATGGTCGACGGCGTCCTCATTCTGGTCGATGCCGTGGAAGGGCCCATGCCCCAGACCCGCTTTGTCACTCGCAAGGCGTTGGAGCTGGGTCTCATGCCCGTAGTCGTGATCAACAAGGTGGACCGGCCGGCGAGCCGCGCCGAGGCCGTTCACGACGAAGTGCTGGAACTCTTCATGGAGCTGGACGCGACGGATCGCCAGCTCGACGCCCCCTTCCTGTATGCGTCCGGCCTCGATGGTTGGGCCTCCCTTCGCCCGGACGAGATCGGTGAGGACCTTTCTCCCCTCTTCGAGGCCGTCCTGGAGCGGGTGCCCCCTCCCTCCGGCGATCCTTCGGGCCCCTTCCAGATGCTCGTGTCCACCCTCGATCACTCCCCGTACGTCGGGCGGATCGCGATCGGGCGGGTCGAGCGAGGCGGCGTGAAGCTGGGCGAACCGGTAGCGCTCTTGCCCTTCGGCGATCCCGGCCCGGTGTCGGAGGAGGAGGTCGAGCGTTCGCGGGTGGCGAAGCTCTTCTCCTTCCGCGGGCTCGACCGTGTCGAGGTGGCCGAGGTGAACGCCGGCGACATCGTGGCGCTGGCCGGGTTGGAGGGAGTGGAGATCGGCAAGACGCTCACTCACCCGGAGCACTGCGAGCGATTGAAGGGCATTCAGGTGGAGGAGCCCACGCTAGCGGTGGACTTCACGGTCAACAACTCGCCCCTCGCCGGTCAGGCGGGCAAGTACGTGACGACACGGCAGCTTCGCCAGCGCCTCATGAAGGAGTTGGAAAGGAATGTGGCGCTGCGGGTCGAGGACACCGAGGAGCCGGACACCTTTCAGGTCGCCGGGCGCGGGGAGCTCCATCTCTCGATACTGATGGAGAACATGAGGAGGGAGGGATACGAGTTTCAGGTGTCCCGGCCGCGCGTGGTCACGAAGGGTGACGACGAGGGAAACCGGTTGGAGCCATACGAGGAGGTCCTGATCGACGTGCCGGACGGAATGGTCGGCACCGTGATCGAGAAGCTCGGGCCGAGGCGTGGAGAGGTGCAGGACATGTCTCCCGGAGGACAAGGGACCACTCGCCTGCGCTTCCGGATTCCAGCCCGGGGCCTCTTCGGCTATCGGTCCGAGTTCCTGACCGATACTCGCGGGGAAGGGGTTCTGAACCATCACTTCGTGGGATACGGTCCGTGGGCGGGTCCGCTCGCCGGCAGGAAGAAGGGCGTGCTCGTATCCGACCGCGCGGGTGAGTCCGTGGCGTACGCCCTGTTCAATCTGCAGGAACGCGCGAGCATCTTCATCGACCCCGGAGAGACGGTGTACCCCGGGATGATCGTGGGCGAGCACGTCCGTCCCGGAGATCTGGATGTGAATGTCTGCAAGGGAAAGAAGCTCACGAACATGCGTGCGGCGGGCGCGGATGAGAACATCCGCCTCGAACCCCCTCGAAAGCTGACGCTGGAGTTGGCCCTGGAGTTCATCGAGGACGACGAGCTCATCGAGGTGACTCCGGACGCGCTACGGCTGCGCAAGCGGGTCCTCGACGCCAACCGGAGGCGGAAGGACGAGAAGGCTCGTCGAGCCGGAGGAGAGTGAGGCGGTCGTGGCGACCTTGTACAAGGACCTCGTGCCGGAGAACGCGCATCCCGTCAATGTCGTAGAGGGGGTTTCGGAGGCCGAGGTCGCTGCGCATCGTCCAACTCGCCTGCCCCTCTTCGAGGTCTACATGCGGATGGCGGAAGAGTTGGCCAAGAGGAGCACTTGCCGGCGGCTCTCCGTGGGGACCGTGATCACCGACCCGGGCCTGGAGAACGTCGTCGCGATCGGCTACAACGGAAACGCACGGGGGTTTCCCAACGACTGTGACTCTCCGACCCCGGGAGCGTGTGGCTGCATCCACTCCGAGATGAACGCCCTCGTAAAGGCGCCGGGCGGACTTGCTGACAAGGTGGCCTTCGTCACCGCCTCTCCCTGTGTCATGTGCGCCAAGCTCATGATTCAGGCGCGGGTCAGCCATCTCTTCTATCGTGAACCCTACCGGGACCCGTCCGGTCTGCAGATCCTGGGTCAGGGGGGCATCGTGGCCGTCCGCTACGATCGTTGGTCGCTTGCGTGGCGAGCGGAGGATTCCCCCGAAACGCCGGCGGCACCGGCCCGTTGACCGGTAGCGGCCGCCGCGCTGTAGTGGGCCGCCGCCGGCCACCCCAGTGCAACAAACCCTGTTCCGGAAATCTTCAGGGGCGTCCGATCACACCGTGGGCTTCGAGGACGGTGATCACCTCGTCAATCGGGATCGCTTCCGCGGTAGTGCCGTCGACACCGGTGACCGTAGTGGCCTTGAGGAGCGAGTTCACGACGGCCTCCTCCGTCGCCTCCAGCGTCCCCTGGAAGAGCGCCGAAGTGCGGGCGTTGGGGAGATCGACCAGGGCGCGCAGCTCCTCGCCTCCGCCGCGCCGCACCCCCTCTGCGGTGGAGAAGGCGATCACGTAGTCCCCCGAACCGTTCCCGGCAAAGGCCCCCGTTCTCGCCAACCCCATCATCGCCCGCGCGGCCAGGCGTTCCAGGTTCCGATCGGAAAGGGGAGCGTCGGTCGCGACCACGATCATGATCGACCCGTCGCCTGCATCCGATCCCTCTACCGCACCCTGGAAGGAGTAGCGTCCGAGCGCCTGGCCGACGGGGGCCCCGTCGATGGTGAGGATGCCTCCGAAGTTCGATTGGACCAGAACTCCAATCCGGAAGCCTCCAAGCGATTCGGGCAGGACACGGGAGGAGGTTCCGATTCCGCCCTTCCATCCGAAGGCCCGCGTTCCCGTCCCCGCCCCGACCGAGCCTTCCGCGACGGGGCCCTCCGCGGCGCCTTCGAGCGCCTCGACGACGTGCTCCTCCCGGATCGGCCGAGCCCGAATGTCGCTCAGTCCACCGTCGTTCGTCTCCCCGACGAGGGGATTGATCGATCGCACGCCTTCCATCCCGGGTCGTCGAAGCAGCCAATCGACCATCGCGTCCGCCGCGTTCCACACGCACAGCGTGCAGGTGAGGAGGATGGGGGTTTCGAGCTCTCCGAGCTCGCGCACCTGGGTGATCCCGATGAGCTTTCCGAATCCGTTCCCGACATGGATTGCGGCGGGTACCCGTTCGCGGAAGAGATCTCCACCATGCGGAAGGATCGCGGTGACCCCGGTCCTCACACCGGGGTCCTCCGAGACGGTCGCATGACCTACCCGCACCCCCGGTACGTCCGTGATCGCGTTGTGCTCACCCGGGGTGAAGATGCCGATCTCGATGCCTAGATCTCGGGCTCTGGGGCGATCGTCCGGTGCCTCAGGCATCGCCTGCCCCTCAAGGGGAACGACGAGGAGCGCGAGGGCGAGGGTGGTGAAGGAGAACGGATGCATGGGTCGCCCCATTGTCGAGGAAGGTGGTCCTCACAGGCCGGGCGATCCCGGCAACGTGTCTATGAGCATGAGGCCGAGCAAGAGAGGCTGATAGGCGAGCGAACCCAGGAAGACCCGCCTCACGTTCTTCCGGGTCATCGATCTCTGCGCCGCCCAGGACCACCAGACGAGTACCGTGCCCAGGACCGTGGCTCCGGCGAGGTACAGGACCCCGGTGATGGCCAGCAGCGTGGGGAAGAGGCTCACGGCCAACAAGGTCATCGAATACAGGATCATCTGGTTCCCGATGAACCTTCCGTCCGGATCGGCGGGTGGGGCGAGAAAGAAGCCGGCCCGCGCATAGTCCTCCTTGAGGAGCCACGCGAGAGCGAGCACGTGTGGGATCTGCCAGAGAAACGCGATGGCGAACAGCGCCAGTCCGCCGACTCCGATCTCGCCGGTCGCCGCGCTCCAGCCGATCAACGCCGGCATGGCACCGGGCACCGCGCCCGCGAAGGTCGCCGAATAGGACCTGGACTTGAGCGGCGTGTAGACGAGGTTGTATGCCGCGGCCGAGAACAGGGTGAGAAGCGCCGGAAGGAAGCCCACCGTAAGCCAGAGTTGGACCACGCCCGCGGCGAGCAAGGTCAGGCCGAAGAGGAGGGCGCGACCGGCGGTCAGGCGCCCCGAGGGAAGGGGGCGCCTGCGCGTGCGCTCCATCAGGGCGTCCACCTTTCGCTCGAGGTACTGATTGAGCGCCAGAGCGCCAGCGGTTGCGAAGAGGGTGCCCGATACGGTGTGCAGGAGAGGTACGACTTGAGGGCGGCCCGCGGCGGCCACAAAGTACGCGACCCCCGCAGTCATCATGACGAAGGCCGCGATCCCCGGCTTCGTCAGCTCGTAGTAAGCCCTGACCCGCGAGGAGGCGGGACCGGCCGCCGTCGCCGGCGCGGACATCGGACCAGCTTGGTTGGAATCGGTCACGGACCCACGTCAGATGGAGATCCCCGCTCCTGCGCCCATCGAAGTTGTCAACGACCGAGAGAGGGCGCAACCCGATCAGCCGCCCCGTGCAGGAAACATACACAGGGGTCGGACCGTACTAACGCAGGTGCGGTGCCCGGGGACGACGTTCCCGGCGGAGCCGCAACTCGGTGCGCCCGACGTGACGCCCCGAACGACCTCTCGGAGCCCCTCTGAGCCATGACTTCACAGCGGGAGCGAGACCAGCAGGCCCGCCACGGGAACGTGAGCGATCGCCGGAACCGCGAGCGCCGGATCTGGTGGTTTGCCTTTGGCGCGTCCGTCCTCCTGCACGTCCTGATCTTCCTCCTCGGCCCGAGCGGCAGCATTCCTGCTTCCCCATTCGCGGCCGCCGGACCGCTGGAGCGCGACTTCGAGGCGGCGGAGGGTGCGTTGCGCGCCGTGGCGCTTTCGTCCGCGCCGCCGGAGCCCATTCAGCCACCGGTGCTCCCGGAGGTGGAGGTCACCCTCCCGGAGACCGAGTCGCTGGAACCGGAGAGCGATCCCGAGATCGAGGTCGAAGTGCCGGATCTACCGGATCCGGGCGTCGGGGCGACCGAAGGCGACGATGCCGACGAAACGACCGAGGTCGGAATCGCGGAGGGACCGGGCGCGGGCGATGCCGGAACCGCGGACGAGGGGGTTTCCCGTCTCGTACCTCCGTCTCCCCGCGGCATGATCATTCCGCCCACACACCAGAGCTTGCGAGGACGTGAGATCGAGGTCTGGGTCTTCGTCAACGAGGATGGGCGAGTCGTCGCTGATTCCACGGAGCTGCGTCCTCCCACCTCCGACCGGGGATTCAATGAGCAGCTCATCCGGGAGGCGGCGCGCTGGGTCTTTGATCCGGCACGCCGGGACGGCGTTCCGGTCTCCGCCTGGTTCCCCTACACCATCAGCATGTAACCGGACTCGAAGGACGGTTGTCTTGCGGCGCCGGCCTCCAATGCGACTCGTCGCCCACCCGAGGCCCTCGACGATGAAGTGCCGTATCCCCTCCCTTCGCACAGCCGTCATGGGTGCCTTCGCGGTGGCGCTCTCGTGCGGGTCTCCGCTCGGTGCCCAGCGGTCCGACGTTCCCGAGGATCCGATGGAGAGGGCGGAGGCCGCAGTTCCATCCGATACATACGGGGACGCCGAGGTGGAGCGAACGCTCCGGCGTGCCTTTGAGGCCCGCCGGCGAACGGTGACCGGGATCGAGAGCTACGAAGCGCGCATCTGGGAAAGGATTCAGGTGGGGCTGACCGGAGCCAGCTTTCGGCGGGACCGCGGCCTGTGGACCGAGGAGCGCGCGGCGAGGGTCCGTTGGGAGGAAGGCGAACGCGCGATTCGATGGGAGGGGGCGGTACGGGCCTTCCCGGTGGCCGGCCTCAGGAGTGACCAGGACTCCGGGCTGGCCGAGTCCCTCCAGGAGAGCCTTTCCGAGCTGACCGGGTGGATCTCGCCCGCGCTCTATGCTCCCGGTTACACGCCGGGGGACGATCGCATCGTTTTCGGAGGCGAGCGGGGAGCCCTGCATCCCGTCTCGGATACTGCGGGGGTCCACTACCGCTTCAGCACCGGGGACACCCTCCGCCTCACTCTTCCTCCCGATGGCCGTCGGATCGATCTCGTCGAGGTGCGGGTGGAGCCTCGGCAAACCATCTCCACCCTGGTCGCGGGGTCCTTCTGGTTCGAGGAAGATGGGGGGCAGCTGGTCCGTGCCTCATACCGGCCCGCCGGTCCGCATTACCTGGCGGAGCGATCGGAAGACGGTGAAGAACCGAGAGGGCTGGCCCGGTCCTTCCAGGCGGAGATCCAGCACGTCACGGTGGACTACGGGTTGCACCACATGCAGTGGTGGTTGCCCCACCGCATGTCCCTCGCGGTGGAAGTGCGAGCAGGTGACCTTCTTCAGCTCCCACTGCAGGCGGAGTGGCGGATGGACGAATACCGGGTCAACGAGCCGCGCAGCGTGGTGTTCGACCCGGCCGAGCTGCCAGAGGGTTGGGAGGAGCGCGTTTCGATGCGGCCGCTGCTCCTCGGCACCGACGTGGACTCGGATTCTGTGAGAATCGTGACCCTCGTACCGCCTTCCGACCGCCTGCACCTCTCCACTGAGCTGACCTTGACCGGAGAAGGTCGACTCCTCGCTCCGGGCCTCGTCGGCTTTTCGGACGGGGAGCTCCGGCAGCTCCGGGACGACATCGGACGAATCCTTCCTCCGTCCGCCGTGCTCGCGCCCCGGCTGGCGTGGGGCGTGGAGGAGGGACTGCTCCGCTACAACCGTGTGGAGGGGCTGAGCCTCGGGGTGGCGGGTGAAGCCCCGCTTGGGCGGGGTCGCTCCGCGAGACTGGAGGTCCGAGCGGGCACTTCCGATCGCGCACCCCTGGGCGAGCTCCGCTTCCAACGCGGCGCAGATTCCAGGAGGGAGGCCGTTGCGGTGTATCGCAGGCTCTCGCATTCCTCCGACTGGGGCAATCCGTTCACTCTGTCGTCTTCGCTCGCCACCTTCGTCACCGGTCGGGACGACGGCGAATACTTCCGGACCACCGGGATCGAGCTCATCGTGTTCCGGAATGAGCTTCCCGGATCTCCGGAAGCCAGACTCTTTGTCGAGACCCACGATTCGGTCGAGCGCACGACCAGCTTCCACCTGGCGGGGCTATTCGGCGGCGGCTCGTTGCGCGCGAATCGCCCCGTGCGGGAGGGGACCTGGTCCGGGGGAGCGCTCTCACTTCGAGGCAGTCGCAGCGCGTCCCCCGGAGCCCTGGAGCTCTTCGGCCGCAGCCGGATGGAGGCCGCCTGGCGAGATGAAGCGAGCTACCGACGTCTCCTCCTCTCCGGGGGCGTCAGTCGGGAACTGGGTCCGCTCGCAGTGGGGCTGGAAGTCGGTGCGGGCGCCGGATGGGGCGCCCTTCCTCCGCAGCGGGAGTTTCACCTCGCGGGGTCGTCCACGGTGCGGGGCGTCGCCCCGGGGTCGATCGTCGGAGAGAGCCACTGGTTCGCGCGGGCGGAGCTGTCCCGAGGCACTCCGGCCGCGCGCTTCGTTCTCTTCTCGGACCTCGGCTGGGCCGGGGCCAGGACGGATTGGGGCTCGGGGCGGCCGGTCCGGACAGCCGGGATTGGATTCTCCCTCCTCGACGGCCTGATCCGCCTCGACCTCGCCCGCCCGATCGAGTCCGGCCGCTCCTGGAGAGGCCACCTCTATCTGGACGGAATCCTGTGACCACCTCGGCAGACGGTGCCGCCGTCCGCCATCGGCCATAGCGCCATCGGTCACCGTTCAGATCCGGTTGAGCTCCTCCTCGAGCGCCCTGCGTTCCGCCGGGGTCAACGGGCGGCTGGTTGCACGCTCCCATTTGCTGAGGGAGCGTAAGACCCGCCGCTTCATCCTTCGGCCCGAGGCGGGACTGGATCCGCGGCGGCGGAGTCGGCAGCGGTCCAGGTCGAGCAGGTGGATCCGGGGGGGGCGTCTGCCGGCGAGCGTCACGCCTCGCTCCTGCTGTACGAGGAAGTTTTTGAGGTTGAGGTCGGGGTGCACGATCCCGATCGCGCATAAGCTGGCCACGAGTCGACCGACCTCCCTCAGGACCGCGATCCGGAACGGTTCGGACGTCGGGTCATCGTCCGCGCCGAACAGGAGCTCGGCCACGTCCACGCCGTTCGGGACGTACTCCGTGATCAAGTCTCCCCGGTAGAAGGCGCCTGCAGGGTAGTAGGCCGCCGCCAGGACCTGTGGCGTAGGAACGTCGAGGGCTCGCAGCTGCTCGCTGACGACGGCTTCCCGAAAGGGTCGGGGCACGCCCACACGAAGGTACCTGTCACCCAACCCGGAAGCGATCGTTCCTCCTCGCACGTAGTGGCGCACGACCCGGTCCACCGGCGGCGAGCGGAGGAGGAAGACCGGTGCTCTACCTTCCAGCTCGGCGTGCCCCTCAACCTGGGCCCTGGCCACCTCGTAGAGGCGCTCGCCTGCCGACAATCCGTTGCGCACCCAGGCTTCGATCTCGGGGCGCGTCCAGATGGTCGCGTGATCGCGGCGGATCTCCCGGAATCCTTCCGGGGGCCGGGGGATCTGGACTGGCATCGCGCTCATGCGTCGGCTCCGGGGGGACGGGCGTTGGCTCTGGAGTTCGCTTGTGGGTACCTTTCGCCCGTTCGCATCTCGAAGCCGGACTTCCTGGGTGGCCCCACCGGATTCTACGTACGTGCGTCTCTACCTCAGAATCCTCTCGTACCTGAGACCCTATTTGTGGGTCTTTCTCGTCGCGGTCCTGGCGACGTCGATCTTCGCGGCCCTCGATGCGTTCTCGCTCGCCCTCCTGATCCCCTTCCTCCGTACCCTTTTCGCCGACACCGATGCCTCGCAAGAGGGCCCGGTTCCGGACACGCCGGCCGATGCCGCCCTCCTGGACAGCCTCATGGATGGCACCCTGGGCCGCTTCGTCGATCTGGGGGCGCCGCCGGCGGATGCGATTCAGGGGATCATCATCTTTCTCCTCGGTGTCTTCCTCGTCAAAAACGTCTTCGACTTCCTGCGGACCTATCTCGTGGCCTGGATCGAACAGGCGGTGACGCGCGACCTCCGCAACCAGGTATACGGTCATCTGGTGGATCTCGACCTCGTCTTCTTCGCGCGTACCCGCCTGGGCCAGATCGTGTCCCGGATGACTCACGACGTGGAGCAGCTACGAACGCTCGTCACCAAGGAGTTGGCGCGGATCCTGTCGTCCGTCTTCGAGCTGCTTGCGGCGATCGGCCTCATGCTTCTGATTTCGTGGAAGCTCACCCTGGCCGCTCTCATCGTGCTGCCTGGGGTCTTCGCCATCTGGGGGCCCTTGCTCAGGCGTGTGCGCCGGGGGGACCAGACCGTCCTCAATCTTGCCGGCGAGGTGAACAGCCATCTGCAGGAGACCCTCTCGGGGATCCGACTTGTGAAGGCGTCGGGCGCGGAGGAGCACGAGCGTCGACGCTTCCACAGCCTCACCTGGGATTACTTCAAGCACTTCGTCCGGACGGAGCGCTTCCGGGCGCTGTCTACGCCGATCACCGAGATGGTCGGGGCGCTCGGAACGGTGGTCATCCTCTGGTATGGCACCCGCTTGGTCCTGACGGGGGGCGAGATTTCGGGGGAGGAGTTCATCGGCTTCCTGGCCCTCTCGATGAAGCTCTACTCACCCGTGAAGTATCTGGGGAAGCTGCCCGCGATCCTTCAACCCGGCCTCGTCGCCGCGGAGCGGGCCTTCGAGTTTCTGGATTCGCCGATCGAGATCCGGACCCAGCCGAGAGCCAGGACCTTCCCCGGTGTCCGGGAGGAGATCACCTATGAAAGGGTGAGCTTCGAGTACCTTCCCGACGCCCCGGTCCTGCGGAAGGTCTCCCTGCGGGCACCGGCCGGCTCGGTCACGGCTTTGGTGGGTCCGTCCGGCGCGGGAAAGTCCACCCTCGTGGATCTCCTGCCGCGTCTCTATGACGTGACCGGAGGGCGGATCCTCGTGGACGGAATCGACCTGCGCGAATTCTCGATTCCGTCTCTGAGGTCGAAGCTCGGAGTGGTGTCCCAGGACACGGTCCTCTTCCACGATTCGGTCTACGCGAACATCGCCTACGGCCTCGGAGACGTGTCCCTGGATTCGGTCGAGGCCGCGGCGCGCGCCGCACATGCCCACGAATTCATTCAACGCTTGCCCGACGGCTACGAGACGGTGGTGGGAGAGCGGGGAACGCAGCTCTCCGGCGGCCAGCGGCAACGCGTGGCGATCGCTCGCGCGATCCTGCGCGATCCTCCGATCCTGATCCTCGACGAGGCCACCTCGGCACTGGATTCCGAGTCCGAGCGCCTGGTCCAGGACGCGATGGAGCGGCTCCTGTCGGGGAGGACCGTGTTCATCATCGCCCACCGTCTGCCGACCGTTCAGCGGGCGGACCAGATCCTCGTGCTCGACGAGGGGCGGATCGTGCAACGAGGCACCCACGAGGAGCTCCTGGCCGAGGGCGGCCTGTACCGGCACCTCCACGATCTCCAATTCCAGCCGAGGGTCGAGGCCGGAGGCACACTTTCCACAGTCCTCGGCCGTGATCGGACGGAGGAGGGGTAGGCGGGGGTGAGGCGGATCACCCTGTCCCATCGGATCCAGCACCTCCTGCTGCTGGGGGTTTCCCGTGTTGTGCGCTTCCTTCCGGAACGCTCGGCTCTCGGAATCGGATCTGCCCTCGGGTGGATCGCTGGAAGCGTCCTGCGAGTGCGCCGCTCAGTGGTCCTCGAGAATCTGGGGCGCGCCTTCCCGGAGAGAGACGAGCGCTGGCGGCGTCGCATCGCCTCCGCGAGCTACCGGCACCTGGCCCGGGAAGCCGTATTTCTCCTCCGCCTTCCCTCGATGGACCGGGACGCGTTGATAGGACGCTGCCAGGTGGAGGGACTCGAGCTTGTCCGCAAGGCATTGGAAAGCGGTCGAGGCGCTGTCATCCTGACAGGCCACTTCGGGAACTGGGAGTTGGGGGGATCGGCCATTGCCGCCCACGGTGTGCCCCTCGACATCGTCGCGCGCGCCCAGACCAACCCGCTCTTCGACGAGTATCTGGAGCGCACGAGGCAGGTACACGGCCTGCGAGTCATCTACCGGGAGGACGCACCGGGGCGGATCCTGCGATCCTTGCGGGAGTCCCGAGCGGTGGCGCTCGCGGCTGACCAGAACGTCAGTCGGGGCGGAATCTTCGTAGACTTCTTCGGGCATCCTGCGGCCACCGCTCGGGGGCCGGCGCTCCTTTCGAAGCGCGCGCGAGCCCCCGCATTCGTCGCGCTGGTCCGGCGACTCGAAGGGCACCTGGCCCGCTACCGGATCACCTTCGAGCCCCTGGCCGCCCCCGAAGCGAGCGAAGGGAGAGAAGAGTCGGTCCGCTTCCTCAGTCGGTACCTGAGCGCTCTGGAGGCGGCGGTGAGGGACGCGCCCGAGCAGTACTTCTGGATGCATCGACGCTGGAAGACCCGGCCCGGGGAGGAGGTACAACGTTTGGACGAGGAGGCGCCTCCGCCGGATGAGGAATCGCCTCTTCCGAATGAGGAGGCGCCCCGTCGAACGAGGAACCGCCCTCGCCGGAGTTGGTAGCAGGGAACGGTACGGGGCCGAGCCGAGCTCTCGCTCGGCCGGGCGCCGAGCCAATCCTCTCTCCGGAGTCGCCGGTTGATCTACCTTTGCGTCCCCGCTCGCAACGAGGAGCGGACCCTCGGCGTCCTTCTGTGGAAGCTGCGGAAGGTGATGGCCGAATTCGGTCGAGACTACGAGATCGTGGTCCTCGACGACGCGTCCACCGACGGGACGCCTGAAGTTCTCGCTCGCTACGAGCCCTTCCTTCCGCTCCGCACCCACAGGTCGGAGATTCAGTTGGGCTATGGCGCCGCGCTGGAGTGGCTCCTCCGCGATGCAGCGGAGCGCGCTCCCTATCCGAAGCGGGACGTCATCGTGACACTCCAGGCGGACTTCACCGAAGATCCGGCCTCTGTCGTGCCAATGGTGAAGGCGATAGAGGGCGGGGCCGACCTGGTCGCCGGGGTTCCTGAGACCCCACTTCCACCCGGGTCGAGATCGGTGCGCTTCGCGAGGTGGGCGGCTCCTCGCTTGCTTGGGAGGGCCCACCGGTCTGCTCCCGTTGCGGATCCACTTTCCGGCTTCCGAGCCTACCGGGTCGTCGTGGTCCTCAAGGCCCTCCGTGAGCTCGACGAAGGCGAGGCTCTCCTCCGTGGGCCCGGATGGGCGGCCAATCTCGGATTGCTCGCGCGAGCGGTGCCCCATGCGCGACGGATCGAGGAGGTTCCCTTCCAGGTTCGATCGATTCCCCGACCTCGGGGCTCACGGTTCCGGTCGCTCTCCACTCTGCGAGCGCTCCTTCCGCTTCGGCGTACCTCGTGGCCCGCGGCCCCCGGGAGATGATACGACTGGGGACGCGAGCGCTCGTCGTTGCAGGGGTCGCGACTGGCGTGGGCCTGCTCCCGCTCCAGGCGGAGTCTCAAGACACGGACGCTTCCATGACACTCGCGACCGGTGAGGTGCCCGAGATCCGTTCCGTGCCCTTCGGGCCCGGCGAGCGCGCAGAGTATCAGGTGAAGATGGGAGCGTTCAGCGTTGGTGTGGGGCACATGGAGGTGCACGGAATCGAGGCTGTTCGAGGGCATGCTACCTACCATCTCTCCATGGGGGTCGAAGGGGGGCGGTTGGGTCTCAGGGTGAACAACCTCTACCAGTCGTGGCTCGACGTCCGGACTCTGGCAAGTCGTCGGTTCATCCAGGATCAGAACGAGATCCGCACGCGCCGGTTCAGGCACTTCGAGTTCTATCCGGAGGACCGACGCTACGAGCGCGTCGACGTTTCCGAAAACGGGGACCTTCCGACCGACCTCCCCCTCGACGACATTTCCTTCATCTACTACGTGCGCTCGCTTCCGCTCGAGGTTGGAGAGACCTACATTCTCAACCTGTACTTCCGCGAGAGCGGGAACCCGGTGGTGATCCACGTCCTCAGAAAGGAGGCCGTCGAGGTCCCGGCGGGCACCTTCGAGACGATCGTGGTCCAACCGATCATCCAGACGAGCGGCCTCTTCGGAGACGGCGGGCGGGCCGAGGTCTACTTTTCGGACGACGAACGGCGGCTGATGGTGATGATGAACTCGAGGATGCCGGTGATTCGGAGCCTTTCCCTCCATCTCACCGACGTCCACCACGCCCCTCCCCTCCGTCCGACCGGGGCGGGCGGATGAGAGCTTCGCCGTGAGGAGCACCCATTCGCTCGCTCGTCGCCTGGTGGCCGCCCTCCTCCTGGTGAGCACGCCTCTACTCGCAGGATTCTCTCCGACCTGTCATGTCCCGGGGAGCGATCCCGCTTCAGGTGAGCAGCAATCCGAAGCCACCCGCCAACACCATGACCACCATGCCTCGCATGGGGGGCACGGCGCTCCAGCCTTGGAGTCGGTCGACTCGCACCGACCCGACCCCCCGAGCGGTGCTTCCGGTGCCGGCGCGGGCCATGACCATCATTCGGGCGACGGGCCGACGTGTTCGCCAGCGGCCTGGTGCGGAGCACCGGGAGTCCCGGCTCCACCCGGCGTCCTTCCGGGATGGGCGACACTGGATGCCGCTCCGCCTTGCCGCGTCAACCACCCCTCTCCTTCTCCCGGGCGCGCATACGAGCCCCCACCTCCTCGCCACCCCTTCTGAGCGCCTGTCCTCGCGGCATTCCGCGGGGAGGCACGGTCACATGTGTGCGCCGGTCACCACCGGCTTCAGCAATCGTACCTACACGACCTCAGGAGTGGTTCATGCGAACCTCGTATATGGAGGGACGGCCTTTGGGCCTGTCTCCGGCAGTCTTCTTTGTCCTTCTCGGCGGGATTCTCCTTCCTGGTAGTGTGCTCGCACAGCATCCGGACGCGGTCGAGGAGCACGGCCATCACCACCATCACCCCGAGGACCCACACGAGAACCACGCGCAGGAGAGCGAGGCGCATGGGCACGCGATGCTCACCGTCCCCGTTGGAGATCGCTGGGTTCTGGCTGGCATGGCGCAGCTCTTTCCGATGGCGTCCATCGTCCGAGGAGTGGACGACAGTCCCTTCGAACGCTCTGAGGCGCTGCTCAGCCAGGGAGCCGCGATGCTCCAGCTGGAAAGGCACGACGGGCGATGGGCCGTCCGGTTCACACCGAACTTCGAGGGGTTCACCATGCGGGATGGAGAGCTCACCCCTGGAGGATGGGGTGAAGGATTCCTGGATGCGCGCCATCCGCACACCCTGCTCCACGAGCTGATGGTGAGCCGGAACCATCGGTCCGCGGTCGGGCTGAGCTGGTCCGTCTCGGCCGGACGTGGGTTCGTGCCGTTCGGCAGTGACGATCCGATGGGTCGGCCGGTGGCGAAGTATCCCACGAACCACCATCTCGCCCAGATCCTGGAGCGCTACACCGTGAATGCGGCGGTCGGAGGAGAGCGGTGGGTGGTCGAGGGAGGAGTCTTCGACGGCACCGAGCCGGAAGATCCCTGGGACGTTGGCAACTGGCGGGAGTTCGGAAACTCCTTCGCCGTCCGGGTGCTGCGGGCCTGGGGTCCCGGCGCCTCCGCGATCGGGTCCGCGGGGCATGGGGAATCCGCAGCGCACGGGTGGGAAACCTCGGTCTCCCTGGCTCGCGTCGTCGAGCACGGTGACCCGGACGACGCGACCTGGCTGGTGCACGGAGGCGTTCGATTCGAGGGAACCACTTCCGCAGGGGACGCCTACCTCCTGCTCGAGGGCGCACGCAGCTTCATCGATCACGGTCCCGTCGACGGATACGAATCCCTCCTCGCAGAGGGCGCGCTGACCCGCGGAGGGCTCAGAGGATACGCGCGAGGAGAGTGGGCCACCCGGCCCGAATACCCGCGCTCGTCGGGGGAAGACGGATTCTTCCGGTACGATCACCACGATCCGGCCGAGGGCGCGACCCGTTGGATCATCCTCTCGGCCGGGGTGGAGGTGCGAGCCGACTGGGGACCCGTCGCGGTCCGGCCCTTCGGCGAGGCTGCGCTGCAGCGGGCAAGGCGCCAGGCCGGCGACCTCGACCCGCGCTTCCCGGCGGATCGGTGGTTCACCGGGCTCACCGCGGGCGTGAGGATCTTTCCGGGCGGAGGCCCGATGCGCATGGGCCCCTACGGCCTCCGCGACGACATGAGCCGCATGCTCAGGGAGCATGGCGTGGAGGGGCCGGATCAGCCGCACCACGAAGAGATGCACCATCACGAGCACTGAGCGAATGCCCGGTTCGTGCTGCGCGGGGGAGCCGCCGGAGTCGGTTCGGTCGGCGGCTCCCCGGGCTCAGGGGAGCTCCCGTGGCGCTTCCTGATCGTCGGGTGCCTCCATCAGGAAGAGGGAGGGGCCTCGCAGCTTCTTTCCCTTGATCCGAATCTGGAACTGGTACCTCCCCGGTTCCGGAAAGACGACGTCCTCCAGGGGGAGGATCAATCGCGTCCTTGGGGGAGGAGTGCGTCGGGAGGTCCACTTTTCGACGTCCGTGTGCCCGTCAACCGAGAGGGAGGGACGGCCGTTGGGCGTGATGAGGTCCACCCGGAACTGAATCCTCCCTTCATCCTCCCGGCCCCACTCGATCGTGGTGACGAGGACCATTCGGGCCTGTCTGGCCGGGAACCCGGGCGCCGAGAGATCGTTGAAGACGCCATGGACGTCCATCTTCCCGTCCGGGCGCATGCGGGCGTCGTCGCAGACGAGGGTGAGCTGTACGTGCATCGTGTTGTGGTGATCCTGCTTTCGGTTCACAAGGCCGGAGGTCTGCCCCATCCTCCCCCGCCAGGGGACCGGATGCTCAGGACGTCCTCCGGTAGGGCGTCAAAGGTAACCTTCCCGGGGAGTCGGGTCTCCTGTCCGGCCCGGATGAGGGCGTTCTCCCCGGGGGCTCCGGGGTGACCTTCACCCTGTCCCTCGGGCCCGGCTTTCCGCCTCTCCGAGAGGATGGTCACCCGAGCCGGGGCGAGGAACTCCAGATCCCTCCTCAGGCCGTCCCCACCCGGGTGGAGTCCCGCTCCTCCCGATCCTCTCCGGATCGCGTAGCGAACGACGCGGAAAGGATAGGCGTGCTCGAGGGCCTCGATCGGGGTGTTCATCGTATTGGACATGTGACTGTGGACCCCCGACAAGCCGCCGCCCTTCGGGCCCCCGCCCATGCCCCCGCCCACGGTCTCGTAGTAAGCGAAAGGTCGATTCGTGCGCGGATCGACCCCTCCGGCCGTCACGTTGTTCATCGTTCCCTGGGAAAGCGCCGGCATTCGTTCGGGCAAGGCTCGTCCGAGGGCTCGTAGCAGGACGTCGGTGATTCTCTGACTCGTTTCCACGTTCCCTGCCGCGACGGCTGCGGGAGGGCGGGCGTTCACCACACTTCCCTCCGGGAGCGACAACTCCACCGACTCCATGGATCCTCCTCCCGCCGGAAGCGAGAGTTCCAGGAGATCCTCCACCAGGCATCGCAAGACGTAGCGGATGGCCGAGGACGTAATCGCCGAGACCGCGTTCACCCCTCCCCGCGTCTGCGCGCCCGTTCCGGAGAAATCGATCACGAGCCGCTCTTCCTCGGCTCGGACCGTCACACGAATGGGAATGGGGTCGTCGCTGAACCCATCTCCTTCCAGGTGATCTTCGGCGGACCACTCACCCAGGGGGATGCGGGACAGCCCTGCCCGGAACAGCCGGTCGGCGTAGGCGACGAGCGCCGCCTGCGCTTCGAGGGTCCGCTCCCCTCCCTTGCGCTCGGCAATCTCGCGCAGGCGGACCGCGCCGGTGTGGAGTGCTCCCAACTGTGCGTCCAGGTCGCCCTTTCGCTCCTGCGGCGTGCGCACGTTCGCCAGAACGAGCTTCCACACCTCTTCGACTCGCTCCCCTTCACGGAGCAGGAGAAGCGGTGGGATGCGGAGTCCTTCCTGGAAGATCTCCTCGGCCAACGGCATGGATCCGGGAGCCATTCCGCCGACGTCCGCATGGTGGGCTCGGGCCGAGACGTATCCCAGGAGAGTTGTGCCGTCGGAGGTGAATACCGGAGAGACGAGGGTGACGTCAGGAAGGTGCGTTCCCCCGTGGAACGGATCGTTTAGGATCGCGACGTCTCCTTGGCGCAGGGGCCCCAGGTCGGCGAGGGTGGCCGACACGCTCATCGGCATGGCGCCCAGATGAACGGGCATATGATCCCCCTGTGCCACCGCCGTTCCGTCCGGCGAGAAGAGCGCGCACGAGTAGTCCCTCCGCTCCTTGATGTTCGGGGAGAAGGCAGCCCTGCGAAGGGCCGCGCCCATCTCTTCCGCGAGTGCCGTGAACAGGTGGCGAAACACCTCGATCTCGATCGGGTCGAGGGTCGGTCCCGGCGGCGTTTTGGTGGTCTCCATAGTTTGCATCCGCCTGAGGATATGGGTTAGGTTAGAAAGCTATCGACAGAAATTTCATCCGAGCAGTTGGGGGATCCAGGCAATCGAGCCGTCGCTCGGGGCCCCGAATTGCCGTGGACTCTGTTTTTCACCTACGAATTCATGACGAAACGTACCAGAAAGGAGGGCGTATGACCGACAAGGGCAAACTGAAGGACCGTGCGCGCGACGAGTTGTTCAGCCACATCAACCGATGCGGCGTGTTGAAGGCGGCCGAGGATGACCAGGAGCAGTGGATGGAGGAGACCATGGAGTACCTGGCCGAGCGGTATCCGGACCTGGCCGACTCCGACCTCCGGGAACTCTATACCCTCGGCATTCGATTCTGCCGGCCGGCGATTCCCCACGGACGGGATGCGGCCGAGTCGAGCGAAGAACCCGAGGATGAAGAGCGCGGCGAGACCGTGTCCGCCGGTGCAGACGAGAGCGCGGCCGGCTGATCTCGGAGCTGGACGTTCCCGAAGCCTCGCCCGACCCGGGTAGGGTCTCCCAAGGGAGCCCAGGGGTCGGTCGAGGCTTCCGTCGTATCGGGGTTGACGATCCTCCCCGACCTGGGGTGGCCCGGGCCCGCTCACCGGATTAGATTCCGGCGTGTTCTCCTGCCGGGTTCCGACGCCTGGAGGGGCCTCGGGACCCTCGCCTCCACTTTCGCCCACGGAGACGCCCCGTATGCCAGATCGCTTCTGGAGCTCCGAGGAGTATGACGAGCGAGCTCACCATCTCTACAATCAGGGTGACTTCGACGGGGCCCTCGAAGCGTTGAAAGAGGGCCTCGCTCTGTATCCGAACGCGGTGGACCTCTACGTGGGCCTGGGGTATGCTCGGCTCGCCCGCGAAGAGTTTGCCTGGGCCCGGTCCGCCTTCGAGCGGGCCCTCGTGCTCGATGCCGAGCACGAGGACGCGATGGTCGGGATGGGAGAGGTGCTCCTCAGGCTGGGTCGACGCGAGGAAGGCCTGAGGCTTTTCCGCGAGGTCGAGGCTCTGGGCTACCAGGATGACATCGAGCTCATGCTGACCATCGGTCGAGCGCTATACCGGGAGGAGCTGTTCGCGGAGGCCAGGGAAGTGTTCACCCGGCTCGCGGCGACGCGGCCGGACTGCGCCGATGCGGTAGCGTGTGTGGGATACACCCTGCATCGTCTGGGGGACGCCGTGGACGCCTGTCGTCAGCTTCGGCGGGCCCTGCGGCAGGATCCCGATCTTCACGAGGCCCGGATCTACCTCGGCCACATCCTCTACGACCGGAGGAACTGGGCGGGGGCGCTTCGAGAATTCGAGAGGGTTCCTCCGGCGGAGCACTGGGACTCGCTGGCCGTGTGGAGGGTCCTGGAGCTGAGAGAGGGAGATAAGGGTGGAGAAGGCGATCCCTCCCTCGAACCCTGGCGCCGCCGCCTGGCGGAGCTCGAGGCCTATGACAACGACCCCGTCGAAGAGTTGCTTGCCGAAGTGGAGGCGCGATTCAGCGGGGAGGCTCCGGATCGCCTTCGCGACCACCGTCAGCTCGAGCTCTTCGGAGAAGGGGACGGCCCGGAGTTGATCCAGGTGCGCCTTCCGGGAGGCCGGGTGCTTCGAGGTGGTTGGTACGCGGTGGTCCGCCAGCTTCGCGAGGAGGCCGGGTTTTCGCACGAGCCCATGTTCGTCTTCATGAGCCGGATGGCGGAGCGCTGGCACGAGCAATACGGAGTGGAGGTGCCCTCCACGGACCCGGAGGGGTTCCTCAGGGGCGCCGGGGCCGTGGGACTCCTCCGACTCATCGATGTTCGGGCGGAAGGGGAGGACCCTTCCCCGTGAGCAGGACCGACCCGAGCGCCCGGGTCGTGCAGTCGAACGCTTCTCAGAAGGGCTCAGCTCACCCATGTCAGTGAATTCCAAGTTGATCGAGCGTTTCTTCCGCGTGCTCGTCGAGGAGATCCGCTCGAAATCTCCCCGGTACCTCCGTGAGAGCTTCACCGTCGCGGAGATCTACCAGTCACTCGTGCCGTACCGAACCCACCGCGATCGGATCGGAGTCGAGATCAACGGAGACTACGAGGACGCTCTCCTGCGGCTCCTCGCGGGAGAAGGGGGATTCCTGAACCTCGAGTCGGACGCGGCACGGGAGCGGATCCGGAGGGAGCTCCAGTATCCGAATCCGAACACCGGGTTGTACCGCGAGTTCGCCGCCGTAGAGGTGAAGATCGATTCGAGTCGGGTCCCGACCGATCTCGACCGTCCCCCCTCTCCGACCGCCTCGAAGGAGGATGCGGACGGCGAATCGCCTCGTGGCGACGCCTCCGGTGCCGGATCCCGTTCGGCGGAGGGCACCTCGGACCGGTCCAGGCCCGGAGGGCGATCCGTTTCCCCGGCGGAGAAGGGAGGGGCGGCACCGGGTCAGGCCGTGGCCCCGGCTCCGAAGGAGTTGCCCCGAAGCGGTTCTGGATCGGCGGAGACGATGACGGCGAGGAGCCGGGCCAGGGGCGAAAGCCCGTCCGACGATGAGCGAGCGCCGAAGGATTGTCCGGAGTGCGGAGAGGGTCTGCCCGGAAGGGAGACGCTCAGGTTCTGTCCCTTCTGCGGCACGAACGTATTCGTGATTCCCTGCAGCAAGTGCGGGGAGGTCCTGGAACGGAGCTGGCGGTACTGCGTGTCCTGTGGAACCGCGGCGACCGACTGAGGGCGGATGGGGAAGGTGGCCTGCGCGGGGGACGACCCGGACCGTCTCCTGGGCGGCGGTCCTGTGGGTGACCTTCGCGTGCGGCGTGGAGTTTCCGCCTCCGTCGGATCCCGAGCTCCGGGAAGAGCTCGGGATTCCCGATCACGTGCCGATCCACCGGGTGGATCTGAGTGGGCGGGGGGACGACGTTCGTGTGATTCCGACCACGGTGGAGGCGCGGCCCGGGGATGTCGTCCAGTTCGTCGTCCTGGATCGGCAAGTGCATCTCCTGGGTTTTCTCGAGGATGAGCTCTCCGCCGAGCAGCTGAGCTTCTTGCGGGAGACCTCGCAGGACGGCTTTCCCCCGCTCGTCGAACGGGGCGCCCGTGTCGTGCTCTCCTTCGAGGGAGCGCCGTCGGGCGCCTATCCGTTTCGCGTGGAGGGAAATGGCCCTCCGGTCGACGGTGTGATCCGACTCACCAAGCCGTGAGGCCGCGAGCGGACGGGGTTGCCGGGGAGGACAGTCCATCCTCAGCGAGGTGGTCGAGCACGGAGGCGTTGTCATGACAGAGCGAAGAACCATCGGCCAGATCCTGCTCGACGTCGGTCGCCTGACCGAGGACGACGTGGAGCGGGCCCTGGAGCACCAGCGCCGGCATGGTGGGTACTTCGGCGAGGCTCTCCTGGCCCTCGATCTCGTGACGGAGAACGAGGTGGACTGGAGCCTGGCCGCGCAGTTTGATCTCCCCTACGTGTTTCCCGATGCGGAAGCGGTCGACCTGGAGGCTGCGGCGCTCGTGACCGCGGATTGGGCGCTTGCAAACCTCGCACTTCCCATCCTCCGCTCGGAGCGCGTATTGACGGTCGTCGCCGATTCACCGACGAACCCGGAGATCGTGGAGGCGCTCCGGGACCGGACAGGGTTGGAGGTCGAGCTCGCTCTCGCCTCGGGTGAGAAGGTTCGCCAGCTCATTCGAGAGGTGTACCAGCGATTGGGCGAGGAAGACCCTCCGGTCGTAGAGCGTCCGGTTCCCGTGGGCGAGTGGCTCGACGAGTGCTTCGACGGAAGGGCTCCCCGGTTCGGTGTGTCGGTGAGGGGGCACCGCGCCATCGGCTGGTACGAGGTTGATGGGGAGCGCCGCAGTCACCAGCTCAACCGGGAGTGGTCGCAGGCGCTCGACGAGCTCCTCGCGCCCCCACCGTCCGAGCGGGTGAGCGGGAGCACCGGACGTTGGTCAGCCACTCTCGACCCGGCCGGGCATGCAGTCCCTGTCGAGGTACGGTATCTGGCGAGACAGTCCGCAGATGGCGGGGCAGCCTCGGTCGAATACCTGCTGCGTCCGGCGCCGAGATCCAGTCGACCGATCGAGCGACATACGGCTCCTCCCGCGGAAGTGACGTCGGAAGTACGCCTCCTGGCCGACTCCGGACCGGTTTGCTTCGGAGTGTCCGTCGTGCCGGAGGAGCTCCTGGACGAGCTGCTCCCCCACCTTCCCGCGCTCCTCCTTGAATCGTCCAGACGTGCCGTGCACCTCTACCCTACGGCTGGGAACAGCTCTGACGTCTTCGCGATTCCGGTGCCCGACGATCCCGAGGGACGCAGAGACACTTTTCGTGACCTTGAGGCCTTTCGCTTCGACGCGGCGACCATCAACCTCCCTCTGTCCGACCAGGACGGGTTGCCGTCCGCGCACGCCGTAGCGCCCACGATCTTCGTGCCGTGCCGGTCGGATGAGGAGCTCGAGAGGCTTGCCAGGGCCGGGTGTCGTTGGAGCCTTCAGGTGCGCCGCGACGCAGGTGGCCGCACCGACTGGTCCCTCCTCCCCGTGAAGGGCTGACGATGGGGAGGACCCCCGCGTGCCGTGCGCACCCAATGAGTGCACAGATCCCCGCACTTCCCGAGGACGCGACCGAACGATGGCCCAGATCGACCAGTTCCTGACCGCGCTCGCTGAGAAGGAGGGATCGGACCTCCATCTCACCACGGGTGCGCCGCCGCTGATGCGCCTCCATGGCGAGATCCGCCCATTCCCCTTTCGTGAGCTCACTCCGAAGGACATGGAGACGCTCGTCTACGAGATCATGGAAGAGGAGTTGCGGATGCGATTCCTCGACGAGAAGGACCTGGACTTCGCCTACGAGATCGAGGGCGTGGCCCGCTTTCGGGTGAACGTCTTCTGGCAGAGGAAGGGGATGGGCGCCGTATTCCGGACGATCCCCTCGGACATTCTCACCGCAGACGATCTGAATCTGCCCGATGTGGTGCGACGCTTCGGAATGCTCACGAAGGGCCTCGTGCTCGTGACCGGCCCGACGGGGTCGGGCAAGTCCACGACCCTCGCGGCGCTCGTGGACCTGATCAATGAGACCCGGAAGGATCACATCCTCACCATCGAGGATCCGATCGAGTTCACTCACCCCAACAAGGGATGCCTGGTCAACCAGCGAGAGGTCGGGACGAACACGCGGTCCTTCGCGGCGGCGCTTCGAGCCGCGTTGCGCGAGGATCCCGATGTGATTCTGGTGGGGGAAATGAGGGACCGGGATACGATCGAGCTCGGAATGACCGCCGCGGAGACGGGTCACCTCGTTTTCGGCACCTTGCACACGAACTCTGCCCCCAAGACCGTCGACCGCATCATCGACGTCTTTTCCGCAGACCAGCAGGAGCAGATCCGCTCGATGCTCGCGGAGTCGCTCAAGGGGGTAGTCTCGCAGGTCCTGCTGCGGAAGAAGGGAGGGAAGGGGCGGGTGGCGGCGATGGAGATCATGGTCGGGACCTCCGCTATCGCGAATCTGATCCGGGAGAACAAGATCCACCAGGTCCCGTCGATCATCCAGACGGGAAGGAAGGAAGGGATGCAGCTCCTGGATCAGCACATCCTCGAGCTTCTGATGTCGGGGGTGATCGAACCGGATGAGGCGTACAGGAAAGCCAACCATAAACAGCCGTTCCTCCAGTACCTGAAAGAGGAACCGGAAGAAGAGTTCGTCTGAGGAGGCACCATGGGACAGATCGATCCGGAACGGGAGGTGGTCTTTCTTTCCGGGAAGCGGACGCCTTTCGGGACCTTCGGGGGCGCGCTCAAGGATTGGTCCGCCACAGATCTCGCCGAGGCGTCTGCGGAGGCCGCGCTGCGGAGTGCGGACATCGACCCGGAGGTCGTGGATCATGTGATCTACGGCAACACGCTTCAGACCTCGGCCGATGCCATCTACCTCGCCAGGCACGTGGGACTGCGTGTCGGGGTGCCGCAGGAGGTGCCGGCCGTGACGGTGAATCGTCTGTGCGGATCGGGCTTCCAGGCAATCTCGCAGGGGGCTCAGGAGATCCTCCTGGGCGACGCCGAGGTGGTCCTGTGCGGGGGAACCGAGTCGATGAGCCAGGCGCCCCATGTGGTGCGGGGCGCCCGGTGGGGACGACTGCGACTCGGCGAGGCAGGCGGCTTCTTCGAGGACTCCCTCTGGGAGGCGCTCAGGGACACCCAGTGCGGTCTCACCATGGCCGAGACCGCGGAGGAGCTGGGTGCCCGACAGGGGATCACCCGGGAGGAATCCGACGCGGTGGCTCTCCGAAGCCAGGATCGGGTGCGAAAGGCCCAGGACGAAGGGCGCTTCGGCGCCGAGCTCGCGGGGGTCAAGGTCCGGACCCGGAAGGGCGAGACCCTGTTCGAGGCGGACGAGCACCCTCGACCCGACACGACGCTCGAGAGCCTCTCGCGGCTCCCTCCGCTGTTCAAGGAGAACGGACTCGTCACGGCGGGGAGCGCTTCGGGGATCGGCGATGGTGCGGCTTCGGTCGTTCTCGCGTCTCGACAGTGGGCGCTGGAGCGCGGGCTGCGGCCGTTGGGCCGTCTGGTGACATGGGCCTATGTGGGTGTCGAGCCGAGCGTGATGGGGATCGGGCCTGCGCCGGCGGCACGCAGGGCGCTAGAGCGCGCCGGGCTGAAGCTGAGCCAGATGGATCTCATCGAAGTGAACGAAGCCTTCGCCGCGCAATGCAAGGCCGTGGAACAGGAGCTCGGACTCGATCCGGATAGGACGAATGTGAATGGGGGAGCGATCGCGCTCACCCATCCGCTCGCCGCGTCGGGCGCCCGGCTCACGATTCACCTGCTGCACGAGCTGGCAAGGCGCGGAGGGCGCTACGGACTCGCCAGCGCGTGCATCGGGGGCGGGCAGGGTGGGGCGCTCGTCATCGAGGTCGAGGGCGAGTAGGTGCAAGGGGTCTTCTTTCAGCAGCCCTGGAGGAGCCTAGGATGAAGATCGAGACTGTCGGTGTCGTGGGGTGCGGCCTGATGGGCAGCGGCATCTCCGAGGTCGCCGCGCGGGCGGGGTACGACGTGCTGGTCCGGGAGGTGGACGAACGAGCGGTCGAACAGGGACGCGACAGGATCTCCGCGTCACTGGAACGAGCCGTGGAGCGCGAGAAGATCACCCCGGAGGAGCGGGCCCGCTCGGAGGAAAGAATCCGCTACACGACTCGCCTCGAGGATCTGGCGGACCGGGATCTCGTGATCGAGGCGATCGTGGAGGACCTTGCGGCCAAGAACGAGGTCTTCAGCACGCTGGACCGGCTTGCACCGGGGCATACGATCCTCGCTACGAATACCTCATCGCTGCCGGTGACCGAGCTGGCCTCCGGGGTAGGCCGCCCCGACCGGGTGATGGGTTTGCATTTCTTCAACCCCGTGCCGGTCATGAAGCTGGTCGAACTCGTGCGGACGATCGAAACCTCGGACGAAACGTACGCGACCGTTCTGGAGTTCGCACGCGCCCTGGGCAAGGAACCTGTCACCAGCCCGGACGCCTCCGGCTTTCTGGTGAACCTCCTCCTCGTGCCCTTCGTGCTGGACGCAATTCGCCAGGTGGAGCGCGGCACCGCGACGATTGCGGAGATCGATACCGCAATGGTTCTCGGGCTGGGTCATCCGATGGGGCCGCTGACCCTCTGCGACTTCGTCGGGATCGACACCTTCCACCGCATCTCCGAGATCATGTACGAGGAGTATCGCGAGGTGAGGTATGCCCCACCTCCGCTCCTGAAGCGGATGGTGGCGATGGGGCGGTACGGGCGGAAATCGGGCAAAGGCTTCTACGACTACGCCGGCGACGAGCCGGTGCCGCTTACTCTGTAACCGAAAGCGGTCGCCCCGAATCCATTCGAGGCGACCGCTCCTGGACCTGCGTGTTGGGGCCGCGAGGCCTCCGGGCAGGGGGGGTCAGCGGCGGGGCTGGCCGTCCCTGCGCTGGCGCCGTCGCTCACGTCGAATGGCCGCCTCCCGCTTCCTCTTCCTCTGGGCGCTCGGCTTCTCGTAGAAGCGCCTCTTGCGAAGCTCCGAATAGAGCCCGGATCGCTGCACCTTGCGCTTGAACTTGCGGAGCGCCCTCTCGAGGTTCTCACCATCCTGCACGATGACTTCCAAGAAACTCACTCTCCTCGGCTGAACTGGACTGACGAGATCGGACAAGTGCCCGATACAAGACCTTCAAGCTATCACTAACCCCATTGCGGCTCAATGGTTCGTGGGTCCGGATCCCACCTGTCGGCTCCGGCGATGAAAATCAAGCTCAGCAAATCGCTTCAGGGAAGTCGGCCGGAGCGGTGCAAGGTGTGGGTGTAGAGCCGGTAGGCTTCGGGGTCTGACAAGTAGTCTTCGACCCACACCTCGAAGGGGGGAAGGGGAAGGCGGTGTTCGATGAACTCTACCACCATCATCGCGAACTGGAGCTGGTCTTTCGCTCCGAAGTCGAAGCTTCGACCCTCGAGCATCCGGTCCACGGCCTCGGAGAAGTCCTCGGGGCGAACCAGGGTGATCAGATGTGCCACCTGGTCCAGGCGATAGGATGCGTAGATCGACTGGAGCTCCGAGAGGCTCCGATCGCTGGCGGCACTTCCGTCCTCTTCCCATTCTCCCGCCAGGCGCCGGGAGTTCTTCTTGAGCAGGGCTCGGAACCATTTGCGAAGCTGCGGGGGATCTCCCTCGGTCAATCCCCTGGTGTGGAGCGCCGACGAGAGGAGTCCCGAAAGGAGCGGGCGACCGAGTCCACGAGCCTTCCGGTCGATCTGATCCTCGGAGTCCTCCACGAAGATCTCGGCGGTACGAATCTCGTCCTCTTCCGCGTCTCCGTCTCCCGGGCGGAAGGAGAAGTACCCGCGCCACCGGCCGGAATTTCCCCGGTAGGTCACGAGAAAGCAGGACCAGTTCACTCCGTCCCTCTCGATGAAGCCCACTGAGCGGCGTCGGAGTCGGTCGGATTGCACGAGCCCTCCGGCTGAGCGGTGGCGGGTGTCTGGGCACGGTCGGGAGATGGGAATCTCCCGTGTTTACCGGACCCGAGCGGCAAGGGAGAAGATGTCGGTTGACTGGGTGGTGAGCAACCTCGGTGGCGCGGCCCGCCCTCCCGAATTGCCGTGCGAGCATCTCCGCATGCGGGTGCGCTTGCGGGCGGCGGAAAACACTCGTTATTCTGGGGACCCCTCGTCGGAATTGCCCCTCCCGCAACGCTCCGGAAGACATGTCCATGGCGGTTCAACTCGGTGACCATACCGGCCGGGCGACTGGATCGCCGCTCACTGGAACCTTCGAGATCCCACTGACCCGTGCCATGGTCGCCTACAGGGATCGCAATGATCGATCCCCCCCGGGAGGGTGGCTGCACGACATCGGGCTCGGGGTCGTGATCGACGGGAGCGACGTCGCCCGGGCCGAACTCATCGACCTCGGCAGCGCCCAACTCCGGGTCGCAGACCTGACGGGCCCGGTCCCGGTGCTCGGTTGGCTCTATCCCTCCGGTCTCAGGAGCCTTCGAAGGGTATCCACGGATGCGGACTCGAAGGACCTGGAGGCCGCCCGCGCCCATACGTTCGGGACGGCGCTTCGGGCCCTGGCGGACGTAGGATTCGGTCCGCTCACGCGGCCGGTCATGCTTCGCATCGGGTTCAGGGACATCGCGTTCGACCTGGATTTGCACGAGGGCACCGGGGTTCGCCTCCTCTTGCCGGCGGGTGGGGTGGCAAGAGCGCACCTGGACTACGACGCCGCCAATCTCGTCCTGCGGACGGGCAAGTCCCCGAGATCCCCAGAGCTCGAGGCCGGCCTTCTCGAGGCATTCCCGGGGCGAGCGCTCCTGCGCAGCACCGTCGCGGACCCGGTCGGCATCCTGAGTTACCGGGTGGAGTTTCCGATGCCCAGGAACCTTCCGGAGCTTCGGCGGCTCATGACTCGTCTGAGGAGCGGGCTCGCCAGGCTCCTGGAGCGGTTCGAACCCGAGCGCTCTCGGACTCTGCGACGGATGTCGGGCGTCTTCGGCGCTCGGGACTCCCTCCGGACCCTTCGGTCGCGGGATGGGGCGGACCGCCTGGAGCGAGTCACGAGCGTGGAGAAGGCGCCTTCGGGTCTGCGTGAGGTCCACTGACGGGGCAGGAGCCCGAGGGAGTGAGCTGGCCCGTGGAGTCCTCTCCCGCCCGCCCCCAGGCGTTCGGTCGACGGGTAGCGGTGCCCCCTTGGGAACACTTTCCGCTTTTTCCAGAAAAGCGTGTGGTGGGAGGAGGCCAGTTTCGGAGGAGATGTCCTCTCACAACCCTTGCTCTCGCTAGGAAATCTGAAGAAAAACCCTGAAAAACAACAACTGCGGGGGCCTCCGGGAACAATTGAAGTACAAAAACGGCTATGGTCGTAACTCGTTGTGGTGACACGTCTTAAGTATTTCTCTTTCTGTAACAAGAAGTTACAGAAATCCCTTGCGCTCGGAAAAATCCCCTCCTATGATCGTCAGTCCCGGCGGATCCGATGGCGGCGCGATGGTGATCCCCCTCCATCCCGACGGTCGGATCGACGGACGACAGAATTCGAAGCCTTTTCCTTTCCCCGGCAGCGATGAGGATCATGTCAGAAACCTGCTCGATCCAGTTGAATGTTCGGCTTCCCACAGACGTCGCAGAGCAGGTTCAGGAGGTGCAGGAATCGGATCCCGAGTTTCTCAGTCGGGTCGTGCTCTACGGCCTGACCCGCCGGTCGATCTACCGGCAGCTCCGGGCAGGGGGTGAGCGCGACCCCCGGTTCGCCGAGGGGGGCCCCTCTCCGCTCTGATTCCCCTCCCCGTTTCTTGACGGGGCCCATTCCCGGCGAGAGCTTCAGGAATAGACGTTTCCCGTGAGCTGGTCGGCAGGACGGCGTCGGCGAATGGGAGCACGCAGGTGACTGCGCCGCGGAGGGGACTTTGACCCGTTCGGCAGGCCCCGCCTCGCAGGATGAGGCCGATCCCGATAGGCCCGACCTCCTGAGGGGAAAGTACCTCGACTACTGCTCGGCGCGTATTGCCGACGTGCTGTTGCGACTTACCGCCGACGAGATGTACCTCCTCGCCCAGGACGCCGCGCGCGAGCTCGGGAGAAGGGAGGAGGCCTCGCTCTCTTACGATGCTGTGGTGCGATTGGCCACGCAGCGGCTGTCGAGTTCGATCTCCCTGCCGGATTTCGCTACCTGGTCCCTCGCCTACGAGGAGGATCCGGATCGCTTCGAGCGTGAGCTCCTGGGGCTCTGGGAGGGCGATGCGGCTGGAATCGGCCCGACCGTCGCTCCCCAGGGCGGAGATCTTCTGAGGCGGGAACGCGGAGAGGTCCGTTTGGAGCTGCAGCGGTCGCTCGATCAGGGTCGGTTCCGACTTCTCTATCAGCCCGTTATGGACCTGGCCTCCGGCCGGATTACGGATTTCGAAGCGCTCCTACGATGGGATCACCCCGAGCACGGGCTTCTGCCCGCAATCGAGTTCCTCTCGGATGCTGAGGATCTGGACCTGATCCTTCCGATCGGCCGGTGGGTGATCCGGGAGGCCGTCAGGGAGCTCGCCCGCTGGGAGGACGCCCGACGCTCCTCCGATCCCCATGTGATCCTCGGGGTCAACCTCTCCCCGGGGCAGCTCCTCGACCCGCGGCTACCCTCCTGGCTTCGTGAAAGCCTGGAGGACGAAGAGGTGGAGGGAAGCCGGCTTCGGGTGGAAATTCCGGAAGACTTCTTCGCTCGAAATGCGGCCGAGGTGGAGAGTGTGCTCCGGCCCCTTCGAGAATTGGGGATCCGGATCGGTGTGGACGGATTCGGAGGTCGGCGCCCGGCGCTCGACTACCTGGAACAGATCCCGGTCGATCTCTGGAAGATCGACCGGGAGTTGATTGCGGGCCTTCCGGTTGATGGCGTAGTCAACGACGCGGAAGCGGCTCCGATCCGTGCCATCCTCGAGTTGGGCGAGCGCCTGGGAGTCCAGGTTGTGGCGGCCGGAGTCGAGACCTCTCCGCAGGAGGCGTATCTCAGAGAGATCTCCTGTCGCTTTGCCCAGGGTTATCTCTTCTCCGAGCCCGTCGAGGCGGACCGGGTGCCTAGTCTGCTCGCCTCGAGCGACCGGATGCGCTGAAGCGCATCGAATCGCACACCTCAAGGCGCTCCAGTCCTGCGCGAAGGTAGGCACCCGGCTCCGAACTGAGGTCGGCCGCGGCTCCCCGGGTTCAGAAGGGGAGGTCGTCGTCCGGCTCGCTCAGGTCGGGACCGGAGTCCTGGCCTCCACGGCCTCCGCCTCCCCCGCTCGCGAATCCGCCCCCTTCCATCGGGTCGGCGCCCATCCCGGGGCCGCCGCCGGAACCGAGCATGATCAGCTCATGCCCGACAATATCCGTGAAGTACCGGACGTTTCCCTGTGGGTCCTCGCTCTGCGAGTACTCGATGCGGCCCTCCACGTAGAGGCGGTCTCCCTTCTTCACGTACTGCTCGACAATGTCCGAAAGCTTCCCGAAGAAGGTCACCCGGTGCCACTCGGTGCGCTCCTGGCGCTCGCCGCTCCGGTCCTGGAAGCTCCGATTCGTGGCGAGGCTCACCTTCGCGAGCTTCGTGCCCGATGGGGTCGTCCGGATCTCCGGGTCTGCCCCGAGATTTCCGATGAGCGTCACCTTGTTCAGGGATCGAGCCATGCTGGAACGCGCTCCTTGCAGTTGAGAACCTCGGACGAGGACGAAAGCCTCTGGAACCCCCGGGCGACACCGTGGTTGGGGCCGCGCTCGGGAACGTGTTTTTCAAGGTAAGGGAGTCGCATGGGCGCGGCCATGGCCGTCTGGCCTGGGGCACCCGGGCCCGGTAGTTTCCCGGTGGGCTCGAGTGAGCCGCCGCCGTCTCCCTCCGCTGGAGTGCGAATGCCTGCATCCGACTCCCTTGGCCTGGACCGTTCCGAAGGGATCGCGATCCTGACCATCAACCGTCCCGAGCGTCTCAACGCAATCGACCGGGGGCTCCTCCGAGAGCTGGATGCGGCTTTCCAGAGCCTCGAGGCGGATTCGGCCGTGAGAGGAGTTCTGGTGACGGGGGCGGGGGAGCGCGCCTTCGCCGCCGGAGCCGATCTGACCGAGCTGGCCGAGGCTTCCCCCGCGGAAGCGGAGCAGATCAGTCGCGAAGGTCAGGAGCTTTTCGCGCGCATCGAACGGTTTCCCGGGCCGGTGGTGGCGGCCGTACGCGGATACGCGCTCGGAGGGGGATGCGAGCTGGCCCTCGCATGTCATCTCCGGGTGGCGGCCGACGACGCTCGCTTCGGGCTCCCGGAGGTGGGACTCGGACTCCTTCCGGGGTTCGGGGGGACCGTGCGGCTCTCCCGTCTCGTGGGGCTGGGGCGAGCGCTCGAGCTGATCCTCACGGGGGAGCCGGTGGACGGGAGGCGAGCCGCGGAGATCGGGCTGGCAAACCGGGCTGTTCCCTCCGGAGAGGTCCTGGAGGAGGGGCGACGGCTCCTTTCGCGGATCCTGGAGAACGGGCCGCTCGCGGTACGGAGGGCGATCGAGTCGGTCCTTCATGCGCAGGACGTCGCCACCTCCGAGGGCTTGAGGCTCGAAAGGACGCTCTTCACCCTACTGAGCGGGAGCGAAGACATGCGCGAGGGGGTGTCGGCATTCCAGGAAAAGCGCCCGCCAGAGTTCGAGGGGAGGTGATTCCGGAGGCCTCGTGCGTCTGAGCCGTCTCGGCGTGGTGGGGTTCCGAAACCTCCGCGATGCCACGATGGCGGTGCCTCTCGAGGGTGTCGCGATCCTGGGCGCGAACGCACAGGGAAAGACGAATCTCCTCGAGGCGATCCACTATCTGGAGATCTTCCGGTCCTTCCGGGGCGTACCGGACCGGCAGCTCGTCCGCTTCGGGGAGGAAGGGTTTCGGGTGTCCGCCGATCTCGCTCCGGAGACGCCGACTGGAGGCGAGGAGGAAGGGACGCACGATCACGGAGAGGCCGCGAAGGACTCGGTCGCGGTCGTCTTTCGCAGGGACGGGGGGTCCAAGAGGGTGACGTTGGGCGGCCAACCCGTGGAGCGCCTCGCGGACGCCATAGGCTCGGTCGGGTCCGTGCTCTTCACTCCGGACGACGTCCGCCTCGTGAGCGACGGCCCTGCCGAGCGACGTCGGTATCTGGACATCCTCCTGTCCCTGAACGTCTCCGGGTATCTCGACGCCTTGCAGAGATTCCGGCACGGCCTTTCGCAGCGGAACTCCGCATTGCGGGAGGGTAGGCCGGAGCGGGAGGTTCGGATCTGGGACGAGGCGATCATCGGGCCCGGTGCCCAGGTGATGTGGACGAGGGCGGTGTGGATCCGGGACCGGGCCCAGGCGTTCAGGAGCTACTACCGGGAGATTTCGGGTGGAGAGTCCGCTCGGATCCACTACGCACCCGGGATCTCCGGGACCGCCGAGTGGGCGGATCGATCGGCCGCCGCCGAGGATTTCCGGAGGAGCTTGCGCCGGACCGCGGACCGGGAGCGGAGCACGGGGGCGACGGTGGTGGGTCCACAGCGGGACGAGCTCCGGTTCTTCGCGGAATCCCCACACAGGAGCCGGGACGTTCGGGCATACGGATCCGGAGGAGAGAGACGAACCGCGGCCCTCGCGCTTCGGCTCCTCGAAGCCGACACGGTGCGGGTCGGGCGGGGAACGGAGCCGATACTCCTCCTGGATGACGTTTTCGGGGAGCTCGACGAAGGGCGAGCCGGGAGGGTGCTCGAGCTTCTGGAGCGCTCGGTCCCGGGACAGGTCTTGATCACCGCTCCCCGGGAATCGGACCTGCGGTTACGAAGGGAGGTGCTGCCGAGATGGTTCCTACGGGACGGAGAGGTGACGGTTTGAATCCGGAGCGGGGCTTCGGGTCGGCCTCGAAGCGAGAGTTGGAGTCCAGGGACGCCCAATCCGGGTCCTCCGGCGGTCCGGCTCGCGTGGGCGACCTGCTCGGAGAGCTCTTGTCTCGGCTGGGGATAGACGAGGAGATCGAGCGCCAGGAGGTCCTGGTCCGGTGGCCCGAGGCCGTTGGGGAGCGAATCGCCTCCGTCACGCGCGCGTCTACGGTTTCACGCGGAGTTCTCTTCGTGAAGGTGGATTCCAGCGCCTGGATGAACGAGCTGAACTTCATGCGTCACGACATCCTGCGGCGGCTCAACGGAGATCGGGACTCCGGGAGGGTCGAGCGGATCGTTTTCACCCTCTCCGAGGGCGGGTCCTCCGCAGGGGACGTCCAGGACGGCTGAGGGGTGGTGTGGGGAATGGAAAAATTGCCCGAATTGCGCTAAATTTCAGTGTCTTTGGACGGTTCGCCCACTGAACCACCCTCCCTGAACCCCCGAGTTCTCGATGGTCGAAAAACCCACCGCATCGCAGGATCTGGAATACACCTCGGGCCGCATCCAAGTCCTCAAAGGGCTCGCGGCCGTACGCAAGCGGCCCGGGATGTACATCGGCTCGACATCGTCCCGAGGCCTCCATCACCTCGTCTACGAGGTCGTCGACAACTCGATCGACGAGGCGATGGCGGGGCACTGCACCGGGATTTCGGTCACGGTCCACGAGGACAACTCGATCACCGTCGTGGACGACGGTCGTGGGATTCCCGTCGACATCCATCCCACGGAGGGCATACCGGGGGTCGAGCTGGCGATGACGACCCTGCACTCGGGCGGGAAGTTCGACAAGGACAGCTACAAGGTCTCGGGCGGGTTGCACGGGGTGGGGGTGAGCGTGGTGAACGCCCTCTCGGAATGGCTGGAAGTGGAGATCTGGCGGGACGGACGTCGCTGGCATCACCGGTTCGAGCGCGGGGACAAGGCGAAGGATCTGGAGGAGCTCGGGCCCGCGGATGGGAGCGGCACCCGGATCACCTTCAAGCCGGACCCGGAGATCTTCACCGAGCTGGTCTACAACTTCGAGACGCTCTCCTCCCGACTCAGGGAGCAGGCCTTCCTGAATCGGGGGCTGGAGATCCGGATTCGCGACGAGCGCCCCGATGAACCCGTCGATGAGAAGTTCCAGTACGAGGGGGGCCTCGCGGAATACGTCCAGTACCTTCGCGCCGGCCGGCACCCGGTCCACGAGGAGGTTCTCTTCTTCGAGGCCCAGCGACCGGAGGCCGAGGTCGCGCTCGCCCTGCAGTACGACACCGGGTTCTCCGAGAACACGCACACCTTCGTGAACAACATCAACACCCACGAAGGGGGAACCCACGTCACCGGCCTCAAGGCGGCGCTGACCCGTACGGTCAACGACTACGCCAAGAAGAACAACCTGCTCAAGAAGGCGGACGAGTCGCTGTCCGGGGACGATGTGAGGGAGGGTCTCACCTGCGTCCTCTCTGTCCGGGTCATGGAGCCCCAGTTCGAAGGCCAGACGAAGACCCGGCTCGGGAATTCGGAGGTGCGGGGCGCAGTGGAAGCGGTCGTGAACGAGCACCTGGCAATATGGCTCGAGGAGAATCCGAAGGCAGCCAAGGCGATCATCGAAAAGTCGCTTCAAGCAGCGCGCGCGCGCGAGGCCGCGCGCAAGGCCCGGGATCTGGCGCGGAAGAAGAATGCGCTCGAGGGCGGCGTGCTTCCAGGGAAGCTCGCGGACTGCTCTCTGAGCGATCCCACGCTCACCGAGATCTTCATCGTCGAGGGAGACTCCGCGGGCGGCTCCGCCAAGCAGGGAAGGGACAGGTCGTTCCAGGCCATTCTCCCGATCAAGGGGAAGATCCTGAACGTGGAGAGGGCGCGTATCGACAAGATCCTCTCCAACATCGAGATTCGAGCGATCATCACGGCCCTCGGAGCCGGCATCAAGGACGACTTCGACCTGGAGAGCACGCGGTACAACAAGATCATCATCATGACCGACGCCGACGTCGACGGCGCCCACATTCGCACCTTGCTCCTGACCTTCTTCTTCCGGCAGATGCGCGAGCTGATCGATGCCGGCTACGTGTACATCGCCCAACCCCCGCTCTACAGGGTGGCCAAGGGGAAGGAGGCCCAGTACGCGTACTCGGAGGACGAGCGGCAGCAGATCGTACGTCGGCTCACCAATGGGAAGGGGGAGGAGGCCAGGGGATTGAACGTCCAACGCTACAAGGGCCTCGGCGAGATGAACCCCGACCAGCTCTGGATGACCACCATGGACCCGGAGTCGAGAACGATCCTCCAGGTGACGATGGAGAGCGCCGCCGAGGCGGACTCGATCTTCAGCCGTCTGATGGGTGAGGAAGTCGAGCCGAGGCGGCAGTTTATCGAGAAGAACGCGCGGTACGTGAAGAACCTGGACGTTTAACCCCCCGAGGACATAGGAGCGGCCACCCATTCTCCTCCTTCCCGAAGCCCTCGCCGAGCACCGGGAGGCGATGAAGGAGGCGCTGGCCGAAGAGCGGTTCACCGACGCCGCGTACGAGGCCAGTCACCTCTCTCCCGGCCGGGTCGCCCAGGTTCTGGCGGACTCGGCTCGCGGAGCCGCGATCCCGGCTCTGCGGGAGCTTCGCGAGGAGATGGCGGGCGACGTTCTCGCCCACATGCCCACCCCGCTGGTCGCGGATCTCCTCTCCTCACTCGAGGAGGAGGAGGCCCGGCACTTCTTCCGCCGGATCCCCCCCGAGTACGCTGCCGATGTCTATCATGCCTGGATGGCCTCGGATCCGGCGTGGGCCGAGACGGTCCTCGCAGGCGTAGAGGATCCGGCCCGGTCCGTCATCCGCGAGCTTGGTCGCTACCCCCCCGACACGGCGGGTGCCGCGATGGTCGTTCGCCATCTGAGCATCCGGAGCGGATCGACGGTCAGGGACACGGTGGAGGCGATTCGATCGGCGCCCGTCGGGATGGAGCGTTCGGCCTACGTCTACGTGGTGGACGAGCACGGGCGTCCGCTGGGCGTCGTCTCGATTCGCCAGCTGCTGACTGCGGACGCGGACGAAGTCGTGGATCGAATCATGGCCTCGGACCTGGTCGTGGTCGAGGCGGACGACGATGCGGTCGCTGCGGCGCGGCTCCTGAGGAACCGGGGCCTCGAGCTCCTCCCGGTGGTGAGTGCGGAGTCTCGCCTGCTCGGGGTGATCACGCAGGACGACGCCTTCGACCTCCTCCGGGAGGAGCTGGCACAGGATTTCGTGGAGATCGCCCAGGGGTCTCCCGACGAGTCATTCTTCACCCCTCCTATCGGCGCCGTCCGCAGGCGCCTTCCCTGGATGGGCGCCAACGTCTTCCTGAATCTGGGTGCGGTCTTCGTCATCTCCTCCTTCGAGAGCACGATCGCCCAGGTGGCGATTCTCGCAGCCTTCCTCCCGATGATCACGGACATGGGGGGGAACGTCGGCATCCAGGCGCTTTCCGTGGCCATCCGCAGCATCGCGCTCGGTGAAGTGCGGATCCGGGACTTCTGGCGAGCCGTGCGCAAGGAAGTGGCCGTCGGGCTCATCAACGGAGCCGTGCTGGGCGCTCTCTTCGGAGGAGTCGCCCTTCTATTGGAGGGGAATCCCTGGCTCGGTCTCGTGGCGGGGACCGCGCTCGGCGTGAACGTGTTCGTGGCCGGAGTGGTCGGGGGGTCGCTCCCCTTCATCATCAAGCGCTTCGGTCGTGATCCCGCAATGATGACCGGGCCCTTTCTCACGACGGTGACGGACATTACGGGGGTGACGATCTACCTGGGCCTGAGCACCTACTTCCTGACCCGGATCGTCGCCTGACCCCCCGCTGCGCGACGGCGCCCCTTCCATCTCGACCGCTCCTTGCCGATCCTAACGGGATTGCACGAGGAGCCCACTTCAGAGGCGAACCATGTCCGCACCGATCCACATCTTCGGTCACCGAAATCCCGATGCCGACGCGATCTGCTCGGCAATCGCGTACGCCGACTTCAAGAACCGCACGGCCGAAGGGGATTTCCGGGCGGCGCGCTGCGGAAACTCGAACGTTCGCATCGACGCGATCCTGGACCACTTCGGCTTGCCCCTTCCCACATTCATCGGAGAGGTGACCCCCCGCATTCGGGAGGCCATGTCCCGGGAGGTGGTCACGGTGGGTCCGGAGAGTACGTGTGCGGAGGTTCTGGAGCTCATCGAGGAGCACGACATTCAGGTCGTGCCCGTGGTGCGCGACGGACATCGGTTGGAGGGTGTGGTTTCGATCTTTCATCTCGGTGGATACTTCACACCGCGGTTGGGTCGGCGAGCGAAGGAGATGCGGCGGGTGGACACCTCGCTGGATTGTATCGTCGAGGCGCTCAAGGCCGACGTGCTCCACATGGAAAACGGTGACCAGGTCGAGGAGCTCTACGTTCGGGTGGGTGCCATGGACATCCGCTCGTTCGACCGCTATACCGACGAGGAGCGCATCGAGCCGGGGCGCAGCGTCATCGTGGTCGGCGACCGGTGGGACATCCAGCAGCGATCCCTCCAACTCGGCATTCGCCTGCTCGTCGTTTCCGGAGGGCTGGAGGTGGCGCCGGAGATCGTGGAAAATGCCCGCCAGCAGGGGGTCAGCCTGATCGTGAGCCCCTACGACTCGGCCACCACCGCCTGGACCATCCGCGCCGCGACCCAGGTCGAGCGGGTGATGTCCCGGGAGTACGAGGAGTTCGGACCCGAGGAGACGGTGGAGCAGGTGCGGCGAAAGACGAGCACGATGGATCCGGCCGTCTTCATGGTCACGAGCGATGAGGGCCGACTCCTCGGAGTGTTCACTCGCAGGGACATCCTGAGGCCAAGCGACACGAAGATCATCCTCGTCGACCACAACGAGCTGAGTCAGGCCGTGCCCGGCGCAGAGGAGGTGGCGGTGGTCGAGGTGGTGGATCATCATCGCCTCGGAGACCTCAGGACCCAGGACCCCATCCTCTTCATCAATCGGCCAGTGGGCTCCACGTGCACGATCGTCGCGGACCTTTACCGGCAGGCGGGATTGGCTCCCAGTCGCGAGATCTCGGGGGTCATGATGGGGGGACTCATCTCGGACACGCTGAACCTGAGAAGCCCCACGACGACCCCGACGGATGCCGAGATCCTGGCATGGCTCGAGCAGCTCGCCGGCGTGAGCGGCGACGAGGTCGCCGAGATCATCTTCTCTTCCGGATCCGTGATCGGCGCCCGGTCCCCCGAAGAGGTGATCGGCCTCGACAGGAAGGTCTACGAAGAAGGGGAGGTGCGATTTGCGGTTTCGCAGGTGGAGGAGATCGGATTCCAGGAATTCTGGAATCGATCCGAGGCGTTGACCGCCGCCCTCGGAGCGAGCCGCGAGAAGGAAGGGCTGAACTTCGCCGCGCTCCTGGTGACGGACATCAAGAGCCAGGACTCCCTGCTCGTCGTGGCGGGCGATCCGGTCATCGTCGACGCGATCACCTATCCGGCGGTGGACGAGGGGGAGGTCTTCGAGCTTCGGGGAGTCGTGAGCCGGAAAAAGCAGCTCGTCCCCTTCCTCACCGGGATTCTTCGGGGCGGCCGTCGCTGAGGAGTGGTTCTTCCCTTTGCATCAGTCGGAAAGTGTTGTACGATAAATATCTATTGATCCTTACATTTGCGATCGTCGCACCCGTGTGCGGGATCGAGATTCGGTCCACATATTCCGAGGGGTAGTCATCCATTTTCCCACGCCCGCAAACGTATCACCAGTGCGTTCCCACGTACTTCCGCTTCTGACCGCCCCGTCTTACCAACGCCGGCCTTGGGCCCGCGATCCCGGGCATCGCGCCCGTCTTCGACCTGATTCCGATTCCACCGCTGAACGTGAGCTCGCCGCTCCCCGCGCCTCTTGCGCCGGGTCGGCTGCCGTTTGCCCCGCACATCGCTGAGCTTCGAGTACCGAGGAGACGAGGAGAGGAGAATTCCATGGCCACGACGACAGAGCAGGAATACGGTGCCGATCCCACCACCGTGCGCGATACGGACCACTACCAGAGAGAGTACATAGAGCGTTTCGTGCAGAAATGGGACAGTCTCATCGACTGGGACGCCAGAGCCGAAGCCGAAGGCGACTTCTTCATCCGGGAGCTCAAGAAGCGAGGAGCCCAAAAGGTTCTCGATGTCGCCACCGGGACGGGCTTCCACTCCGTCCGCCTTCTCGAGGCCGGGTTCGAGGTGACGAGCGCCGACGGAAACCCCCAGATGCTCGCCAAGGCCTTTGAGAACGCGAGGGAGAGGGGGCACATCCTCCGCACCGTGCAGGCGGATTGGCGCTGGTTGAACCGGGACATCCACGACCGCTACGATGCGATCATCTGCCTCGGGAACTCCTTCACCCACCTCCATACCGAGCATGATCGTCGGAAGGCGCTGGCTGAGTTCTACGCCGCGCTGAGGTACCAGGGCGTCCTGATCCTCGATCAGCGCAACTACGACGCGATGCTCGATCACGGCTACTCGTCCAAGCACGAGTTCTACTACCTGGGCCGGAATGTCCGGGTACAGCCTGAGCACCTCGACCCCGGCCTCGCCCGCTTCCGCTATGACTTTGCGGACGGGGAAAGCTACTACCTCAACATGTATCCCCTGCGGAGGCGTTACACCCAGAAGCTCATGCGGGACGTGGGGTTCCAGAAGATATTCGGGTACGGTGATTTCCAGGAGGCCTACGAACACGACGAGCCCGACTTCTTCGTGCACGTGGCCGAGAAGAGCTATACCGAACCCGCGCATCTCACCCCGATCGAGGACAACCCGAGGGCGTCCGAGGTCGTGTCCGCCAGCCGCGACTACTACAACAGCTCCCCTGCGGATCGGTTCTACCACACGATCTGGGGTGGGGAAGACATCCACATCGGGATCTACGAGGATGGGGACACGATTGCCGATGCCAGCCAGAGGACCGTGGAGCGCATGGTCTCTCTGCTTCCCGATCTCGCTCCGGACACTGAGGTGGCGGATCTAGGGGCCGGCTACGGGGGAGCTGCACGGCACCTGGCGGAGAGGCACGGCTGCCGGGTCACCTGCCTCAACCTGAGTGAGGTCCAGAACCGGAGGAACCGGGCCATGAATCGGGAGCGCGGCCTCCATTCCCGCATCGATGTCGTGGACGGAAACTTCGAGGATGTGCCCTTTCCGGACGAGCGTTTCGATGTGGTCTGGTCGCAGGACTCCTTCCTACACAGCGGCGACCGGGAGAAGGCGATTGCCGAGGCCGCCCGGATCCTCAAGCCGGGAGGCTTTCTGATCTTCACCGATCCGATGCAGAGCTCGGATGCGGACGCGAAGGAGCTGCAGCCGGTGTACGACCGCATCCACCTCGACTCGATGGGGAGCATTCCCTTCTATCGAGACGTGGCGGCCCAGCAGGGGCTCCGGGAGGAGAAGTGTCTCGAGATGACGGACCAGCTCACCACCCACTACGCCCGCGTGCGAGAAGAGATCGAGCGACGTCGGGACGAGATGGTCGAGATGTGCGGCGAGGAGTACATCGAGAAGATGCTCGCTGGGCTCGGGGAGTGGGTGACCAACGGGAAGCGGGGGAACCTGCGCTGGGGTATCCTCGTCTTCTCGAAACCGTGACGCCTGGGAGGGGGGTGGAAGGAGGGGAGTGGGCGGTGATGTCTCTCCTGCCAACACGCGCAACCGGAGGGTGGAAGCGGGCGTGACCTGGAAAGGTGGATTCCGGCTCAATCCCTGGACCTTCTTCCCGTCGATCGCGGTGATCGGCGTATTCCTGGTCCTGGGGGTCGCCTTCACGGAGCTGACGGAAGCCGTCTTCGAGGTGATCCAGGATGGGATCGTCACGACGTTCGGCTGGTTCTACATCGCGGCCGTGAGCTTCTTCCTCTTCTTTGTGGTCGCGCTTCTCTTCAGTCCCTACTCCCGAGTCCGGCTCGGCCCGGACGGATCCCGACCGGAGTACAGCTACGCCTCTTGGTTTGCCATGTTGTTCAGCGCCGGGATGGGGATCGGCCTCGTCTTCTTCAGCGTGGCCGAGCCGATCTTCCACTACCTGGCTCCTCCGACGATGGAAGGGGGCACGACGGCCGCCGCGAGGGAGGCGATGCGCCTCACCTTCTTCCACTGGGGGATTCACGCCTGGGCCATCTACATCGTCGTCGGATTGTCCCTGGCGTACTTCTCCTTTCGGAAGGGCCTTCCCCTGGCGATCCGCTCCGCATTTCACCCACTTCTGGGAGACCGCATCCACGGGCCGATCGGCAACACGATCGACACCTTCGCGATCTTCGGCACGATGTTCGGGGTGGCGACCTCGCTCGGTCTCGGGGTGATGCAGGTGAATGCGGGTCTGAGCTACCTGGCCCCGATCGAGATCTCCACGACGGTTCAGATCCTCCTCATCGCGGGGATCACCGCGATCGCGACCGTGTCCGTCGTGCTGGGTCTGGACCGGGGGATCCGGAGGCTCTCCAACTTCAACATGGTGGTCGCGCTCGTCCTGATCCTCTTCGTCTTCATTGCCGGACCCACGACCTTCCTGCTCGACGCGTGGGTGGAGAACACCGGCCTCTACCTTCAATCCCTGGTGCAGTCCAGCTTCTGGATCGATGCATACGGGGACGGCGAGTGGTTGGGAGACTGGACCCTCTTCTACTGGGGATGGTGGATCGCCTGGTCCCCCTTCGTGGGACTCTTCATCGCCCGGATATCGAGGGGACGGACGATGCGGGAGTTCATCGTGGGGGTTCTCCTCGTCCCGACCGCCCTGACCACCTTCTGGCTCACTGTTTTCGGGAACACGGCGCTCCACCGTGAGGTCCTGGGGGCGGGAGGAGTCGCGACGGGTGGAGCGACCGAGGAGGAGATGCTCTTCACGATGCTGCAGGGTCTTCCCCTGTCGGCTGTCACGTCCGTGCTGGCCATCCTGGTGATCATCAATTTCTTCGTGACATCCTCCGATTCGGGCTCCCTCGTGATCGACATGCTCGCGTCGGGAGGGGATCCGGACCCTCCCGCCGCCCAGCGCGTCTTCTGGGCGCTCACCGAGGGGGCGGTCGCGGCGGTTCTGCTCCTCGCCGGGGGGCTCATGGCCCTGAGGACGGCGGCGATCACGACGGGCCTACCCTTCGCGATCGTGCTGGTCGTGATGTGTTGGAGTCTCTTCACCGCCCTCCGCCGGGAGCGCCGGGAAAGGGAGGATGCGGGTCGAGGAGAGGGGGCTCGCTCCCGCGGGACTGAGGAGCGGAGGCGTGAGGTGGGCTCCACCGCCGGAGGATGAGGTCGCCTGGAGCGCTCAGGCGCCCATGTGGGGATAGCGCCAATCTTCCGCAGGTACGGAGACTTCCTTGATGGCCCGCGGGCTGACCCAGCGGAGCATGTTCATCACCGACCCAGCCTTGTCGTTCGTGCCCGAGCGCCGGGCGCCCCCGAAGGGTTGCTGACCGACGATCGCTCCAGTGGGCTTGTCGTTGACGTAGAAATTTCCGGCCGCCTGGCGGAGGCGATCGGTCGCTTCCCGGATCGCCCCCCGGTCGCGCGCGAAGACCGCCCCGGTCAGGCCGTACGGGCTCGTCGAGTCAACCAGATCGAGCGTCTCCTCCCACCGAGCGTCCTCGTAGACGAAAACCGTAAGGATCGGCCCGAAGAGCTCCCGGACCATCGTGTCCGACTGGGGGTCCTCCGTGCGGAGGACGGTGGGCTCCACGAACCACCCCTCCGACTCGTCGGTGCCACCGCCGGCCACGACCTCCAGGCCCTCTCGCCTCGCCCGCGCGATCGCTTCCCGGTGCTTCCGGAACGCCGCATCGTCGATGACGGCGCCCATGAACGTCGACAGGTCGCCTCCCACGTCTCCCACGGTGATCTCGTCGACCATCGCACGGACCCCGTCCTCGACGGCAGGCCAGAGGGACCGCGGGATGTACGCGCGCGAAGCGGCGGAGCACTTCTGCCCCTGGTATTCGAAGGCTCCGCGTCCCAGAGCCACTACGAGCGATTCGACTCCCGCGCTCGGGTGGGCGATGACGAAGTCCTTGCCCCCCGTTTCCCCGACGATTCGCGGGAAGGACCGGTATCTTCCGAGATTCTCGCCGGTCTTCTTCCACAGGTGCTCCAGCACGGGCAGCGACCCCGTGAAATGCAAGCCGGCGAAGTCCTCGTGGGTCATCGCGACGTCGGAGACCAGGGCACCGTCGCCATGGAGGAGGTTGATCACCCCGTCGGGAAGGCCTGCCTCGACGAGAGCCTCCATCGTGTAGTGCGCTGCCAGGACCTGCTTTTCGGACGGCTTCCAGAGCGCCACGTTGCCCATCATGGCCGGAGCCGTAGGCAGATTCGCCGCGATCGCGGTGAAGTTGAACGGGGTAATGGCGAGCACGAACCCCTCGAGCGGGCGGTAGTCGGTCCGGTTCCGGACCCCGGGGACGGAAAGAGGCTGGTCGGCGTAGATGCGTTCCGCGTAGTGCGCATTGAATCGAAGGAAGTCCGCGAGCTCGCAAGCGGCCTCGATCTCCGCCTGATGGACCGACTTCGACTGTCCCAGGATCGTCGCGGCGTTGATCGTGTCGCGATACGGCCCCGCGATGAGGTCGGCCGCCTTGAGGAAGATCTCCGCCCTGTCTTTCCAGGGGGTTCGGGCCCACTCCCCGGAGGCGGTCGAGGCCGCCTGGATGGCCCGTTCCACGTCCTCGGCCCTGGCCCCATGAGCGCGAGCCAGCTCCAGCTCAAGGCGATGGGGAGCCCGGCGCTCGAAGGTCTCCCCGCTGGTGACCGCCTTCCCGCCGATCACCATCGGTAGCTCTGCGGTCTCCGTCGCCATCGATCCGAGGCGACGCTCCAGAGACGTACGCTCGGTCGTACCGGGCCGGTACTCGCGTACCGGCTCGTTTCTGGGTTCGGGGATCGTAACGTGTCCGTCGTTCATCGCTCCGCTCCTAATTCTCCCGATATCATCTACGGGGTGCGGGGGCGGGTGGGGTGCTCAGGGAAGGGCACCCTCGGCCGAGGCGAACGTTCCGGTGGGCGCAGCGTCTCCGAGCCCCAGGCGTCGTTCAAGCAGCGCTTCCCCTTCCCGGTCGACCACGCCGAGGAAATCGAGGACCGTGTTCACGGCATGCACGTAGAACTCGGGGGTGATGTTCTCGAAGGTGTCCGAGGGGTGGTGGTATCCGGGGTGGTCCTCCACTCCGAAGTAGACGAAGGGTATGTCCACCTCGTGGAAGGCGCCGTGGTCAGACGCCATTGTCCAGTCGTCGCCGGGGGGGAGATCCGGCGAGTCGTGCCCGGTCGGGAGGTGGATCGGCGCACGGGCCGCGACCTTCTCTATGAGCGGCATGAGAAAGGGGTAGTGGAAGGTCCCGGCGGCGTAGAGCTCATCCACCTCACTTCGACTCACCATGTCCAGATTCACGTTCACGATGACCGAATCGAGGGACACAGGGGAATCGGCCACGAAGGCTCGAGCGCCGAGGAGCCCGATCTCCTCGGCGTCGAGCGCGACGAAGAGGACGGAGTGGGCGGGCCTGTGTTCGGAGAGGACTTCCGCGAGCGCGAGGAGCGCGGCGGTTCCGGAGGCGTTGTCGTCCGCTCCATTGTAGATGTCGCCGTTCCTGACTCCGAGGTGGTCGTAGTGCGCGGTCACGACGACGAAGAGCTCCGGACGTTCCGTCCCCTGGACCATCCCAAGGACGTTCACCCCTTCCGTCGCGTCTCCGGTGAGGGGATCGTGGAAGGTGAAGGTCTGGGTCTCCAGTCCACGAATCGGGGCCAGGCCCCGCTCGGGAAAGGCCTCGAGCAGATGGCGCCGCGCCCGCTCCGCTCCCGGCGTGCCGGCACGCCGTCCCTCCATGGAATCGTGCGAAAGGATCCGCAGGTCCTCCAGGAGCCGCTCTCCGTCGACGGATCGATCAGGCGCCGACGCCTGCGGCGGTGACCACGTCGCTGAGAAGAGGAGCAGGAAGAGGGCGGTCACGACGGCCCCGGATCGGAGTCTGGACCGGTGAGCCAATGTGGATTCGGTGGACGGTTTCATGGAAGGGCGCTTCGTCGTCGTCGGGAGGATCCGGAACCCGGGATCCGAGGGATGCGTACCAGGGCGGACCGCCTTCGCGTACCCGAATCGCCGGCGGGGGGTTCACCCCGCGGCGGGTGATTCCGGTCGCAAGCTCTTGGCCCGCGCGGGACGCGCATTCGGAACCCGCATGCGGCCGAGCTACCGGCTCGCAAGGAGCCGAGGCGACCCGCAAGCCGTTCCCCAGGTTCTCTCCCGTTGGAGGAAGACCCGTGAAGCGACGCACCAACATCTGGCGAGGAGGCATCCTCGTCCTCCTCTCGGTCCTCTTCGCCACCGCTCTCGAGGCCCAGATCTCGGTTGAGGAGCACGCGGACCGTCGGGCCGCGCTCGCCGAGCGGGTCGGGGACGGTCTCGTCCTGGCGGTCGGAAGCGCCGAGCCGCCGCAAGACTACATCCCCTTTCACCAGAACTCTCCCTTCCGCTACCTCACCGGGTTCATCGAACCCAACGCCGCTCTCCTCATGGAGGTGAGCGCAGGTGAGATCGAGTCCGAGATCCTCTTCGTCAATCCGAGGGATCCGGCGATGGAGACCTGGGAGGGCTATCGGATCGGTCCCGATGGCACGCTCGAGGCCACCGGGATTTCCGGTCGGAGCGTGGACGAGTTGGGAGAGGCCTTTGGCTCGCTTCTGGGGGACCGCGGCGAAGTCAAGGTGGTCGGGAACTACAATCCCGGCGCCTCGATCCGCAACGACGTGACCCAGCGCGTGGATGCGCTCCTGGACGGTCGCAGCGGCGTGGAGGTCGTGCCTGTGACCCAGGAGGTGGCCGCGCTGCGTAGGGTGAAGTCCGAGGCGGAGTTGGAGCTCCTTCGCCGGAGCACCGTGATCACGGTCCAGGCTCACCGCGAGATTCTGGGTGTCCTCGCCCCGGGCAGGAACGAATTCGAGGTCCAGGCGGTGCTCGAGTACACCTTCCGGCGCTATGGATCCGAACGCCCGGCTTTCGCCTCGATCGTGGGCTCGGGCCCGAACTCGACGGTGCTTCACTACAATGTGAACAACCGGTTCATGGAAGATGGAGACGTGGTCGTGGTCGACATCGGAGCGAGCTACGGCGGGTATGCCGCCGACGTGACGCGCACGCTCCCCGTCAACGGCACGTTCAGCGAGGCCCAGGCGGAGATCTACCAGATCGTGCGGGATGCCCAGGCCCGGGCCGAGGAGATGGGCAGACCCGGCACGGTGGTGGGTCAGATGGACCAGGCGGCCGCGCAGGTCGTCGCAGAGGGACTGGCGGAGGTCGGACTCATCGAGGCTCCCGACGCGACGTACGAGGCCGAGAACGGACAGAGAATTCCCCAGTTCCGGCTCTTCTACATGCACGCGATGGGGCACGGAATCGGGCTCGACGTGCACGATCCCTGGCCCGGCGTCCTCGAGCCCGGGGTGGCGTTCACGATCGAACCCGGAATCTATGTACGTCCGAACCTGTTCGACGAGATCATTCCGGACGTGCCCGCCAACGAGGGGTTGAGGGAGGCGATTCGCCCGGCCTTCGAACGCTATGTGAACATCGGGGTCAGGATCGAAGACGACTACATCGTGACCGAGGACGGACTCGAGTGGATCTCGCCCGCCCCGAGGGAGATCGACGAGATCGAGGCGGCGATGGCCGAGCCCTGGGACGGTCCGGAGGCCAGAAACGCGGACTGGGTGGAGTGGTTTCGAGGCATGGAGTAGCCGAGATCCCTTCGTGCCCCCTCCTGGGACGTCGGCTGCTCGGGGTGGGGGTGGGGATATTGGCCTGGCTCGGGTACCGGGTCCTCTCCGCTCGCCCCGAGCTCGCCGAGTCGGTCGCAGGCACAGGGCCGATCCCAGAGAGCGCGCGACTCCTGTCGCTCGTCACGGGCAGTGTGCCCGTCTCGCTGGCCGAGCTCCTTGTCGCGTTGTTCCTCGTGAGGCAGATGTTGGGGCTCGCTCGGGGGGTCCGCGAGCTTCGGTCAGGGAGGACGCCCCTCGGAAGAATCGTCACCGGGGGGACGCTCAGGCTCGCCCAGGACGTCGGCGTCCTTGTCTTCCTCTTCTATGCGCTCTGGGGATTCCAGTACGCCCGCGAGGGAGTGGCCGAGCGTCTCGGGGTCGCCTCATCGGGTGAGGTGTCCGCGTCGGAGGTCCAGCGCCTCGCTCTACTGGCTGTGGACCGAACGAACGAACTCTACCGGGAGATGCACGGCGTCCCCGACATCGGTCGCCCAACGCCCGCTCCACCTGTGTCAGAGCTCACGCTCGGCCTGGAGGAGGGTTGGAGCCGGGTGCTTGCGGACTTCGAGCTCCCCGCTCGCCTGGAGCGTGCCCATGGAGCTCCGAAGCCGTTTCTGGCCTCTCCGCTGGTCAAGCGCTTCGGAGTGGGCGGGATGTATTTCCCCTACACCGGAGAGGCGCTCGTCCTCGCGGACCTCCCGGCCCCATTGATGGGGAAAAGCCTGGCCCACGAGATGGCGCACCAGCGGGGAATCGCCTCGGAGTCGGATGCGAACGTCCTGGCCTTCCTCGTCGCCCGCGAGTCCCGGGATCCGGTCTCCCGATATTCGGCATATGTCTTCTTGCAGCAGCAACTGCTCTCGATCCTCCAGGGGCTGGATCCGGAGGAGAGTGCGAGGGTGACCGCGGTCCGCTACCCGGGGGTGCAGCGCGACCTGCTCGACGCTCACCTCTACTGGGAGCCGGCACGAGGGATCGCTGGAGCCGCCGCCACCCGGATGAACGATGCGATGTTGCGTTCTCACGGAATCCCGGAAGGCGTGGCGAGCTATCGTGGGAGCGGTTGGATCTTCCTTGCCCTGGCCAGGGAGAGGGGGGAAGGCGTCCTCTTCTGAGCTCTGAGCCCACGTCGCGGCGGGCCCTGTACTTCTTCAACGGCCTTCGAGTACTTTGAACGGGTCGGCCGGAGCTCCTTCACGAGTGCCGGCTCCCGCGCCCGTGCCGCCCCGACGGGGGGCACGGCGGATACCACGAACCCCGAGACACCGTTGCAGGTAGAGGTCCCATGGATTCGACCAGACATATCTCCCTCCTGCTCCTCACCGCCCTGCTTCCGGCGTGCGCCGGTGGCAACGAACGCGTGACGGAGCTCCCGGACTTTGAACAACGTGCAGCCTACGCCATCGGGCAGGACGTCGGCAATTCTCTGGCGGAAGCCGGAGTCGAGCTCGACTTCGACGCCCTCGTCCAAGGCCTCAGGGATGCCATGGATGACGAGGACTCCCTCCTCGAGCCGCAGGAGATCATGGAGGTGGTCCAGGAGTTCCAGATGCGGGCCCAGGAGGCGATGGCGGCCCGGGAAGAGGCGGCCGTCGAGGACAATCGGGCGGAGGGGGAGGCGTTCCGCCGCGAGCATGCCGAGCGGGACGGGGTGGTCACGACCGACAGCGGGCTACAGTACCGATTCGTAACGGAGGGCGACGGGCCGATTCCGGGCCCGGCTGACCGCGTGCGCGTTCACTATCGGGGCACCTTCATCGACGGTGAGGTCTTCGACAGCTCCTACGAGCGGGACGAACCGGCGGTCTTCCAGGTGCAGCAGGTGATCCCGGGGTGGTCGGAGGCGTTGCAGCTCACTCCGGTGGGCAGCACGGTCGAGCTGGTGATTCCGCCCAACCTCGGGTACGGGATGAGCGCACCGGCCTCGATCGGTCCGGAACGCACCCTTCTCTTCGAGGTGGAGGTCCTGGGGATCGAGGACGACGATTGAGCTGGCGCGGCGGACCCTACTCGTCCACGCACCGCGCCGCGTAGGCTCAGGTCCCGGCGACCGGTTCCGGAGCCGGAGCCGCCCTCTCCCTGGGGAGCGCATTCAGGCAAACGGTGCCGGCCTTGGGCCGGCAGCGGCACGGGGCGAGTTGAAGGCCCAACGTGCTGTCCTGACCTGTGAGAAGCGGCTCGAGCACGTCGGCGAGAATCCCTGCGAAGCGGGGGTCGTCGTGCGGGACGGGGACCCGGTGAAAGTCCAGCCCCACCTCCTCGGCCTCCTCGCGTAGCTCGTGGTCGAGCTCGGCCAGGGTCTCGGACTGTTCGTGCATGAAGGAGACGGGTTCTACCAGGACGGCTCCGCCGTCCACGTCCCGGATCACCGCCTCCACGTCGGGCTGCGTCCAGGGGATACCGCGATTGGAGTGATTCTGGTAGCCCAGGAGGTAATCGTCCACGCCCAGGATACGGGCGACCTCTTCGCAGAACTCTTCAACGTACTCCACGTACCGGCTCCCCTCGTCCAGGTACTTCTGCGGGGTGCCATGTGCGGAGAAGACGAGGTGGGTCCGGGGGGCCCGCAAGTCCAGGCCCCGCTCTTCGGCGAGTCGCCGCACGGCGTCGGCCCGCAGCTCGATGTAGGCGGGATGGCGATGCCAGCCGGTGACGCCGCCGAATTCCACCGTCCACTCGAGGTCGTCGAGGGCCCTCTGGATTCCGTCGAGTGCGGCCACGTTGGTCGAGGGGCCGCAAAGAGGGTAGACCGGCAGGCCCACGATCCGTTCCACACCGTCTGCGCGGGCCTGCTTCACCACGTCGGGGATCAGGGGGTGCGTGAACTGGAAGGCGGAGTAGACGTGGACCTGGTGTCCACGCCGAAGAAGCTCCAGCCCCAGCGCCCGGCCCTGCGCGTCGGCCTGCTCGTTCAGGGGTGACCCGCCGATCTCCTCGTATTCCTCGATCAGGCTGGGAGCCCGTCTTTCGGCCAGCTCTCGGCTCCGCCGCTCTCGAGCGGCCTGGTCCGGCAGGTCCTCAAGATTCGCGTTCGCAAGGAAGATCCTCTCCAGAAAGGGGACGACTTCCTCGAGGGTTGCCTTTCTCGGCTCTCCGAAGTGCAGCGCGATGACTGCGGTCTTCATTCGTGACCTCCTCTCAACGCGTTCAGATCTACCGATTGCACGTGCTCCACGACGGCTCCGATGACCTCGGGATCGGTCTGCGGAAGGAGACCGTGGCCTACGTTGAATACGTGCCCCGGCCTCCCCGCGACCCGGCGGAGGATCTCGTCCGCCCTGGCGATCGCCACCTCCCTACCCGCGAGGAGAGAGACGGGGTCCAGGTTGCCCTGGACCGCGCGATCGTAGCCGACGATCCTCCAGCCCTCGTCGATCTGGATGCGCCAGTCCAGACCGATTCCGTCGCCTCCGGCCTCCGCGAGGAGCGGGAGGAGAGCCGGGTTTCCGGTAGCGAAGTGAATGGAGAGGACGTGCCGCTCCGCGAGGCCCGCCAGAATCCTGCGCGAGTACGGAAGCACGTGCTCCCTGTAGTCCTCAGGTCCCAGAGCACCTGCCCAGGAGTCGAAGAGCTGGATCCCCGCTGCCCCCGCCTCGACCTGGGCGGCGGCGAACTCCAGGAGGTGCTCTGCCCAGTACGACATGAGCTCGTCCCAGAGCTCGCGTTCGCGCCACATGAAGGTCTTGGTGCCATGGCGATCCTTCGATCTGGGCGACTCGACGAGGTAGGTCATGAGGGTGAAGGGCGCGCCGACGAAACCGACCACCGGCACGTCGAGGCGAGCTCGGAGGATCTGGAGGGTCTCGAGCACGAAATCGAGGGTGTCCCGCGGATCGAAGGGCCGGAGTGAGCGGATCCGCTCGGCCGTGTCGTAGGGGTGGGGCAGCACGGGCCCGACTCCCTTCTCGATGCGGACGTCGAGCCCGGCACCTACGAAGATGGTGGAGATGTCCGCGAAGAGCACCGCCGCATCCAGGGGAAAGTAGTCGAGGGGAAGAGCCGTGATTCGGGCCGCGAGCTCGGCGTCGCGGGTCACCTCCAGCAGGTCCCGTCCTCCCTTGAGCTCGTGGTAGCGGGGCAGGGATCGGCCCGCTTGCCTCATGAACCACACGGGCGTGCGGTCCAGGGGCTCGCGGCGGAGGGCGCGGATGAAGCGATCGTTCATGGATCGTCCCACGGAGGATGTCGGTGGCGCGAAGCGATCGTGACAGGGGGCCTCTTGAACGAGGAGAAGCTAGTAGGGTGCCGGCGTTCCGTCATGGGGGTGTGGACCGGCGGCCCCTCCCATCTCCGGTTGCTAGGAGGTGGCCGGTCGCGTTTAATTGAGTCCTCTCGTCATCGGCCGGATCGCTTTGCCCGCGCCGCCGATTCCGGAGATCATCCGAATTTGTTTCGAGGGCCATGCAGACCAAACGTCCTACCAATCCACAGGCGGAGGAGATCCTGGGGGGCTACTTCCGGGTCCTGGATCACGGGTTCGTGGCTCTGGTGGACTACATGGGATCCGACGAAGACGTCGAGAGAGCCGCCCGCGTGAGCTATGGGTACGGCACCCGGAAACGTTCGGCGACCCGCGGCCTCGTCCGGTACCTCAGGCGCCACCGCCACACCACCCCTTCGGAGATGGTGGAGCTGAAGTTCCACTGCGCGATGCCCATGTTCATCGCCCGGCAGTGGATTCGACACCGGACGGCCTCCGTGAACGAGTACAGCGGACGCTACTCGCTGATGCCGCTCCTCTTCTACCGTCCCGAGCAGGAGCAGTTTGGACTCCAGAGCCGATCCAATCGTCAGGGAAGGGAGTCGGTGGCGAACCGGAAGGTCTGGGCCGAGGCGGTGTCTCGTTGGGATGCCCTGCGCTCCGAGGCCGCCGCACACTACGAATGGCTCGTCGAGGAGGAGGTGGCCCGCGAGCTCGCCCGCATCGACCTTCCCCTCTCGACCTACACGCAGTGGTACTGGAAGGTGGACCTGCACAACCTCCTCCACTTCCTCTCGCTCAGGGCGGATCCACACGCCCAGTGGGAGATTCGCGCGTACGCCGAAGTGATCGCGGGGATGGTCAAACGGGTCGCACCCCTCTCCTACGAAGCCTGGGTGGACTACGACCTGGGCGGTGCCACCCTCAGCCGGGGGGAGTTGGAGGCGCTGGGTCGGCTCCTCGAGCCCACGGGTGAGGATGCCGTGGCGGTGCGGGACGGAAGTGACAAGCTCGACGGCCCCGCCCTCGCTGCCCTGGGGCTTTCATCCAGAGAGATCCAGGAATTTCGGGACAAGCTCCGGCCCGGGCGGCGACCGAACCATGAGCTCGATCTCACCCGCATGCGCTCTGCCGAGTCGATCTCGGAGGAGATGGCGCGCGCCGTGCCGGAGGTTTTCGAGTAGGTTCGGACTCTCCCTCACTCCCCGATCCTTTTACCTTTGCAGGGGCTTGGAGGCGGGAGGCGCGGCGCGTTCGCGCGGCTGTCGCGGATGCCGCCGGACTGCCGATCGAGCCACAACATTCGCGGACTACGATCAGGGCGTACATGTCAAAGCAGACGTTCGAGCCCCACCAGTGGGCGGTAATCCTCGGAGGATCCAGCGGATTCGGGCTGGCCGCGGCAAAGAAGCTCGCGAGGCACGGGATGAACCTCTGCATCGCGCACCGGGACCGGCGCGGTGCCATGCGTCGCATCGAGCCCGAGTTCGACGCGCTGCGCGCAGAGGGCGTCTCCGTCGAGACGTTCAATGCCGACGCGCTCAGGGACGACGCGCCGGCGGAGATTCTGGACGCTCTCCAGGAGGTGATGGGTGGGGACGGCGAGGTACGGGTCCTCCTGCACTCCATTGCCTTTGGGAACCTCAAGCTCATTGGACCGGACGCCCCGTCCTCGAACGAGGCCTCTGAGCGGTTGGCGGCCGAGCTCGGGGTGGAGAGGGACCGCATCCGTGAAGTCGCGGACCGGTTGTTCGCCGAAGGTGTCGACGGGCTTCAGGGACTGGCCAGTCCCCCCGAATATCCGGAGGGGATGTACCTGGAGGCCGAAGACATGGCCCGGACCGTCTACGCAATGGGGACCAGCCTCCTGAGCTGGACCCAGGAGATTGTGGGGCGGGAGATGTTCGGGGCCGACGCGAGAGTGCTCGGGCTCACCAGCGAAGGGAACGCGGTGGCCTGGAAGGGCTACGCCGCGGTTTCCGCGGCGAAGGCGGCGTTGGAGGCGGTGTCCCGGGCCATTGCCGTCGAGCTCGCGCACCTTGGCCTCCGGTCGAACATCATTCAGGCGGGTGTGACGGACACTCCGGCGCTTCGCGTGATTCCCGGGAGCGCCTATCTCACGGCTCAGGCCCGGACGAGAAATCCCTTCAAACGACTTACGACCCCCGATGACGTGGCAGACGTGATCTACCTTCTCGCCCTCCCGGAGTCGGCGTGGATCAACGGAGACGTGATTCGCGTGGACGGAGGCGAGAGCGTGTCCGGGGCATCGCGATGAGCCTCTACCTGCACGCCCTCGGACACTTTCATCCCGAGAACGAGATTACGAATCGCTTCCTGGAAGAGCTCGACATCGGGACGAGCGACGATTGGATCATGGAGCGGGTGGGGATCCGGAGTCGTCGGACCGTGATGCCGCTCGACTACATCCGGGAGACGCGAAACCGGAATCCGGTCGAGGCCAGCGAGGTCGCTCTCTACAGTCATGCCGAGACCGGCCGGCTCGCTACTGAGATGGCCATGGAGCGGGCGGGCATCAGCCGGGACGACATCGGGTGGGTGATCGCCGGATCCAGTCGGCCGGACACTCTCTCGCCCGCCGACGCCTGCAACGTAGCCGAAGCGCTGGGCATCGAGGCGCCCGCGTTCGACATGAACTCCGCATGCACCAGCATGTTCGTAGCGATCCACACGCTGGCCGCGATGCGCCCGGAGGCCGTACCGGAGTACGTTCTCATCGTGACGCCGGAGACGTTGACCATGTCCGTCGACTACGCGGACCGCTCGGCTTCGGTGCTCTGGGGCGATGGGACGACGGCCGCGATTCTGTCCACGAAGGTGCCGTCCGCGATCGAGATTCTGGGCACAGAGCTCGAATCCAGCCCGGCGGGCCGTGAGAAGGTCGTCGTGCCGCTTGGACGTCACTTCTTCCAGGAGGGCCGAACGGTCCAGATGTTCGCGATCAAGAAGACGATCCGGCTGCTGCGGCGTCTTCAGGCGAGCTTCGGTAAGGATCCGGAGCGGAGCTTCCGATTCGTCGGGCACCAGGCGAACCTGCGCATGCTGGAAGCCGTATGCGAGCAGTGCGATATTGCGGAAGCCCGCCACCACAGCAACGTGGCCAACTATGGGAACACGGGAGCGGCGGGTGCCGCAGCGGTGATCTCCATGGAATGGGATCAATGGGGGCCGGGCGATGACATCGCGGTGGTCGGAGTAGGGTCCGGTCTGACCTGGTCCAGCTTCCTTCTGAGATTCGGAGAGGCACCGTGAAGTACAGCGAGTTCAGAGAGCGGGATCATTTCACGGCCACCGAGATTCTCGCAATGGCCTATGGGCGACTCGTCGAGGACGCGCCCCGGGAGTTCAACTCGCGTCTCCCGCTTCCACCGATGCTCATGGTGGATCGCGTCGAGCACATCGCCGGCGGCGGGAGGAAGGGGCGCATCGAGGCCTCGCGCGACGTGAGGCTCGACGATTGGTTCTTCCAGTGTCACTTCCTCGGAGATCCTGTACAGCCGGGATGCCTCGGGGTCGACGCGATCTGGCAGCTCATCGGGTTCTATTGCTGCTGGAGTGGGGCCCTCGGAACGGGGCGCGCCCTGGGGTGCGGAGAGGTGGAGTTCGCGGGACAGATCCGCCCCCGCGACACTGTCGTCACGTATGAGGTCGACATCGTTCGCTACCAGGAGCTTCCTCGTTCCGGATCGTCCATCGCGATCGGGGACGCTCGGGTCATGGTCGACGGGGAGGAGATCTATCAGGTGAGACGCGCGAAGGTCGGAGTCTTCAAGGACATCGACTATCCTGATTATCCGTGGCCTTCGAAGAACGCACGTGGTGGACAGATGGAGGGAGGATGACCCAGGTGCTCCGGCCGGACCAGGTCCTCGAGCTGCTCCCGCAGCAGGAGCCGTTTCGCTTCGTGGACGAGATCCTCGAGGTGGACGAGGACCACATCGTGGCCCAATGCCGATTCCCCCCGGAATCGGACTTCTACCGCGGACATTTCCCGGGCAATCCGGTCACTCCAGGGGTGATCCTCCTGGAATCGATGGCGCAGGTGGGTGTGGTCGCTCTCGGTATCTACCTCTACGCCGTGCAGGACGGAATGGAGGAGGTCCGTAAGCGCCTGGCGTACTTCACGGATGCCGAGGTCGAGTTTTCCGGGCTGGTCGGGCCCGGGCAGCGGGTGACGACGAGAGCCCGGAAGGTGTTCTTTCGCAGGAACAAGATTCGCAGTGAGGCGGAGATGAGGCTGGACGACGGTACGTTGGTCTGCTCAGGTACGATTTCAGGGATGGGAGTACGGCAATGAGTCGCAGGGTCGTGGTGACCGGCATGGGTGTGGTGGCCCCCAATGGGGTCGGCCTCGAGTCCTACACTTCCGCCCTCCGGGAGGGGCGCTCCGGCTTGGCCCACGTCCCGATCATGGAGGAGTTGAATTTCGCCTGCCAGGTCGCGGGCGTGCCCGATCAGCAACGGGTGGACGAGATCTGCGAGGCGTCCTTTCCCGAGGACGAGCTTCTCGCGATGAACTCGAGCCACCGGTTCGGATGCGTCGCGGCGGTGGAGGCATGGACCGACGCGGGGTTTGAGCCTCCGGAGCGCGTGGACGAGACCGTGTATTGGGATGCGGGCGCGGTGATCGGCACGGGAATCGGAGGTCTCGACACCACGGGTGAGAAGCTCATTCCGCTCACCGACGCGGGCCGCGTCAGGCGTCTGGGAAGCACGCTGGTCGAACAGATCATGGGAAGCGGCGTGTCGGCCAGGGTGTCCGGGCTTCTTGCGCTTGGCAATCAGGTCACGTCCAACTCGAGCGCCTGCAGCACCGGTACCGAGGCCATCATCGAAGGCTACCAGAGGATCCAGATCGGTCGGGCGGACCGCATGCTCTGCGGTGGGACGGAGGCGGCCACCCACTACATCTGGGCCGGCTTCGACTCCATGAGGGTGCTCTGCCGCAAGCACAACGACGATCCGGAGGCGGCCTCTCGGCCGATGAGCGCTTCGGCATGCGGATTCGTTCCGGGAAGCGGGGCCGCCATCCTCCACCTCGAGAGCCTCGAGAGTGCGCAGGAGCGGGGTGCTCGCATCTACGCGGAAATTCTGGGTGGAGCCTTGAACTGTGGCGGCCACCGGAAGGGCGGAAGCATGACCGCTCCGAATCCCGAGAGCGTACGCCGGTGTATTCAGGATGCGGTGGAGGATGCCGGGATCCCATCCGAGGAGATCGATCTGATCAACGGTCACCTGACCGCGACGGGCGCGGATCCCGGAGAGGTGGAGAACTGGGCGCTCGCCCTCGGGCGCTCTCCGGAAGACTTTCCGGCGATCCATTCCACGAAGTCATTGATCGGCCATGGGTTGGGTGCGGCCGGGGCGCTGGAGTCGGTGGCCTGCGTCCTCATGCTGCGTGACGGATTCCTGCATCCTTCGTTAAACTGTGAAGATGTGCATCCGGAGATCGAGGCGTACGGCGATTCGATCCCCCACGAGACCCGGGAGATGCCGGAGTTGCGCACGATCATCAAGTCCGGCTTCGGATTCGGTGACGTGAACGCCTGTGTGATCTTCCGTCGCTGGGATGACGCGACCTGAACGAACCGACTGCAAATCGAGGAGACTGGTTCATGAAGAGAGACGAGGTGTTCACGAAAGTGGTGGAGATCATTGCGCCTTTCGCAAAGGACAAGGAGGCGCTGGACTCCGTTTCGGATGACACGAACATCCTCCAGGATCTGAAGGTCAACTCCGCCCGGCTGGTAGATGTGATTCTCGACTTCGAAGACGAGTTCGACATCGAGGTCGAGGACGAGGACGCCGATGCAGTGAACACGGTCGGCGACGCGGTGGATCTCATCCTGGCCAGGGTCTCCTAGCGGGTTGAGCTTGGCCGGACTCCCCCTGAGGTCCAGAGCCGGGGTCGCGCTTCAGAGGACCGTCGGACGGGTGCTGAGCCCCTTCTGGATCCTCGGCGGCGCCTTCCTTCTCGTCGTCGTGATGGGGTACCGGATTCGAAATGCAAGAGAGGTTCGAGCGCGGTTCCGGAAGTTGATCCGGGGGGATCGACGCCCCCTCCTCATCTGCGCAAACCACCTCACGATGATCGATTCAGCTCTCGTGGCGTGGGCGCTCGGCGGAAGCTGGTGGTATCTCGTGAACTTCTCGCGCATGCCCTGGAACCTGCCCGAGCAGGCCAACTTCTCCCAGAACCCCCTGAACCGGATCGTCGTCTGGCTGGTCAAGTGCATCCCGGTCAGTCGCGGCGGGAGGCGGGATCAGGTGTCGGGCACGCTGGAAAAGGTGAAGTACGTCCTTTCGCGCGGCGAGACCGCCCTCGTCTTCCCTGAGGGTGGTCGGAGCCGCACCGGCCGGGTGCAGCCTGAAAGCGCCACCTACGGGGTAGGGCGGATTCTGGACACGGTTCCCGACTGCCGGACCATCTGCGTGTACCTCCGCGGAGATCTGCAGGAGACATGGTCCACTATCCCGAAACGAGGCGACCGATTCACGGCCGACTTCCGGGAAGTGGCGCCCGAGTCGGAGCATCCAAGCGGGCTGCGTCGGGCTCGGGATCTCTCCCTTCAGATAGTCGGGACTCTCGTGGAGATGGAGGAGGAGTACTTTGCCCGTCGGCAATGATATCGTAGACCTCCAGGATCCGGAGGCCCTCCCGGGGGCCTCTCATCCCCGCTTCGATCTTCGTGTGTTCACGAGGGACGAGCGGGCTCGGCTCCTTCGTTGCCATCGTCCCACCACGCTCCGCTGGCGATTCTGGGCCGCGAAGGAGAGCGCCTTCAAGGCGGCCAGGCAGCTCGACCAGTCGACTCGGTTCCTTCCCCGCAGGTTCACCCTGGGGCCGTGGGAAGGCGCGGGATACCGGGTGGTTCATAGCGATGGAGCGCGGTTCCGGGTGCGGATCGAGGCCACCCACGGATGGATCCACGCGGTCGCCGCCCCCGATCCGTCGGATGAGGTGGGGCGGTCCTTCCTCGAGTCTGACACGATGCGGGATTCGGACCGTACGATCCAGGTCCAGCGGATCGAGGGGCCTCGGACGGCATGCGACCCAGGGGGGAGGGTTCGCGAGCTCGCCGCGACGGCGGCGGCGTCCCTTCTCTCCCTCTGTCCTTCCGAGATCCGGATCCGCAAGGTGGCCGGAATCCCGCGCGCCGAGCGGCGGGGCCGTGTCCTCCCCGTGTCCATTTCCCTCTCTCACCATGGGCGATTCGTGGCTTGCGCCTGTGTGCTGGAGCAAGGGTGAAGCGGATGGCGCGGTGCGTGCCGGAGGTGTGGCCGTCGCCGGTGAGGCGGGCGCCTACCGGGGCGGAGGGCCGGGCGCCCGCTGCATACCCGACCCTAGCCCCAGCGGTCGAGCCGGGCCGTGAGGACCAGAGCGGAGATGAGGAGAAAGCCACCTCCCGCCATCACCGGGATCGACACGAAGCCGAATGCGCTCACGTAGCGGGCGGTGCAGGGGACGGATTCCAGGCAGGCGGTGATCTCGAGCGCGGGTCGAAACTGGATCGTGACGTGGTAGATGGCGATCGCGAGGCCGATTGCGGCCAGCGGCACGCTGTACCGCCACGACCTGACGTCTCCGGTGAGCGCCGCGATTCCGAGTACCGGGACGAGCGGATACATCGCGATGCGTTGGTACCAGCAGAGGAGGCAGGGAGTGAACCCCACGATCTCGGAATAATAGAGGCTGCCTCCGGTGGCGATCACCGAGACGACCCAGGCGAAAGCGAGGACGGTGCGCCCTTGCCCGCCGACCTCCTGAGCGAGACGGGCCCTTCCGGAGGGAAAGGCGAGCGCCACGAGGAGGAGAAGGCCGATCGCGGCGCTCACGAGCGCCAGCGCCGCGAAGGACCGGTTCATTGCGATCAGGTTCACGGGCGAGTTCACTCCGGGTTTCGGGACCATCTCTATGCGAATAAGGTCGAACGGAACGGGATCGGGCGGAAGAGGGGGGCGGAGGATGGGGCGAGTTTCCCGGCGAGTCGCCGATGGGGGGGGAGGTGAGCGTGCACAGGAAGAACCCTCCCCACGTGGATGATCATATTGGGAACACCCCGGTCGTGCGCCTCGCGAGGGTGCCTGAAGACGACATGGCCGAGGTGTGGGTGAAGCTCGAGGGCATGAACCCGGCGGGCTCCATCAAGGATCGCCCTGCCCGCGCCATGATCGAAGATGGGGAGCAGAGGGGGCTGCTTCGTCCTGGTGGCATCATCGTGGAACCCACGTCGGGCAATACCGGGATCGGCCTGGCTCAGGTTGCAGCAGCAAGGGGCTACCGGCTCATTCTCTGCCTTCCCGAATCGATGAGCAACGAGAGGAAGGTGACGCTCGAGTCCTACGGGGCCGAGCTCGTGCTCACCGATCCGGAGCGCCGGATGCTGGCGGCCATGGAACGAGCGCAAGAGCTGGAAGTCGAGCTCGGAGCCTACTATCCAAATCAGTTCGCGAACCCGGCCAATCCGCGGATCCACTACGAGACGACCGGTCCGGAGCTCTGGAAGGACATGGACGAGCGCATCGACGCCTTCGTCTACGGCTCGGGTACGGGAGGGACGATCTCCGGGGTCGGGCGATTCCTGAAGGAGCGGGATCCGGAGATCCGGGTGGTGGCTGTAGAGCCCGCCCGATCGGCGGTGATCTCCGGAGGGGAGCGGGGCGCGCACGAGTTCCAGGGAATGGGGCCCGGTTTCATTCCTCCCAATCTGGACCTGGACGTGATCGACGAGGTCAAGCCGCAATGGGAGGAGGAGGCATTTCCCCTGGCTCGGCGACTCGCCCGGGAGGAGGGCCTCTTTCTCGGGATGAGCTCCGGAGCCATCGTTCTGGCGGCCTTGCAGGTGGCCCGGGAGCTGGGGCCTGGGCACCGCGTCGCGGCCATCTCTCCCGACTCCGGCGCGCGCTACCTGAGCACCGCACTGTTCACCTCCGAGGAGGCTTCCAGATGAGCACGGAGCAGTTGACGCTCAAGCAGAAGGTTCGGGTAGGAATCGGGGCTCTCGCCGTCGTATTGGTCCTCATTCTGTTCTTCCAGAACCAGGAGACCGTAAGCACCCGAGTGCTGTTCTGGAGCATGGAGATGCCGCGGTTCGTCTTGCTGGCGTCCGTGTTTCTTCTCGGTTCGTTGGCCGGATTCCTCTTCGGGCGGCGGCGGTGAAGCCTTGAGGGAAAGCGCGTCGCCACCGGATCTGGAAGGGGTCGGCTTCGATGAGCGATCTCCAGTGGTGCTCCGGGATGAAGTGGACGTCGAGGCCCCGCCAAAGAGGGTCTGGGAGACGCTGATTCGGGTGCACCGTTGGCCACACTGGCATCGGGGGGTGAGCTTCGCTGCCCTCCAGGGCCCGCCGGAGCCGGGCACGGCCCTCCTTTGGAAGGCGGATGGAATGCGGATTTCCTCGATTCTGGTCGAGGTGGAAGAGGGCCGGTGCATCGGGTGGACCCTCCGAACTCTCGGAGGCCGGGGGTACCAACGCTGGTCGCTCGAGGAGCTGCACTCCGGGTCGACCCGGGTTCGATTGGAGGAATCGTGGGGAGGTGTCGTGGTTCGGGTGCTTCGCCGCACCCTGTTGAGGACCCTGGAGCTCTCGCGGGCGGAGTGGTTGGAGGGGCTTCAGCGCGAGGCTGGATCGGTGGAGGACTCCGAAGGCTGAGGCTCTGCGGGAGTCGCGCCGGGATCGGTGGGCTCCTCCTCGATCGCGTCGGCCGGGCCCGGATCGGCGGGTCCCGCCGGAGCCGTGGGAGATTCGATGGTCGGAGCGGGGATGGGGACGGGGGACGGCGACGCCGGCGGACCGAGCATCCTTCGGAGAATGAGGTCGCGCCTCCAGCCCATCTGTGCGGGACGGTACGACGGGTTGGAGGTGAGGGGATGGGGGAGAGTGGCCGCCAGACTGGCGGCCTGACGGTTGTTGATCTCCCGCGCCGAGACCCCGAAGTACTCGTGCGAGGCGGCCTCCACCCCGAAGATGCCGGGGCCCAGCTCCGCCACGTTCAGGTAGATCTCGAAGATGCGGTCCTTCGGGAGAAACCACTCGAGCCTCTGGGCGATGATGAGCTCCTGGGCCTTGCGGAAAAAAGACCGATCCGGGGTCAGGTAGAGGTTCCTCGCGAGTTGCTGCGTGATCGTGCTCCGTCCGCGCACCGCGTCGCGATGGTCGCGGAGGTAGGCGAGGGCTTCCGCCAGCGCGATCCGGTCGTCGGCGTCGCCCAGGCGAGGCGGGATGGAGCCCGAATAGCGAACCTCTTCGGCGAGGGCTTCCCAATCCACACCCCGGTGCTCGTAGAACCGATCGTCCTCGGCGATGAGGACGGCCCGTTGGAGGTGCGTTGGAATCTCCCCCAGCGGGATCCACGCCTGCGACGCCTCGAAGGGATCGCCGGCGGCCAGGGCCACCCGGGACCGATGATCCATGTACGCCGTGGTCTGCGGATCGACCCAGCGCAGGGCCAGAGGCCAGGGGTGGGCAACCCAGACCAGGACCGGCAGGAATACGGAGACAAGGACGAGCACGAGGAGCGGGCGCATAAGGGAGTCCTACCCCCGGGCTGGGGCCGGGAGCCCGCGCGGGAACTTTCGTCCGGATGTGGGCGTTGCTATCTGTGGAACCCATCCTGCATTCTCGATCCAGGGAGTCCGCAGCTTCATCATGGCACGAGTCGAACTCGAGGTACTGGAGTCGCCGCAGCTGACCGGACCCGAAGCCTCGCCCTCCGTGCCTCTGGAGGCGCTCGATGAGCTCTGGTTCCAGGTTTCGGGCACCGTCTGCAACCTGCGCTGCAATCACTGCTTCATCTCGTGCTCCCCCGAGAACCATTCATTCTGGTTCATGACGCGGGAGACCGTCCGAAGGGCTCTCGAGGACTCAGTGGAGCTGGGCGTGAAGGAGTATTACTTCACGGGTGGAGAGCCCTTCATGAACCGCGACATGGAGGGCATTCTCCGAGACGTCCTGCGCATCGGTCCCGCGTCGGTTCTCACCAATGCGACTCTGATCCCACCCAGGCGGGCACAGGCCCTGGCCGCGATCGCCGAGTCTTCACCCTACACCCTGGAATTGCGCGTCTCCCTCGATGGTGTGACCCGGGAGATGAATGACGCGATTCGCGGAGCAGGTGCGTTCGACCGGTGCATGCAAGGAGTGGAGGAGCTCGTGCGGGTGGGATTCCTTCCGATCATCACCTGTATGCGGAGCTGGCCGGAGGACCGGACCGAGCGGTACCTGGAAGGGTTCCGCGAGCTCCTGGCGGGCGTCGGCTACGACCGTCCTCGCCTCAAGATCATCCCACCCCTCCTGATGGGAGAAGAGGCCCGACGGAGTCGTGCATATGAAGAGACGGAACGGGTCACGCACGAGATGCTCCACGGCTTTGATCTCAGCGAGCTCCTCTGCACCCGAGCGCGGTTGGTCACCGCGCGGGGGGTGTACGCGTGTCCCATCTTGTTGGACTACCCTTCGGCGCGGCTGGGGTCGACCCTCGCGGAAGCGGCTTCCGTCTCCGCGCCGCTTTCCGAATCCGCTTGCTTCACCTGCTATGTCAACGGCGCGATCTGCTCGAACACGTCCTCCTCCCAGGGGGGGGATCGTTGATGGCCCCGGCGCCCTTCGCTCAGGAGTCCGGAGACCTCTGGCTCCCCGGCGCGTGGCGGGAGAGCACTCCCGAGTTCCGGAAGGTGGCGGCCTTCGGTGGAGTGTATTCGAATCACCTGGCTCTAGCCAGCGCTCTCGAGGATGCTCGGGAGCGGGGGACCGAGGCGGTGATCTGTCTTGGGGACCTCGGCGCCTTCGGCCCCAATCCCGATCGGACCGCGGACCTGATCCGCGAGAACGGGCTCCCGGTGGTGCGGGGCAATTACGATGATTCCGTCGCTCGCGGGCTCGAGGACTGCCAGTGCGGCTACACGGACCCGAAGGACAACCACTACGCTCGCATCTCCTACGAGTACACTCTGGCCAACACCGCTGCCGAGCACCGGAGGTGGATGGGGACCTTTCCTCCCGTCCTCCGGTTCACGGTCGGCGGCCGGCGCGTGCTCGCCTTCCACGGGAGCCCTCGTCGGATGAACGAATTCCTCTGGGAAACGACGACTCCGACCCACTTCCTCGACGGGCTGGCAAGAGACCACGGGGCGGAGGTGCTCCTGGGCACGCACACGGGAATTCCCTGGAGCCGAGCCCTTTCGACGGGTGGGTCGTACGTGAACGCCGGAGCACTGGGGCGTCCCGCGAACGACGGGCGCACCGAGGTGTGGTACGTGATCCTCGAGGCAACGGACGTGGGGGTCGAGCACACGTTCGTCCCCGTCGCCTACGACTACGAGGGGCTGGCCACGGAAATGGAGGAGGAGGGGCTTCCCGCCGAATTCGCCGAAACGATCCGGACCGGGTGGTGGACGACGTGTCTCGAAGTTCTTCCCGGAAAGGAACGTGCGCGGGGGCGTTGGTAGCCGGGGCGGCTCACGGGCTCGCCCTCGCGGTTTGCCCCGGGGAGGAGATTCGAGACACTCCCGTCAGGGGAGAATCTCGCCCACCGCCACCACCGCCATCTCGGGCACGAGGTGGAGATCGTCCTCGATTAGGTGCGCCGCCTCCGCCATGACGATCACGGAGACGCCCGACGCGAGCGGCTCGTGTTGACCGGGAACAGGACCTTCCTCCGAGGAGGGGGTGTGGAGCACGACCTGTCCCCGCCGAAGGGACCTGTCGGCGCAGGTCCCCACGAGCCGCACCGTCGCCCATCCGGGGCGAGGGGTCCAGGCCATGTTCCTCGAGGTCCTGATTCTCGTCTCATTGCCTTTCATACAACTCCCCTGCTGGCGGATGTAGATTGATCGTCGGGCGGAGACGTTCCGGATTTCGATACGCTCTCCGGGGACCAACCGTTCCATTCCACGTGGTTGGTCACCCCCCTTCTAGTCGTCGGCCAGCCGGACCTTTCCGTGGCAGAGGAGATCGAGCGTCGCTTGTTGCGGGCCGGACATCACCGGTGGAAGTCCGATCGGGACTGCGCGAGCTCTTCCCTCGTCCGGGAGGTGCAGAATCAGCATCTCTACCGTAGGTAGAGGCGCGTACGGCTCCGCGCGACCGGTGGGATCGACCACCACCGCACGGCCGGGGTGAACGCGTTCCGCCAGACGCAGGCCGAACTCCAGCCAGGCCCCGATCGGATCGGCCACTTCCTCCGCGATGGCTCGAACGACGCGTTCTTCGAAGTCGGCGACGGCCGACCGGTAACGCGTCTCGTCACGAGTTTTGAGGTCCCGGAGGATGTCACGATAGAACTCTCGGGGGTCGCGGGCGCCAGTCTCCTCGAGGGCTTTCTCCAGGCGGGCTTCGGCCTTTCGCTGATGATCCCGGCTCAATGCGCGCTCCGTCGTCGGTGGGAACGAGGAGGGAGGATGGCAGGACTCGCCGCTCGGGTCAACGGGAGCCGCGACAAGCTTCCGCCACGGGCCGGTGGCACGACTCTCCGGCTCCCTGGCACGATTCGGGTGTAGCCGATCGGGAGCAGTCAACGCAACCCTACGTACTCGTGCGAGCAGGAGGATGTGGTGGACAGCCCCTTCGGAAGCTCCCCCCAGGATCCTCTCATCCGGGAGGACGAGTTCCTCGACCTCTCCTGGGAGATGTTCGGCGAGCTGTGCCGCGCCCTGGCCATGAGGGTCGGGCGTGAGTACGAGCCCGAGATGGTGGTCGGGATCGCCAGGGCAGGCGTCATTCCGGGAGCGATCCTGGCGTCGATCCTCCGGGTGGATTTTCACTCCATGAAGATCTCACGCCGAGACGGCGCAGAGCTCGTCCGGGAGCGACCGGCCATCCTCTCGGCTGCGCCGGCGCAGGCCCGGGGCAAGCGGGTGGTGCTCATCGACGAGGTCACGACGTCGGGCGAGACGTTCCGGCTCGGACTGGCGGCGTTGCGTGACGTCGGGTGCGCGGAGATCCGTACAGGAGCGGTCTTCGTGCGACCACGAGGGTACAAGCCGGACTTCCTGGCGCTCGAGACCGATTCCACCGTGGTCTTTCCGTGGGATCGGAAGATCTTCGACGGGGCGGACTGGGTGGTGAACCCTCGCTACGAAGGTGTGATCGACGACTGAAGGGGAGGCGAATCCTCGGAGGTGGCCGCCTGGACGATCCGGCGGGCCTCCTCCAACCGACCGGGGATTCCGGGGCGGCTCATGTAGGCCGAACAAATGCGGAGGCCGATTGGAGGGTCAAGGTCGGCGAGTGCCCGCCAGCTCCGGTCCCAGGCCGGCATCCAGGTGCGGTGGACCAGCAACGGTTTCGTGTCGACTCCGGTCACCGTCCGGAAATCACTCCGGGCAATCCCCATGATCTCCTCGTCCGACCGCTCCACGACCTCCTCCCGTCCCCGGCCACCCAGAAACGCGGTGTACAGCCCTGGCCGACCGAAGAGGGCGTCGTGCGCGGTGACCCCACGGGTCGCACCCTCTTCGTCGAGCGTGAGCTTGTAGCCCGACCCGATCTCGGGTGGGGGATGTGAGTCGGGGACGACGAGGGGCACCACCGCAAGAGGATTGTAGCGGAGTGTCGCAAGCGATTTCGCGAGCCGGGGCGCGAAGCTTTCGGTGATTCGAGCGGCGGCCGGAGCGGGGAGGGTGAGCACGGCCTCTTTCACTCGAATGGATCCGCCCGGCGTCACGAGTGCCAGGCCGCCGGGCACTTTCTCGAGCGAGACAACCGGAGTGTCGAGGTGGACGCACTCCTGGTGTCGTTCCGCGAGGGCCTCCGGGAGTGCGGCCAGCCCCTGGCCGAAGGACACCATGGGCACCCGGTCCCAGCGTCGCGTTCTCAGAAGGGCGAGGAGAAGGCTCCGCCGGGCTCCGGTGCGGCTGAGGGCGGGCAGGAGGGTATGGCGAGCCTCCATCTCCTCGGGATCTGAAGCATACAGGCCGCCGAGCAGGGGACCGGCCAAGCGTTCGTAGATCTCAGGTCCCAGCTTCCGGCGAAGGGCGTCGGCAACGGACTCGGTGGGCCCGGGAGGGGAGGTCATCGGGTCGGCGAGCGCCCGCAGCTTGCCCGTCCACGAAACGAGCCCCGTGGTCATCGCCTCGCCAAGGCTCGTGGGAGCCGGGTGCAGCCTTCCCCTTCGGTACATCGTGAAGGAGATCCCCGAGCGGGCCTCGATCATGGAAGGAGTGAGATCGAGCCGCTCGACGATCTCGGCGATCCCGGCCGTCAGTCGCATCCGCTGGGGGCCCAGGTCGACCGTGACAGGGCCGTTCGGGCTCTGGAGGCGTCTGCTGCGCATGACGCCCCCGGGAACTGGCGACGCCTCGAGGAGAACGGCCTCCAGGCCCTTTTCCCGGAGGAGATGCAGCAGGAATAGGCCGGAGATGCCCCCGCCGACGATTCCAATCACGAGAGGTGGGCGGGGGAGGCTTCAGCCCCCCTGCATGGAGTCCAGAAACTCCTGGTTGGTCTCGGTCCGCTTCATCCGCTCCATCAGGAACTCGATCGCTTCCGCAGAGGGCATGTCCGAGAGGAAGTTGCGGAGGAGGTACACCCGATTCAGCTCGGTTTCGTTGAGGAGGAGCTCCTCCTTCCGGGTTCCGGAGCGGTTGATGTCGATGGCGGGGAAGATCCGCTTGTCGGCGATGTGCCGATCCAGGATCAACTCCATGTTTCCGGTGCCCTTGAACTCCTCGAAGATCACCTCGTCCATCCGGCTTCCCGTCTCGACGAGCGCGGTGGCGATGATCGTGAGGGAGCCGCCATCGTCGATGTTGCGCGCCGCCCCGAAAAACCGCTTCGGCTTGTGGAGGGCGTTCGCATCAACGCCGCCCGAGAGGATCTTTCCGGAGTGGGGAACCGTGACGTTGTAGGCTCGGGCGAGTCGGGTGATCGAATCCAGCAGGATCACGACGTCCTTGCCGTGCTCCACCAACCTCTTGGCTTTGTCGAGCACCATCTCGGCAACTTGCGTGTGCCGTTCCGCCGGCTCGTCGAAGGTCGACGAGATGACCTCGGCGTCCACGTGCTCCTCCATGTCCGTGACTTCCTCCGGGCGCTCGTCGATGAGGAGGACGATCAGGTAGACGTCGGGGTGATTCTCGCGGATCGAGTTGGCCACCTTTTGGAGGAGCATCGTCTTCCCCGCCTTCGGGGGGGAGACGATCAGGCCCCGCTGACCCATGCCGATCGGCGCGATGAGGTCCATGACCCGCATCGAGATGTCCCCTTCCTCGTTCTCCAGGCGGAGGCGCGTTTCCGGATAGCGGGGCCGGAGGTTGTCGAAGGCGATCCGGTGCTTTGCCTTCTCCGGGTCGCCGAGGTTCACCTCTTCGACTTTCAGGAGGGCCAGGTAGCGCTCACCATCCTTGGGAGGGCGCACCTGTCCGAGCACGGTATCCCCGGTTCTCAGGTCGAACCGCTTGATCTGCGAGGGGGAGACGTAGATGTCGTCCGGACCGTAGAGGTAGTTCCAGTCCGGAGACCGGAGGAAGCCGTACCCCTCCGGCAGGACCTCGAGCACACCCTCGCCCCTGAGGACGACGTCGGTGTCGAGCAGGTTCTGCTCGATCCTGAAGATCAGGTCCTGTTTTCGCAGGCCCGAGTAGTTCTGGAGGTTCAACTCCTCGGCCAGGTCATGCAGCTCCTGGACGTTCTTTCTCTTCAACTCTGCGATATCCACAGGAATCTCCAAGGGAGGACTTTTCCGACGGGCGCTCCGGATGAGGACTGGACGTCGCTCAGCAAATGCGTGCCCGGGGTTCGCACCTCTGTGGGGAGGGCGAGAACGGGCGGGTCGGGTTGAGGGATCCGGTACCGATATGACCGGGGGAGGTTCGACCCCCGACAATGAAGCTTGAAGAACTGATCATTGAGGAATTGCGGCCATAGTAACCCGCGCCGGGAGGGCGGTCAAGGCCCTTGGGCCGTGGTTCCGGGCAGCCGCTGGAGACCCCTTGGAATCCCTGCTCGGTATTGACAGACTGGGAGTCGGGCCGGGAGTTTTGTTCTCGTGGGCGGGCGGCTCCGGCTCGGGAGGATGCGTGGCGAGGCACAATCGGGAAGGGGTCGGATCGGACCAGCACGGCTTCGAGTACAAGGTCAGCTATCAGCCGGACTGGCTCCGCCATGTGAAGGTGACCCGTCGCCTCCCGTCGGGCCGACAGTCGACGATGACACTGTTCCGAAATCCCGTGGAGTTTCGGCGGCGTCCTCCCGGCGAGAGGGTGCGCACTCGCATTACCTGTCCGGACCAGGAGGTCGACCTTGAGATCACCGTTCGTGGAGATCAGGCCGGGGTAACCCGTTGCAGCGTGACCTGCCGCGTCCCCGCCCGGGAGGGCGGGGGCAGCGACGAGGTCACCTTCACCCTGGAAAACGATCTCCCCGTGTCGCCCGAGTCCCCGCGCTGAGGATCCCCTTCCGGCTCGGGCATGCGCGACCCGTAGCCAGCGAGTCCCACCTTGGATTATTCTTCTTCGCTCGGTAGCTCTCTCCCCTTCCAGTGCTATTCGGAAGCAGTCCCCGCCCCAGGGCCTCGATGACGCAACGACTGCTCGCACCTTTCACCGCAATCGGTCGTGGAGCGGTCACCGTGGCCGCGGGAGTCGGACGTTGGGGCGGATTGACGGCCGAGACGGTCCGCTCGGTCAAGCATGTCGACGTCTGGAGCCGGCTCCTCCTCCAGCAGATGGCGAAGATCGGTCTGGACTCGGTCCCGATCGCGGTCTTTATCGCGGTCTTTACCGGGATCGTCCTCTCGCTGCAGGCTTCCTACACCTTCACCGGGGCGGTGCCGCTCTACTTCGTGGGCGTGCTGGTGGGGAAGACCATGATGCTGGAGCTCGGTCCGGTCCTGACCGGTCTCGCGCTTTCGGGCAGGGTGGGCGCGAACATCGCCGCCGAGCTGGGCACCATGCGGGTCACGGAGCAGATCGATGCCCTGGAGACGATGGCCTATCCTCCGGTGGCGTATCTGGTACTTCCTCGCGTGCTCGCGGGAATCATCATGTTTCCCGTGGTCACGGCCCTCGCGATCGCGGTCGGAATCGGTTCGGGCTGGATCACCGCCCTCCAGCTCCTGGACATGAGCACACCCGAGTTCGTACGAGGTCTCACGCTCTTCTTCGAACCCTTCGACGTGACCTTCGCCTTCATCAAGGCGACGAGCTTCGGATTCGTCGTCACCACGATCGGATGCCTGTTCGGGTTCCACACCCGGGGAGGAGCCGAAGGCGTCGGGAAGAGCACCACCCAGGCCGTCGTGGTGAGCTCGATGGCGATCCTCGTCCTCGACGCCTTCTGGGCGGTGACCCTCCTGTGAGCGGACCCGGGAAGCAGGGAGGAGAAGGTCGGTGAGCATCCGCCTGGAAGGAGTGTACAAGGCCTTCGGGGAGGTGCGGGTCCTCGAGGGGTTCTCTCTCGAGGTGGAGGAGGGCGAGACGCTGGTCGTCCTCGGCCGGTCAGGCTCCGGGAAATCGGTGATGCTGAAGCACATCGTGGGGCTCCTGATCCCGGATCGGGGAGGGGTCTGGGTGGATGGGAGACACGTGTCAGAGCTGTCGACGGAGGAGCTCTACCTCCTGCGCAGGGAGGTCGGGTACGTCTTCCAGTTCGCGGCCCTCTTCGACTCGATGAGCGTGTCCGAGAACGTCGGCATGGGTCTGCAGCGCCTGGAGCGTGTTTCTCGCGGTGAGATCCGGGATCGAGTGGAGGAATGCCTGGAGCTGGTCGGCCTCGAGGGGTTCGGCGACCGGCTTCCCGCGGAGCTCTCGGGAGGACAGAAGAAGCGGGCAGGGATCGCACGGGCGATCGCGACCCGGCCCAAGTACCTGCTGTACGACGAACCCACCACGGGGTTGGATCCGATCACGAAGGCGGTGATCGATCGGTTGATCCTGCGCATGAGCCGGGAGCTCGGGGTGACAGGGGTGGTGATCACCCACGACATGGAAAGCGCCTACAAGGTGGCCGACCGCATCGCAATGCTTCACATGGGCCAGCGCCGATTCCTCGGGACGCCGGAGGAGATACGCGCGACCGAGGACCCGGTGGTCAAGGGATTCATAGAAGGGAGACCCGAGCTTCTGGAGAACGCTTCGTGAACAGAACCAGAGAAGCCCTGGTCGGTCTCGTGATCGTGGTGGCCGTTCTGGTGACCACGTTCGGCGTGCTCTGGCTGCAGGGCGTCACGTGGGGAGAACCCCAGGTCGAGATGGAGGCCGTCTTCGACGAGGTCGGACTCGTTCGCGCCGGGAACGCCGTGAAGCTGCGGGGCGTGCAGGTGGGAAGAGTCCGTGAGATTGCGGTGGATCCCGGAGGGGAACTCGTGCGGGTGACCTTCCGAATCGGAGAGGGGCTGACCCTCCCGGAGGATGCGGTCATGGTGCTCTCCCCGGAGAGTCTCTTTGGAGACTGGCAGGCGGAGATCCATCCCAGGACGCGATTTCCGCGAGTCACCTTTCCCGAACCCCAGGAGGCCGATGTCCTGCCCGGCCACGCTCTCCCCGACATCTCGCAGTTGACGGCGGCCGCGGACGACATCTCGGAGTCGATGCTCGTGCTGACCGAGCGGATCGGAATCGCCTTTTCCGAGGAGACGGCTCAGAACATCGCCTCGCTCATCGACAACATCGAGGGCGTCACGACGCAGCTCTCCACCCTCGTCGAGCAACAGGCCGCCTCCTTCGCGGAGGTCACCGACGACGTGCGCCAGGCCACGCAGGGGATCGGCTCCGCCGCGGATCAGGCCCGGCAGACGCTGGAGAGGGTGGACGAAATCATCGCGCGCGATGAAGTCGAGTCCGCTCTGCAGGACCTCTCCGCGATCGCTGCGAACATGCGGGGGGTGTCGGCCGAGCTGGAGGGCACCAACCGGGAGGTGAGGGAGATGGCCGAGCAGGTGGAGGCCACTTTCGCCAAGGTGCAGGGGATGCTGGAGACCGTCGAGTCGGGCGAGGGCTCGCTCGGACGCCTCTTCCACGATCCGGTGATGGCCGAGGAGCTGGAAGGCGCGGTCAGCGAGCTCCAGCTCCTCCTCGAGGATATCCGCGAGAACCCGAGGCGCTACGTTCGTCTTTCGATCTTCTGATCCTCATACGCCTCCCGAACCACGGGGAGGAGCCGAGCACGCGAGTGAACGACCCTCACCCCTTGTCACCCGGACCGGGATCCTCCTCTCCGAGACCGTCGTCCGTGACCCGTACTGAGCGCAGCGCCGGCGGTGTCGTCGTCCGCGTCACGGAGGACGGCCCGAGGGTGCTCCTGATTCGGGATCCGTACCGCAAGTGGGGTCTTCCGAAGGGCCATCTCGAGCCGGGAGAGAGCTCGGAAGAGGCTGCGCTCCGCGAAGTGCGAGAGGAAACCGGGTTGGACGGTCTGCGACTCGGCCCGGATCTTGGGGAGATCGACTGGGTCTTCCGCAAGGACGGATACGCGATCCGCAAGTTCTGCCGGTTCTACCTCATGGGTTCTGCCACCGGATCACCTCGGCCGGAGATCACTGAAGGAATCACGGAGTGCCGGTGGCTCAATCCTGCCGAGGCGACCCGCACCGTCGCCTACGACAACGCCCGCGAGATCGTCCGGCGCGCGATTGCGCTTCTCGCCGAGCACGGCTCGGAAGAGGGTGCGCTCTGGCAAGAGGATTGACGGGAGGGTCGGGTGTGGGGGGGAAGGAGGGGTTCTTCCCGCAGTGCCTGCCGTGTATCCTACGATGGGATCGCATTCGGATTGCGCACACACTGCTGAACGAGCCATGAACGACGTTCGCGACATCACCATCATCGGGGGAGGACCGACGGGGCTGTTCGGCGCCTTCTACGCAGGAATGCGTGGGGTGTCGATCCGGATCGTGGATTCCCTGCCGGAGCTCGGGGGGCAGCTCATGGCCCTCTATCCCGAGAAGTACATCTTCGACGTGGGAGGATTCCCCAAGGTGCTGGCGAAGGATCTCTCCCGGTCGCTCATCGAGCAGGCGCTTCAGTTCGATCCGGAGGTGGTGCTCGACGAGGAGATCACCCACATCGAGCGGGTGGGCGACGATGCTCTCCGCCTGGTGGCGAAGGATCGCAGCTATCTGACCAGAACCCTGGTCGTCGCTGGCGGAAAGGGTGCCTTCGAGCCCAGGAAGCTGGAGGTCCCGGGCTACGACGATCTCCTCGGCCTCGGGGTGCACTACGCGGTGAAGGATCCGGAGGCATACCGTGGTCGGAAGGTGCTCCTCGTGGGAGGAGGGGACTCCGCGCTGGACTGGGCTCTGGCCCTGAAGGAGAAGGCAGCCCACCTCGTTCTGGTGCATCGTCGGGACCGGTTCAGGGCGCACGAGACGTCGGTGGAGCGGCTCCTGCAGGCGGAGCGTGACGGGGAGCTCGAGCTCCGGCTCTTCCACGAAGTCGAGGAGATCCGGGGGAACGGTCAGGTGGAGTCCGCAGTCGTTTTCGACAACCGCACCGAAGACCGGAGTACGCTGGAGGTGGACGCCGTTCTCACCTTCCTCGGTTTCAAGCCGGATCTCGGGCCCATCCAGGGCTGGGGCCTGGAGCTCCGGAGGAATCGCATCCTCGTGAACTCGCGGATGGAGACGAACCTGTCTCGCATCTACGCCGCGGGCGACATCGTGGACTACGAAGGCAAGCTCGACCTGATCGCCTCCGGTTTCTCCGAGGCGGCGATCGCGGTCAACAACGCCGTCCATCTTGTAGATCCGACGGCGCGGGTCAATCCGGGCCATTCCACGAACATGAAGGTCTTCCAGGACAAGTGATCGGAGGGGAATGGGCCTCCGGCTCCATCGGTTCGCCGGTGCCTGGAGGAGCCCGACTGTCCGCAGAAAAATGAGGAGTTACACCGGTATGTCTGAAGATTCCATCGAGAACGTCATCATCATCGGCTCTGGGCCCGCAGCCTGGACCGCGGCCATCTATGCCGCCAGAGCTCGACTGGATCCCCTCGTCTTTGAGGGGGCGCCCTCGCGGGAGATGATTCCCGGCGGACAGCTCATGTTCACCACGGAGGTCGAGAACTACCCCGGGTTCAAGGACGGAGTGGACGGACAGACTCTGATGATGGAGATGAAGGAGCAGGCGCTTCGATTCGACACTCGCGTGGTCACGGACGACATCGTGGACGTCGACACGAATCGGCGTCCCTTCGTCCTGCGCTCCGAGGGAGGCGAGGAGCTTCGGTCCCATACCGTTATCATCGCGACCGGAGCCCGCGCGAACTGGCTGGGCCTCGAGAACGAGGAACGCCTCGCCCAGGCGGGAGGAGGGGTCTCGGCCTGCGCGGTCTGCGACGGCGCATTGCCGGCATTCCGTGACCAGGTGCTCGCGGTCGTGGGCGGCGGAGACAGCGCGATGGAGGAGGCGACGTATCTCACCAAGTTTGCACGTGAGGTGGTGATCATCCATCGCCGAGATGCCTTCCGCGCCTCGCCGATCATGGCCGAGCGGGCCCTGGAGAACGAGAAGGTCCGGGTGGAGTGGAATACGATCGTCACCGAAGTCCTCGGGGACGACTTCATTACCGGGGTCAGGATGCAGGATGTGAACACCGGCGAAGAGAGTATCCTGGAGGTCGGGGGGCTCTTCGTGGCCATAGGTCACACCCCGAACACCGGGTTTCTGGGGGAGCGCATCGAGATGGACGAGGAAGGATATCTTCTCACCCGGCAGCCCTGGCGGACCGAGACCAGCGTCCCGGGGGTCTTCGCAGCGGGTGACGTCATGGATTCCTACTTTCGGCAGGCCGTGACGGCGGCGGGAACCGGGTGCATGGCCGCGATAGAGGCGGAGCGCTGGCTGGCCCACGGAGTTGGTAACGACGTGGATACGGAGGCTCCGGTCGCGGACTCCCGGGTGGCGGAATCGGCTGCGGACCCTCGCTGACCCCGAAGTGAGCGTCCCGATCGCCTGAGGCTCACCCTCCGAGGAGGCGGCCTCCGTCTACGACGATCACCTCACCGGTGATGAACGGCGATCGCTCCAGGAAGAGCACGGTCTGGACCACGTCCTCGGGGGATCCCAGCGTTCCGAGCGCCGCGCTCTCCTTGGAGCGCTGGCGGGCGTCCTCGTCGTAATCTTCCGGCAGCAGGACTGCGCCGGGGGCAATCGCGTTCACCCGCACATGCGGGGCCAGGGCGCGTGCCATCACGCGGGTCAGGTGGAGGAGGCCCGCTTTCGAGACGGAGTGGTGCGGGTGCTCGACCCAGGGCTGCAGTGCCGACAGGTCGACCAGGTTGATGACCCGTCCCCGGGCCGCCGTGAGGAGATCGGCGGTCGCTTTCACCATCAGGAAGGGGCCCTTCAGGTTCACTCCCATCACGCGATCCCACTCGCCCTCTTCCACCTCGAGGAGTGGAGTTCGGGGAAAGAGGGAAGCGTTGTTGACGAGGAGGTCAAGGCGTCCGTAGGTGCGGCGCACCTCGTCCGCGACCTTGAGGACGTCGTCCGCCGAGGATACGTCTCCGGGCACGATGACGGAGTTGCGCCCGAGCTCGGAGACGCGGCTCGATACGCTCCGAGCCTCGGACTCGGAGGTATGGTAGTTGATCACGACATCGTACCCGGCCTCGGCGAGGCCGAGAGTGATGGCGCGTCCGACCCGGACGGCTCCCCCGGTGATGAGCGCGACTCTGGACATTCGCGGGCTTTCCTTCCTCATTGGAGGGTGCATCGCTTGGCGCCAGGCCGATCGTAAGCTCACGGACCGTCGAAGTACAGGGGCCGCCCGCGGCTCGTGTGGTGAGTCAGAGATGCACCGGGTCACGAATGCCGGCGCATCTCTGACTCACCACACGAGCGACGCGCGAGCGGACGAATCGCATCCATGAAAGGAGGAACGCGTGTCCGAAGGCGAGCGAAGGGTTTCGGTGATCACGGGGAGCACGAAGGGGATTGGAAAGGCGGTGGCGGAAGCCCTCTTGCGGGAGGGGGACGCGGTCGTCGTCTCTAGCCGCACTCCGGCCGACGTCGAACGCGTGGCGGCGGAATTGAGCGACGAGGGATCGGGACGCGTCCACGGGATCGTTTGTGACGTGCAGGACCCCAGCCAGTGCCAGAGGCTCATCGACGAGACGGTCGAAGTGTTCGGCGGGCTCGATCTGCTCGTCAACAATGCCGGCCTGGGCCGGTTCGCCCGGATCCACGAGATGGATCCCGAGGACTGGAAGCGGCAGATTCAAACGAACCTGGACGGCGTCTTCCACTGCTCGAGAGCGGCGGTGCCCCACCTCATCGAGAGAGGAGGCGGCTGGATCCTCAACATCGGATCGCTGGCCAGCCGAAATAGCTTTTCCGGCGGTGTGGCTTACAACGCCACGAAATTCGGCCTGCTCGGAATGACGGAGGCCATGATGCTCGACCTGAGGCACGAGGGCGTGCGCGTGTCCTGCATCATGCCCGGAAGCGTCAACACGCATTTCTTCGAGGGCGGTCCCCATCCCGAGGACGAGTGGAAGCTCACGGCCGAGGATATCGCACGCGTCGTCCTCGACCTCCTTGCTTTTCCCGAGCGAGCGCTTCCGAGTCGCGTCGAGATCCGTCCCAGCCGTCCACCGCAGGAGAGTTGACGCGGTCGGGAGGTGGAAGTCAGCGCTCGGGTGCGAGGCGCGGAGAGTGAACCCCGGAAACACGGAGGCGGAGTCAGATGGCTGAGGACTTTCGAAGCGAGCGAGATTCCCTCGGAGAGGTGAATGTTCCGGCGCGGGCGCTGTACGGAGCCCAGACGCAGCGGGCCGTGGAGAACTTCCCGATCAGCGGTCAGCGGTTCGGGAGGCGAATGGTTCAGGCCCTCGGCCTCGTGAAATGGTCTGCGGCGGAGGCCAACCGGGCGCTCGGGACGCTGGGGGAGAAGGAAGCCGGCGCCATCGCTCGGGCGGCACGCGAGGTGGCCGAAGGGAGGTGGGACGGGGAGTTCGTGGTCGACGTCTACCAGACCGGTTCGGGCACATCGTCGAACATGAACGCGAACGAGGTCATCGCCAGCCTGGCGAATCGGTACCTGGACGGCTCGGAGACCGAGGTCCACGCGAACGACCACGTGAACTTCGGTCAGTCCTCCAACGATGTGATCCCCTCGGCAATCCACGTGGCTGCCCGCCTGATCCTCGAGAGGGACCTGCTCCCGGCGTTGGAAGAGCTCGCCGGGGTGCTGCGGGAGAAGGCCGCGGAGTTCGACCACGTGGTGAAGTCGGGCCGTACGCACTTGATGGATGCCACGCCCGTTCGGTTGGGCCAGGAGTTCGGAGGCTACGCGAGCCAGGTCGAGCGGGGAATTGACCGCGTGCGCCAGGCATCCGAGGAGTTGGCCGAGCTCGCGCTCGGCGGTACGGCTACGGGAACCGGCATCAACACCCATCCCGAATTCGCCGCGAAGGCGATCGGCCGGCTCTCCGAAGTGACCGGGCTCTCCTTCAGAGAAGCGGAGGATCACTTCGAGGCGCAGGGGGCGCGCGACGCACTCGTCCAGGCGCACGGGGCGCTGAATACGGTGGCCGTCAGCCTGATGAAGATCGCCGACGACGTCCGTTGGCTCGCATCAGGGCCCACGTCCGGCCTCTCGGAAATCCTGCTCCCCGCCGTCCAGCCCGGGAGCTCGATCATGCCCGGCAAGGTCAATCCCGTGCTCTCGGAGGCCCTCATGATGGTTGCGGCTCGGGTGGCGGGAAACCACGTCACGATGACGGTAGCGGGTGGAAGGGGAAATCTGGAGCTCAACGTGATGATGCCGGTGATGGCTCAGGCATTCTTCGAATCCGCGAACCTGCTCGCCAACGGATCGCGCGCCTTCAACGACAGGTGCGTTCGTGGAATTCGGGCCAATGAGGACCGGGCCAGGGAACTCCTCGAGCTGAACCCATCGATCGCGACGGCGCTGAACCTCTACGTGGGCTACGACCGGGCATCAGAGATCGCGAAGAAGGCTGCGGCCGAAGGCCGCTCAGTGCGGGACGTGGTCCTTGAGATGGAAATCCTCGACCCGAAGGAGCTCGACGAAGCGCTGGAGGTCAGGGACATGACCGAGCCGGGCTTCCCGGGCAAGGCCAAAAGGTGACGGCCGACGAGTCGGTGGAGGACGAGCTCGGAGCTCACGTCTCCGTGGCGGGCGGGGTTGAGCTAGCTCCGGAGCGAGCCCGCGAGATCGGATCCTCGAACCTGCAGCTCTTCACAAAGCAACCGAATCGCTGGGCCGAGCCCGAGATCGCATCCGACCGCGCAGACCGGTTCCGGGTCGCCCGGGACCAGCGGGGGATCCGGGTGGCGGGGTCCCACGATTCGTACCTCATCAATCTGGCCAGTCCCCGAGATGAGCTCTGGCGCCGGAGCCTGGACTCGTTCCGGCGGGAGCTCGAGCGCTGCACGATCCTCGGTCTCGACTTCCTCGTCACGCATCCCGGAAACGCGACCGACGGAGACATGGAGGGGGGATGCAGCCGGAACGCCGAGGCACTGACCACTGCCCTCGAGGAGGTCGAGGGCCGGACTCGAGTGCTGCTCGAAATCACTGCGGGGTCCGGGAGCTCGGTGGGCGGTAGCTTCGAGGCCCTGGCCGGCATCCTCGAGGGCACTCCGAGCGAGTGCCGTGCGAGGATCGGGATCTGCTTCGACACCTGCCACGCTTACTCGGCTGGCTACGACCTGGTGGACGACTACGAAGGTGTATGGGCGGAATTCGACGATGTCCTGGGCCTCGAGCGCCTCGAGCTCTTCCACCTCAACGACTCCAAACACCCGAAGGGGTCGAGGAAGGACCGCCACGAACACATCGGCGAGGGAACGCTGGGCGACGGGCCCTTTCGGCGCGTCATGACCGACGAGCGATTCCTCGGGATCCCCAAGCTCCTGGAGACCCCGAAGGGCGATGACCTGGTCACGATGGATCGAAGGAATCTGGCGCGGTTACGCGGATATCGAACGGGCATGGACGGGAGCGGGGCCGGCTGACCCTTACGCGTGAGCGGGGTCCGGCATATATTCAACGTCCGGACGTGCCGAAGGGCCAGATAATTGAGCCAACACAAGTGAAGCCGGGACTGACTCCCGCAGTGGACGACCCGCCCCCCAGGGGGACTTCGGAAATCGCGGGGAGGTCACCATCGATACAACCCGGGCTTCAATATCACTCCTTCGGTACGATCTCCGGGGCCGGCATCCTGAAGGGTGCCGGCCTTTTTTCTGTGGACCGTGCCGGGTGGGGCCCGAAGCGGCTCTGCCCCGCGACGCGACCATGAGGGGCTCGAGAGGGAGTTGTCCATGCCGCGAGTGTGCGTGACCCGGCGGGTCCACTTCTCGGCCGCGCACCGATTGCATCGGTCAGAGTGGAGCGAGGAGCGCAATCGAGAAGTCTTCGGCGACTGCGCGAACGTGAACTGGCACGGGCACAACTACGAGCTGGATGTGACGGTAGAGGGTGAGGTCGACCCGGAGACGGGGTACGTACTCGATCTCAAGCTCTTGAAAAGGCTCGTCGAGCGCTCCGTGGTGGACGACCTGGACCATCGAAACCTCAACTTGGACGTGCCGTGGCTGGAGGAGAAGAACCCCACGACCGAGAACCTGGTGGTGGCGATCTGGGATCGATTGGTGAGCCGGATGCCGGAAGGGCTGGAGCTGAAGCGCCTGGTGCTCTTCGAGACACCGAGGAACTCGGTGGAGTACGAGGGGCGGTGAGCTCCTCGCGGGACCGCCCGCTCGAGGGCGTGCCCTTCGCAGCCCTCATCGAGGAGATCGTGCGTCGGTTGGGAGAGGATCCCTCTCGCCCGGGCCTTCGCCGAACTCCCGAACGGGTGGAGGAAGCCCTCGGATTTCTCACGAAGGGATACCGCCTCACCCCAGAAGGTGTGATCGGCGATGCATTGTTCGAGGACGGGCACCGCAACATGGTCCTCGTCAAGGACATCGAGATGTACTCGTTGTGCGAGCACCACCTCCTGCCCTTTTTCGGGAAGGTGCACGTTGCGTACATCCCGCGCGGGCACATCGTGGGCCTCTCGAAGATCGCCCGCCTCGTGGAGGTCTTTTCCCGACGGCTGCAGGTCCAGGAGCGGCTCACCGAGGAGATCGCCCAGAGCCTGTGGGACGTCGCGGAGCCCGAGGGGGTCGGCGTGGTGATCGAGGCTCACCACCTGTGCATGATGATGCGTGGAGTGGAGAAGCAGAACTCCTACACGATCACCTCGGCCGTTCGAGGGTCGTTCCTCCAGGATGCGCGCACCCGGGACGAGTTCCTGCGCCTCTGTCAGAGTGAGCACCGGCCGCTCGGCTGATGGCGGAGCTGAAACCGAATCGTGAGCGAGAGGAGGCATGCGCTCTCGTGACCGGCGCCACGAGGGGGATCGGGAGGGCTGCGGCACGGGCTCTCCGGGCCTCTGGGATGCAGGTTGCCGTTGCGGCGCGGAGAGAGGACCCGCTCAGGGAATTGGCGGATGAGCTCGAAGGCTGGGCCATTCCGTGTGATGTGTCCGACCCCGGCTCGGTGGAGCGAATGTTCGCGCGGTTCCTCGAGCTTGCGGGGAGGGCGCCGGACCTGGTCCTGTCTTCCGCGGGGGTCTTCTCCCTCTCCGAGGCCAGCGACGTGTCGACGGAGGCATTGGAGGCGTCACTCGCGGTGAACCTCAAGGGGGGCATCCTGGTCGCTCGCTCCGTCCTGCCGCACTTCCTGCAGAGGGGAAGCGGGCTCCTGATCCAGGTGGGTTCGGTGGCGGGGCGACGCCCCCTCCCCGGAAACACGGCATACGGAGCGGCCAAGTACGGTCTGCGAGGATTTCACGAGATCCTGCTCGAGGAGCTTCGGGGTACCGGAGTTCGGGCCACGCTCCTGGAGCCGGCGGCGACGGACACGTCGCTCTGGGATCCGATCGATCCGGATTCCGATCCCGCGCTTCCGGACCGGTCCGCGATGCTTCGACCGGAGGACGTGGCGGAGGCGGTGGTCTTCGTGGCCAGCCGGCCGGCCCGGGTTCAGATTCCCGTCCTCGCGATCGAGCGGGTTTGAGTACGAACGTTCAACAGGTAGTCGCCAAGAGGCAGCGAATGTATACGGTAAGCGTGCAGGCTCATTACGATGCGGCCCATTTCCTCCGCAACTACAAGGGCAAGTGCGAGAGGCTTCACGGACATCGGTACGTGGTCGAGGTCGCCCTCCAGTCCGCCGAGCTGAACGAGTCGGGCATCGCCTTCGACTTCGTGGACGTCAAGCGCAGCTTGCGAGAGCTCGTCGACGAGCTGGATCATCGGAATCTCAATGAGCTTCCCCAGTTCGCCGAGATCGAGACCAGTGCCGAGAACCAGGCCCGCTACTTCTTCGAGTCCCTGAAGGAACGGTTGCCGCCGGAACAGGCCGAGGGACTCCTCTACGCGAGGGTCTGGGAGACTCCGACCCAGTGGGCGCAGTACGGCGGAGCGGCCGTCACGGCGCCGGCACACCGTTCTCCGCACATTTCCTGACCGACTTCCCCCCCGCGACCAATGCACTTGCTGGTCACGGACCGACTCGCCTGTCCCCGCTGCGGACCGGAGTTCGGGCTCATCCTGCTTGCGGACGAGCTGAAGGAACGACGGGTGCTGCAGGGGGCGCTGGGGTGCGCGAACTGTCGCGAGCGGTATCCCGTCGACGACGGCTTCGGCGACCTCCGTCCGTCCCCGAGAACTCCGCAGCCTCGGGAGGGGTTGGAGCTCGGCGACGATCCGGAGGGCGCCCTGCGATTGGCGGCACTGCTGGGAGTTCGGGAGGGACCGGGTCTCCTCTTCCTTTCGGGTTCACGGGTGAGGCACGCCTCCCGGCTCGCCGCCATGATCGAGGGAATCGAGGTGGCTGCGATGCATCCGGATCTCCGGTGGGAACCCGAAACGGAGGGCGTGAGCAGGATCGCGATCGGCGAGCGGTTCCCCTTCTACGGAGGGAGCCTCCGGGGTGTGGTGCTCGAGGGAGAGGAGGGAGGGGAAAGGTTCGATGAGGGAGTGAGGGTCCTGGCTCCAGCCGCTCGACTGGTCTTCTACCAACCGCCGGACGGCACCAAAGCCCGGATGCGAAATGAGGGCATGGATCTGCTCATGGAGGCAGAGTCGGTCCTCGTGGGCGTTCGGAAGTAATTGAGCTTCAGTCCTTTCGGGGAGAGCCGGGTTCCGTTGCGTGGGAGCCTGCCAACCCACTAGTTTCGACCACGAGTTGCACGGCCCACCTTTGCGCTCCGATTCCCATGGTCTGGTGGAGAAAGCTCTTCGGAATCGGTGACGATTCCGAGAGGATCGACTATTACGAAGAAGGTCTGGCCCTCCTCAGGGAGGGGCGGTTCCACGAGGCGCTCACCTCATTGCGCCTGGCCTTGAAGGAGGCGCCCGGAGATCCGGTCGTCCTCCAGCAGATCGCGATCACCTATACCCGCATCGGAATGACCGACGAGGCCACGAAGACGTACCGACACGTGCTCCAGAAGGATTCCGAAGCTGCAGGGGCCCACTACGGCCTGGCCTACCTCCTGCTTCGCCAGGGGCAGGAGACTGAGGCGGCGAGACACCTCGAAGCTTTTCTCGGAAATCCTCCCACGGGCCCCGAGGCGGGAGAGCACGTCTCGCACGCCCGCGCAACCCTCGCTCGACTACGAGGACAGGTCGGCAGACCTGCGTCCGAACGAGATGGATCTTCGACGTAGGGCAACGGTTCGCTGGGCCGGTCGCGACCACGTCTTCCACGGGGAGTTCGGCGAAGGCGGCACGGTCGATATCGACAGCGCTTCGGCCGCGGGACCGTCCCCGATGGAGGCGCTCCTCCTGAGCCTGGGAGGATGCATGGCGGTGGACATCCTCGACATTCTGGAGAAGGGGAGGGTGTCGGTAGACCGATTGGAGGTCGAGGTGGAGGGTGACCGGGCTCCCGATCCGCCCCGGCGTTACACCTCCCTTCGCCTGACCGTTCGGCTCGACGGCCCGCAGGAGCGCGAGCGGGGGAAGGTGGAGCGTGCGGTCCAGCTTTCCCGCGAGAAGTACTGCAGCGTGTTTCACACCCTTCGTCCGGACATGGACGTGGAGATCCGGATCTCGGCGCTAGAGGGCTGACGCAGCCTTTCCCGCGTCGAGCCAGGCGGACGCCCCTCCGAAACCACTGCGCTCAGGAGTGCATCATGGCGGGTCCTGACTACGCATCGAATCCGGCGGATCTCCCCGAGGGCACGCTCCTCGACCTCTTTTTCGAGGCCGTGGATCGGGCCGAGGGCGGGGCGGCCTTTCGGTACCACGACGGAACGGGATGGCGGGATCTCTCGCACCGGGACGTGATCGAATCGGTGATGCGGGTCGCGCTCGCGTTGAGATCTCTGGGCCTCGAACGTGGAGACCGCGCCGCGCTCCTCTCGGAGAACCGGCCGGAATGGGCTCTCGCCGACTACGGTTGCCTGGCTTCCGGGGTCGTGGACGTCCCGATCTACTCCACCCTGACACCGTCCCAGATTGCCTTCATCCTCGACAATTCGGGTGCCCGGATCGTCTTCCTCTCGGACCGGGAGCAGTTGGAGAAGGTTCGCGAGATCCGTGAAGGGTTGGGTGCGCTCGAGCACGCGGTGGTCTTCGATCCCCCCGAGACCCTTCCCGAATGGGCGATGTCGTGGGAGGATTTCCTCTCCGCCGGGGAGGGGGACGGCGACGAAGACGAGGAGCGTCGCTTCCGGGAGGAAGCGCTTTCGGCTCGCCCGGACGACACCGCCACGATCCTCTATACCTCGGGAACCACCGGGGATCCGAAGGGGGTCATGCTTTCGCACAACAATCTGCACTCGAACGTCCGGGCCGCTTCGACCGTCCTTGGACTCGACGAGCGGGACTCGACCCTTTCCTTCCTCCCCCTCTCACACGTCTTCCAGCGGATGGTGGACTACCTCCTCTTCAACCGGAGATGCGCGATCGCGTACGCGAGGTCGTTGGAGACGGTGTCGGAGGATCTCAGGGAGGTCCGCCCCACGGTAGTGGTGTCTGTGCCCCGGCTCTACGAAAAGGTCTACGCGCGGGTCACCGACGCCTCCGGTTTGAAGGGGGCGCTGGTCGCCTGGGCCCGGCGCGTCGGCGACCGCTGGGCGGAGGCCAGATTGGCAGGCCGGGATCCCGATGCGTGGACGGCCCTCCGCTACCGAATCGCGGAAAGACTCGTCTTCCGGAAGATTCAGGAGGCCGTCGGCGGGAGGCTCCGATACTTCGTGAGCGGTGGAGCGCCCCTTTCCCCCGAGATCAATCGCTTCTTCTTCTCGGCCGGTGTGATGATCCTGGAGGGATACGGCCTGACCGAGACCAGTCCGGTGACCAATGTGAACTCTCCGGGCGAGTTCCCCCGCAACTTCAGGATCGGCACGGTGGGGAAACCGTTGCCCGGCACCGAGATCCGAATTGCGGACGACGGGGAGATCCTGGTGAGGGGGCCCCAGGTCATGAAGGGCTACTTCGAGAATCCCGACGCCACCCGCGAGGTGATCACGGAAGACGGATGGTTCCGGACCGGCGACGTCGGAGAGCTCGACGAGGACGGCTTCCTCCGCATCACGGACCGTAAGAAGGACCTTCTCGTCACCGCCGGCGGCAAGAACGTGGCTCCGCAACCGATCGAGAACCGCCTGAAGAAGAACCGTTTCATCGATCAGCCGGTTCTGGTGGGCGACCGTCGCAAGTTCCTGTCGCTCCTCCTCGTCCCGGACTTCGACAACCTGCGCGCGTGGGCCCAGGAGCAAGGCGTCGAACGCCCGGATCGCCGCGCCCTCCTCGAGGAGGCGAAGGTTCAGGAGCTGCTGGAGAAGGAGGCCTTCGGAGAGCTCGGCGATTTCTCGCGCGTCGAGATTCCGAAGAAGATCATCCTGCTCGACGAGGAGTTCACGATCGAGGATGGGACCCTCACGCCCACCCAGAAGGTGAAGCGTCGCGTGGTCGATGAGCGCTACCGGGAGGTGATCGACACCGTGTACGAGGACGGCGACCGGGAGCGAACGGTCTTCACCGCATGGTGATGGGGATGCCCTTCGGCCTGTAGGCTCCGGGTCCAGGTGACCGGTGCGGACCATAACGGATCCGAACGGATCCGACGATATCGATTGGAGGTGCGATGACCGATGTGCGCGTGGTGCTCGTGACGGCCCCCGAGGCGGAGGTCGCCGAGGCGATCTGCCGTACCTTGCTCGAAGAGCGACTGATCGCCTGTGCGAACGTCCTGTCCGGCATGACGTCGATCTACCGTTGGGAAGGCAAGGTGGAGCGGGATTCCGAGGTCCTTCTCATTCTCAAGACGGGAGCCGCGAAGGTGCCCCGGCTGGTGGACCGCGTCTCGGAGCTGCACCCCTACGAAGTGCCCGAAGTCCTGTCGCTCGAGGTGGGCACGGGGCTCGATGATTACCTCAACTGGGTCGGTCGGGAGACGGCGACCCAGGAGCCATCCTAGATCCGAATGAAGAACGACGACACGGGACAGCGAAGCGGAGATCCGGAACTCCCCCTGAGCGGGGAGTCGTCCGGACGCGCTCCCTCCGATGCAGGGGCTCTCACGGGTCCGCCGTCCGAGAGCCGTGCGCCGGCGCCGGACTCCGCCAACGGCACCCCACCGGAGTCGGAGGAGGAGGTTTCCGAGGTGGAACGCCGGTTCCAGAATGCCCGCGCGGCGGCCAGGGCAGGGCGTGAAGAGGAGGCGATGCGAGGGTACCGGGATGTCCTGGCCCTCGAGCCCGCCCACGTCCGTGCCCGCAACAATCTGGGGGTCTTGTTGGACCGCCAGGGGAAACATGAGGATGCCCTGGAGCAGTTCAGGGCCGCTCTCGATGCGGAGCCCTCGAACACCGAGTTGTTGTCGAACTCCGGAGCCGCGCTCGCGGCGCTCAATCGCTTCGACGAGGCTGGAGCCAGCCTGAAGCGGGCCCTCCGACTGGAGCCCTCGAGTGTGGATGTGCGCGTGAATCTGGGGATCCTCTATTTCAGGAAGGGGCTTTACGCCCAGGCCGAATCGGAGCTGCGGTGGGCCTGCGAGCGGAACGAGGAGCACGCCGAGGCCCACTTCTACCGGGGCGAGGTCTTGAATCGGCTCGGCCGGGTAGAGGACGCTCTCGCCGTTCTGGAGAAGGCGTCTCAACTGCAGCCGGAGAATCCGAGGATCTACTACGTCATGGGGATCCTCTACGACAAGAAGCACCTCCCCGAGCGGGCGGGCCCGATGTACCGCAAGGCCCGGGAGCTGTCGACGTTGTGATGCGGGTAGTCCTCGCCGAACCGACGGAGCTGGAGGTCTCGGCTCTATTGCGCTCGGTGGGGACTGACCTGGAGGCTTGTACGGCGGCCGACGTCCGCATGGGCGACCAGGCCGGACAGGAGGTTCTGGAGCGTCTCAAGGGATTCGGCGAGATGCCGATCGGGGCCGCGGTGGTCACCCCGGGCGGTCGGCTTCCCTCGCCCCTCCTCATCCACATCGTGGTTCGCTCGGCGCGAGACCCGGTGTCCGAGGAGCGGTTGGAGCATGCGTTCCGTAGCGGACTCCGGCAGGCGGCTCAATGGGGAGTGGAGATCCTCGGGGTGCCTCCTCTCGGCACCGGCGCCGGAAACCTGGACGCCGAGGCGTCGGCCCGGATCATGTGTGGGGTGTTGCGCGAACACCAGGAGACTGAGCCCTTGCCGAGGGAAGTGGTCGTGACGGTGTCCAGCCGCTACGAGGAGGACGTATTCGAGCGTGCATCGCGGCGCTTGTTGGGAGGGGCGTCCGGATGACCCGCCGTGCGATCCTGGGCGTCGCGATTCTCCTCACCTGGGCGGTGCTCCTGGGCTGGCACGCGCGTCGGGAGTATGTGCAGCCGGAGGTGACCCGCCTCGCCGACGCTGCCAGGTCCCTGGCCCCGGGCACGAACTTCTTTTCGGTTCGTATGGGGGGGCAGGCGATCGGAATGTCCTCCTCTCGCCTGGATACGATTCCCGACGGGTTCATCCTCGAAGAGGTTCTCGACCTCGAGCTGCTGGCGTCGGGCCGTGAGGGGCGGATCGCGGCGCGGACATGGGTGGAGCTCACGCCCACCCTCCGGATGAGCCGCTTCTCCTTCTCCCTGGATGGGCCGGACGGCCGGTTCGACGCGGAGGGGTCGGTGGCCGGGGACTCGCTTCTCCTCGTTCGGGTGCGGGCGGGCTCCACGCTCGAGCACCTCGACTTCCGGGTGGAAGAGGCACCCCTGGTCGCCTCAGCTCTCCCTATCCGAGTCGCGTTGGGCGGTGAGTTGCGAACGGGCCGTACAGTCCGGCTCCCCGTCTTCGATCCATCGACTCTCGGCACCCGGACGGTGGAGGTGGAGGTCCTCGAGCACGACTCGATCCTCCTTCCCGACTCTGCCCAACTCGATCCATCCACCGGGCGGTGGGTGACCTCGAGCCAGAGCTCCGTTTCCGCGTGGAGGGTGCGCGAGCGCTACGACGGCCTCTCGGTGGAAAGCTGGATCGACGAAGACGGCCGGCTCATCCGGTCCACGTCCGCCATGGGCTTCTCCCTCGAGCGGACGGACTTCGAATTGGCCAATCAGGCGTGGAACGAGTCACGGGCGGCCGGATCGAGTGCGACGTCCTCCCGGGATGTGATCCTCCAGACGGCAATCGCGTCGAACCGGGAGCTCGAGGAGGCAGCCGAGCACGGAGAGTTGAGATTCGTGCTCTCCGGGGTGGATCTGGAGGACTTCGATCTGGAGGGTGGGCGCCAGGAGGTGCGCGGAGACACTCTGGTCGTTCGCAGGGAATCGTGGGACGAAATCGAGCCCGGATTCCGGCTGCCCTATCCGCGGATGGACCTCCGGGGCGCACTCGAACCGGAGCCATTGATCCAGAGCGGCGATGACCGCATCCGGAGGGAGGCTCTCAGAGCCGTCGGTTCCGCCGATTCCGACCCGGTGCTGGTCGCGGAGCGCCTCACGCACGCGGTCTACGGGATGCTGGACAAGGAGATCTCCTTTTCCCTTCCTTCCGCCCTTCAGGTGCTCGAATCGAGACGGGGCGACTGCACCGAGCACACCGTGCTGTACGTCGCAATGGCACGGTCCCTCGGATTGCCCGCACGAGCGGCGGTCGGCCTGGTCTACCTGGACGGGGCCTTCTACTACCACGCCTGGCCCGAGGTCTGGCTGGGCGAGTGGGTGGCGGTCGATCCCACCTTCGGGACGGCTCCGGCGGATGCGGCTCACCTCCGGTTCATGACCGGGAGCGTGGCTCGACAGGTCGAGATTGCCCGACTCATCGGCAACCTGGGAATCGAGGTGCTCGAGTGATCCCGGCGCTCGAGCTGCGAGGGATCACGAAGCGCTACGGGAGCTTCACGGCGGTCCAGGATCTCGATCTCGAGGTGGGTGAGGGCGAAATCTTCGGGTTCCTGGGACCCAACGGTGCCGGTAAGACCACGACCATCCGCATGATCGCCGGTACGCTCGCACCGAGCTCCGGAACGATCCGGATTTCGGGGTGCGACCTGGGCGACCGCCCCGAGGACGCGAAGAGGCACTTGGGGTACGTTCCGGATCGGCCGTTCCTGTACGAGAAGCTGTCGGGAGGGGAATTCCTGCGATTCGTTTCGGGTCTCTGGGGTCGGGAGGGCTCCGAGGTCGAAGAGCGGATCGATCGCTTCCTCTCCCTCTTCTCGCTCGAGGATTGGAAGGAGGAGCTGGTCGAGAGCTATTCTCACGGGATGCGCCAGAAGCTCCTCATCTCCTCGGCGCTGATCCACGATCCAAGCGTCGTTGTGATCGACGAGCCCATGGTGGGTCTGGATCCGCGTTCGGCTCGCCTCCTGAAGAATCTCCTTCGGGCGTTCGTGGACGGTGGAGGCAGCGTCTTCCTGTCCACCCACACTCTGGAGGTGGCCGAGGCCGTCTGCGACCGGGTCGCGATCCTGGCCGCGGGGCGCGTCATCGCGTCGGGGACGATGGAGGAGCTCCGAGCGCAGCTCGATGCGGGGGACGAAACGCACCTGGAGGAAATCTTCCTCAAGGTGACCGGGGGCCAGGACATGGCGAACGTCGTCGAAGGGCTGCGGGGGGCGGTCTAGAGATGGCGCGCGGCGCGCTCCTCCTGCTGCGTCCGAAAGTGCGCGCGAAGGTCCACCGGGTCCTGCAAAGCGAGGGGGGCACGGCGAGGCTCGTGGTACTGTCCGCCGCCGCGGTTCTCGTGTGGGGCCTCATCTTCGCTCTCATCTACCGGATGCTCCTGTTCTTCCGGGCCGCCGAGGGGATCGGCGACCTCCTCGCCGCGAAGCTCCTCGGCCTGTCTCTACTGGTTTTTCTCGCCATCCTCCTCCTCTCCAACGTCGTCACCGCTCTCTCCACCTTCTTCCTCTCGAGCGACCTGGAGCTTCTGGTCGCGTCGCCGGCAGACCCGGTCCATCTGTATTGGGCGCGTCTGACGGAGAGTGCCGTGAACTCGTCCTGGATGGTCGTGCTTCTGGTGATCCCCATCATCGCTGCCTACGGTGTCATGTATGGGGCGGGCCCACTTTTCTACCTGTTCGCGAGCGGGGTGCTCGTCGCCCTTCTCGCGATTCCGGCCGTGATCGGCGCCGCGCTCACCCTGCTTCTGGTCAACGTCTTTCCAGCCCGCCGTACCCGGGACCTCCTGGCGCTAATCAGCCTCTTTGCCGTAGCCGGGATCGTGGTAATGATCCGGCTCCTGCGGCCCGAACGCTTCGTACGGCCCGATGAGTTCCGGAGCCTGGTGGACTTCATGGCGGCGCTCCGGACCCCCACCTCTCCCTGGTTTCCTTCGGAATGGGCAAGTGGGGCGCTCCTCGGTTGGCTGAGCGGAAGCTTCGATCCCTTTCCCGCGCTGCTCCTGGCGAGCACGGCGGCGGCCTTCGTCGTGATCGGGGGCTGGTGTCACGTCCGGTACTTTCCGTCTGGATTCTCGAGGGCCCAGGAGGGTGCGGAGCGGCGGGAAGGGCGCGCTCCTGTAGCCCTATGGGAGAGATCCTTCCGGAGGCTGGAAGTCACGACGCGGGAGCTCGTCCTGAAGGAAATCCGGGTCTTCTTCCGGGACACGACGCAGTGGTCGCAGCTCATCCTCCTGGGCGTGCTCGTCGTGGTCTACATCTACAACATCCGGGTGCTTCCGATCTCGTCCGCTGAGGGGCTCTCCTTCCTCCTCGTCAATCTGATCGCGTTTCTCAACCTCGGGCTCGCCGGCTTCGTGGTTGCGGCGATCGCCGCTCGTTTCGTGTTCCCTGCGATGTCCCTCGAGGGACGGATGATGTGGCTGCTTCGCTCGTCGCCCCTGGATCCGAGGAAGCTCTTCTGGGCGAAATACGCGGTTGGCACGGTGCCCCTCCTGCTCGTCGCGCTCGGCCTGATCGTGGCGACGAACATTCTGCTGGGCGTGTCCGTCTTCCTCTTCGTCCTTTCCACGCTCACGATGTTGGGGGCGACGCTGGCCTTGACCGCGATGGCTCTCGCCTTCGGAGCGGTCTTCCCGAATCATCAGACGGAGAATCCGGCCGAGATTCCAACCTCGTTCGGTGGGCTCCTCTTCATGTTGACGGCCGTGGTCTACCTCACGGCCCTCGTCGTGCTCGAGGCGTGGCCGGTCCAGCGCTTCCTGGAGGCCCGGTTGGAAGGCTCCGGCCCAGGGGAGGCCGGAGTCGTGCCGCTGATCGCGGGGCTTGGAGGCGCCGCGGCATTGACGTTCGCGGCGACGGGAGTCGCGCTCCGGATCGGGATCGACAGAGTGGAACGCGGTTGAGTCCTCGCCGGGCGCTCGACAGGCGTGGCCGCGGTGCCCATATTGCTTGTCGTCGGTCGCTTGCGGGAGGGCGACCCGGTGGCCCGCGAGTCTCCTCACACTCAGACGCTGAACGACATGCTTCCAGGCGGATACACCTTCATCCATCTTGCTTTCTGGCCGATCGTCGCCCTCGTGGCCCTCGGCACGAACTTCATCCCGATCGCGCTGTCCGCGGGACTCGGGCTCCTCGTGTTCGAGTCCGTCAAGAAGTAGAAAGGCTGGGCCTGGGGGGCTTGCAGACAGGGGGTCGCGGCCGCTGGAAGCCCCCGGCGGTGCGTCCATTCGGGAACTCACGGCGCCGAATCGGTTACTTCCCGTAGCCGTAGCGCCCGCGCAGCTGAAGCCGCCGCGTAGCCCGATCCCCCGCCGTCATCGCCTCCATTCCGGGGTTTCCCGGAGACCGAGGCGCTCCCCGATCCCGACCTAGAGAGCGAGGAAGCGCAAGGAGATGAGTTGGTTCGTAGGACTTTCCCTGATCGGAGCCTTTCTGTTCGGAATCTGGCTCGGGATGCCTCGTAGGTTCGACCAGTCGCTCGATGAAATCGACAGGCGTCTGGTCGAGCCTGGACAGCACAACAAGGCCAAGAGGCACATCACCTTCCTCAACCTTCTCCAGAAGAAGCGCGAGAAGGGGTCCGATCGGCGCCAACGCGACCACCGCACCCCGTTCCAGATGTAATGAGCGAGGAGGGGCGCCCGGCGGCGCGTCCACCTCATGCCAGCACGGCGTTGACCGCCAGCAGCACCCCTCCAATCGCTGCGCCGAGCAGGTAGCCTAGCCGGACGATCAGCCGAAGCTCCCGCTCCGTCACCCGGCGCACCAGCTCCTCCATCTTCGCCGTCGGGAATCCCCGCACCTTCTCCTCCACCCTGCGGGCCACGTCGAGCGTCTGCACGAAGTAGGGAACCTGGCTCTGGAGCCAATCCCAGAGCGGGTCCGCGAACAATTCCTGCAGAGTTCGGATCGAGTTCGGAGGGAGGTGTTCCGCGGGCCGACCGAGCGGGCGCTCGAGCACCCGCTCGAGTCCCCGATTCAAGGTCCTTCGATAGGCCGCCCGTGCGGGGGCACTCCGCGCAGCCGAGACGGCGAGCTCGCTGATTCGTTCGTGCGGGACCGTTCCGAGGAGTTCGCCCCAGTCTCCCGCAGTTGCCTTCCCGACTCCCGCCCGGAGCTTTTCCGAGAGAAATCGATGGGTCTCCGGGTTACGCGCCGCCGACACGAGCCACCCGGTCACCACAGTCCGAGCCCTCTCCACGTTCTCCTCACCCGGTTGCCCGAGGAGCGATGGCAGGGGCTTTTCGAGCAGCTCGAGCGTCGCCTCCCGGATCCGGAGCGTCATTGCTTCCTGGACCGCGGGATCCCTCAGCATCTCTGAAAGATGCTCCACCCCCTCCTCCTCGAGGGATGCGAGGACCCGCTCGAGCGCCTCCTCGGTGATCACGAGGCGGGCCACGATCCGTTGATGGAAACGGAGGTCCCGGACGAAGAGCTGGAACAGCTGGTGGACGACGGCCTCCAGCCGTGCCCTCGCGTCCGGATCCTCGAGGATTCCGCTCAGGGTTCGAACCGCGGTGGGGAGGTAGCCCGAAAGCCCGCGCTCGAGCTCGCGCACGAGACCGGCGGGCAGGACCTCTCCAAGGGTGCGATCCTCCCGGAGGAACGACGCGAAGGTTCGACCCACGTAGTCCCCGATGGCCTCCTCGAAGCCGTCGCGCTGCACGAAGGCCTCCAACCACCCTTCGAAGGCGTTCACCAGCGCCTCCTCGCGGGCCGGGGTGAGAAGGTCGGAAACCGGCTCTTCGGCGAGTCTCGAGAGAGTCCGGCGAGTGCGATCCTCCATGAACTGCTCGAACTCCGGAGAGTCGAGCCACCCTTCCCAGCGGAGCGCGAGGATCTCGGCGACCCCTTCCAGCATGCCCTCGAGCTCGGAGATCACCTCGGGAGAGAGGATGGTCCGCAGAGACCCACGTTCCTTCTCGAGGAGCTCGCCCAGGAAGCGCTCGAGTCGCTGGTCGAAGGTGTCTCTGACCGCCGCTTCCGAGAGGATCTTCGCCAGATCTTCCGGTGTGAGGAGACGGTCGCCCACCGTGCGCCCCACGGCGGCCGCGAGTCGGTCCTGGTTCTTGGGGATCGCTCCGTGCAGGAACCGGATCGGACGGCCCGCGATGCGGGGGGGGCGATATGGATGAAAGAGCATCCACACCGCGACGGTGTTCGTCAGTCCCCCGGCGAGCGCGCCGAAGACGATGGTGAGGAAGGCCCGGAGGAGTTCGGGAGACAAGACGGCTGAGGGGTCGAAGGCGAGTCGAGACGGAGAATCGCACCGCGTCCGCATGAAGGTAGCCCACGACTTGCCGGTGTGGGAGGCCAACTCTATGTTCGTCGCGCTTTTCGAGAGGCTTGCGGGAACCGCAGCGAGGAACGGCCTTCATGCAGCTCTACACCAAGATTCTCCTCGGCTTGATCCTCGGGGGGATCTGCGGCTTCCTGGCCAACCTCCTCGGCCTCGTGTGGTTGCAGAACCTCTTCGTGGCCCTGGAACCGATCGGTACGGCGTTCATCCGCCTCATCACGATGATCGTGGTTCCCCTGGTCGTGGCGAGCCTGATGGTGGGAACGGCCTCCCTCGGAGACCTCGCCAAGCTCGGGCGCATCGGGGGGAAGACGGTCGTCTTCTACATGTGCACGACGGCCATCGCCGTCACGATCGGCCTCGTCGTCTCGAACCTGATCACTCCGGGCGCCGGGATCGACGAGAGCACGCGCGACGCCCTTTCTGCGCAGTTCGAGGGAGAAGCGGAGGGGGCCCTGACGCTGGCCGAGGAGGCGCCGACGGTCATCGACACTCTCCTCTCGGTCATACCCAGGAACCCCATCCAGGCGGCCGCAGAGCTGGATCTCCTTCCCCTGATCTTCTTTACGATCATCTTCGGGGCCGCGGTGAGCGTGATCGCGCCGAATCGAAGGGATGCAGTCATCACCTTCTTCGATGGGGTGAACGATGCGTGTATGGTCGTCATCGACTGGGTGATGAAGCTCGCTCCCTATGCGGTCTTCGCCCTGATCGCCTCGGTCGTCGCCCAGTTCGGCATCGATCTTCTGCAGAGCCTCCTGGTGTATGCGTTCGCGGTGGCCCTTGGTCTCTCGATCCACCTGATGTTGACGTATGGGCTCGCCGTCCGCTTCCTGGTCGGGCTCAACTTCTGGACCTTCCTGCGTCGGATCTCGAACGCTCCTCTGGTCGCCTTCTCGACGTCGTCCTCCAGCGCGACCCTTCCGGTCACGATGGAGGTTGCGGAGGAGGAGGTCGGGGTGTCCAGGCCCGTGTCGTCGTTCGTCCTGCCCCTGGGCGCCACGATCAACATGGACGGCACCGCGCTCTATCAGGCGGTCGCGGTGATGTTCATCGCACAGATCTACGGAATCCCGTTGGGGATCGGGGAGCAGCTCGTCATCGTCCTCACCGCGACCCTCGCCTCGGTCGGAGCTGCCGGGGTGCCGTCCGCGGGGATCATCACCCTCATCATCGTCCTGAACGCGGTCGGGCTGGGACCTTACGTGCAGGCCGGGATCGCCTTGATCCTGGGCGTGGATCGCCCTCTCGACATGCTGCGGACGTCGGTGAACGTGACGGGCGACCTCACGGCGGCTTCGGTTGTGGCTCGCAGCGAGGGTGAGACCTTCAGCTTCGAGCCCAGGGAGCCCAAGCCTGCGGATTCAGCGGCGGGCGTGTGAGGGCGCACGACTCACGGGAGCGGCTCGAGCCGAAAGCGGATCCGGACCTCGGCAGGAATGGTCTGGAGCCCGGCCTCGATGGGGGTTGGAACGGCGTCCGCCGCCTCCCGCATGAGGGACTCGGCCTGGAAGGAGACTCCGCGTGCGAATGGCATGTCCGCGCTTCCCTCCACCTCCAGCGCTGCTCCGAGCCTCATTCCCAGGGCTTCCGCGATGGTCTCGGCCTCCCCCCTAGCCTTCCTCACCGCTTCTCGAAGCGCCTCCTGCCGGTAGGGCTCGGGGTCCCGGACCTCGAAGCGCAGATTCGAGATTCGGTTGGCGCCCGCCCCGAGGGCGGCGTCCACGAGGGCGCCCAGACGATCGGGGTCGTCGACAGTGGTCCGGACGCCGTTCCGGGCCGTATACCCCACGATCTCCCGTGTCCGATCGGTGGTGGCGGGGCCATAGCGGGGGGAGACGGAGTATCCCGAGCTCTCGATCCGAAGTCCGGGGCTGCTGTCCCCGGCCGCCCGGATCGCCTCCGTGACCGTGGTTATGAGGCGAGCGTTGGACTCCCCGGCTTCCTGCGCCGTTTCCCCTTCGGTCTCCACCGCGAAGAGGACGGTGGCGCGGTCGGGGCGCGCCTCCACTTGAGCGCTGCCGGTCACGCTCAGGATCGATCGCTCGACATCGCTGGGAGAGGGAGATCCGGGGACGGTGTCCGGTGACTGAATCGCGGCGAGCGACGGTGTCACCTCTACGTGCGCCCGGACGCTGCCCGGGTCGTCCGCTCCCGCGGCGTGCCCTCCCGCGAGGAGCAGGGCCAGGGCGAGGGGAGCGTGAACGAGGAGGGTGCCGGGTAGGTGCATGTCGGGCTCCGTCATTGGGTGGAGAGAGAAGGAAGGCTTCGCGCGTGATTGTAGCGGAGGGAATCGGGAACGGTTCCCCGGTTGATGGTGAGGGAAGCGTCACGTATGCTACTTCGATGTTCGAGTCCAGTCGGGCTCCCTCGTCCTTTCGAACGAGCGCGTCATGAAAGCGATCATCCCTCTGGCCGGAAAAGGCACCCGCCTCCGCCCTCATACCCTGGACACGCCGAAACCGCTGATCCGCGTGGGCGGCAAGCCCGTCATGAGCTATATCCTAGACGATCTCATCGAGCTCGGAGTGGAGGAGATCGTGTTCGTCGTCGGATACCTCAGGGAAGTGGTCGAGGAGTTCATAGGGAGAGAGTATCCCCAGATCAAGGCCCATTACGTCGTCCAGGAGGTCCAGGACGGTACCGCGGGTGCGGTCCGACTGGCGAAGCCGCACGTGGACGAGGAAGTCCTGATCCTCTTCGTCGACACCCTCTTCGATGCGGATCTTTCGCTGGCCCACAACCTGCCGCCGGATTGGGCGGGGGTGATCTGGGCAAAGGAGGTCGAAGATTACCAGCGTTTCGGTGTGATCGTCACCGGTGAGGACGGCTCCATGACTCGCATCGTCGAGAAGCCCTCCGAACCCGTCTCCCGGCTCGCGAACATAGGGCTCTACTACATTCGGGAATGGGAGCTGCTCTTCGAAGGGATCGAGGATGTCGTGCGCGGGTCCGCGGGCCCCGGAGGCGAATACTACCTGACCGACGCCTTCCAGTACATGGTGGACAAGGGTGCCCGTCTGAAGACCGCGCCGGTCGGAGGGTGGTACGACTGTGGCAAGCTCGACACGCTTCTGGAGACCAACCACCACCTCCTCCAGACGACTCGGGGGGGGATTTCCTCCGAGGCCAACCTGGTGGACGTGACGAAGGAGGGCGCGCTTCGGATCGAGGCGGGGGCATCCGTCCGGGGCGCGTCGATCGGGCCGAACGTCACGCTGGAGCGGGATGTCGTCGTGGAGAACGCAGTTCTCCAGAATTGCATCGTTGGCCGGGGAACCACGATCCGTGGCTGTGACCTTCACGACTCGATGATCGGCGTCGACTCGCGGGTCGAAGGAATGAAGGGTCGAGTGAATGTCGGAGGGTACACGGAGATCGTCGGGAAGCGATAGGCGATGATCCACGACCTCGAGACTCACCTCCGGCGCGGTCCGAATCGGGCTGGTTTCAGTCCTCGGACACCCACCTAGCCCACATACCATGTCGCGACATTCTACACCCGACTTTCCGCAGGACTCGGCGTTCGACCCTTCCGAGTCGGAAGAGCACGTCGCGATGCCAAAGAAACGCGGCGGTCCGGGAAGGGCAGTGGACCAGCTTCTCGAAGAAGTCGAGAGCGAGCGGGAAGCTCGCGAGCTGCTCCGACTCGAGGGATTTCGCGGCCGGGGGGCCATCGTCACGGGAGCCTCCACGGGGATTGGAAGAGCCATCGCTCTGGCGCTGGCCGGGTCCGGTGTCCACATCGCCTTCAACTTCCTTGCGGAGAGCGAGGAGGATGTCGCGGCGGCGGAGCGGACGACCCGCGACCTGGAGGCTCTCGGCGTGACGGTTCTTCGCCGTGCCGTGGACTGCGGAAACGCAAGGAGGGTGCGTGACTTCGTCCAGGAAGCGGTCGAGGAGTTGGGCGGACTCCACATCCTCGTCAACAACGCCGGTGTGTGGAGGGACCGGGCGATCTGGAAGATGTCCGACGAGGATTGGGGCGACGTGATCCGTACCAACCTGACCGGCACCTTCCACTTTCTCCGCGAAGTGGGGGCTCTCTTCCGGAGCCAGGAGTACGGGAAGGTGGTCAATATCGCATCGGTCCATGCTCAGCGGACCAAGTTCGGAACGGCGAACTATTCGGCGTCGAAGGCCGGGATCGTGGCGCTCACGCGGAGCGCGGCCCTCGAGCTCGGTCCGTGGAACGTGAACGTCAACGCGGTGGCCCCAGGCTACATCCGCACCACCCAGCTCGCCCAGGCCGTGCCTTCGGAGATTCTCGACGAGGCCAGGGAGCAGAGCGCTCTCGGACGCCTCGGAGATCCTCAGGACGTTTCGGGCACCGTGCTCTTCCTCTGTTCCGAGGCTGCCCGCCACATCACGGGGGCGGTGCTGCCCGTCGATGGAGGCTATCTGCTGTGACCCGCAGGCACCGTGTCCCCGGGATCCGGAACCCGGTCCCGGGCCCGCGGTACTCAACCCCTGCCGCGGTATGCGGCTCCATTTTCGGACTCCAACTCTCCGTCGCCCATGGCCAACCGCAGCGTCACCATAGAAACCAATCGGGGTGCCTTTCGTCTTGAGCTTTTCGAGGACCGGGCCCCAAAGACGACCGCCAACTTCGTGAAGCTGGTGCAAGACGGGTTCTACGATGGAGTCCACTTCCATCGCGTCATCTCCGACTTCATGATCCAGGGCGGTTGTCCGGAGGGCACCGGACGCGGGGGACCCGGCTACACGATCGCCGACGAGTTCCACCCGGAGCTCGAGCACGACGGGGAAGGTGTGATCTCGATGGCCAATGCCGGTCCAGACACCGGGGGATCGCAGTTCTTCGTCACGCTGGCCGCCACTCCCTGGTTGAACGGGCGGCACGCGGTCTTCGGGCGGGTCGTGGACGGAATGGAGGTGGTGCGGGAGATCGGTGGCGTCAAGACGGACCGGAACGACCGGCCGACCAGCGATGTGGTGATGGAGCGGGTGACGGTCGGCCCCGAGAGATGAGCAAGTCCCCGCCGCGGGTCGAGCGTTCGGAGGAGGAGTGGAAGGCGCGGCTCACATCGGAGCAGTTCCGGATCACTCGTAAGAAGGGCACGGAGAGGGCCTTTACCGGGGAGTATCTGGACACCCGGACACCGGGGACCTACCGCTGTGTCTGTTGCGACGCACCCCTCTTCGCCTCCGAGACCAAGTACGATTCGGGCACCGGCTGGCCCTCCTTCTGGGAGGCGATCTCACCCGCCGCGGTCCGGGAGGCCGAGGATCGCTCGCTCTTCATGCGCAGGATCGAGGCGCTCTGTGCCGGCTGCGACGCGCACCTCGGACATGTCTTTCCCGATGGCCCGGAGCCGACCGGCTCGAGGTACTGCATCAACTCCACGGCCTTGAGACTCGAACCTGACGGAACGGCTTCGTCGGGTTGATGTACTACGAGCCGCGAGGACTCTCGCTGCCGCCCACACCTCCAATGGAATCTCGACGCCGAGCGGTTAGGGGCTCACCGCAAGCCCTCGCGCGAAGCAGGTCAGGATGAACAGGAGAGCCCCGTTGCTTCGATCCTTCGGAAAGACAACCGTACCGCCGCTCCTCCCGCGCCGCAGAGGTCCGCCCTGGGTCGCGGCGATCTTCGTCGCCCTCTTGCCGCTCACCTCCGCTTGCGACGCTGTCGAGGAGCTGGTCGATGACCTGATGGGCGATGTGGGAGAGGAGGAGGGCTTCCGGGTGCCCTCGGCCGAGGAGGTTGCGGTCTACTTCGACTATGCGGGCGATCTGTCGGTGGAGATCAGCGGGAACGTCGCGCAGGTCACGGTCGTGGTGGACCGGGACGAGTACGCTCGCGGGGGAGAGCTCTGGGCCCGCGCATTCCCCTACATTGTGCTCTTCACGCCCGGCACGAGGGACGCGCTCAACGAACACCCCGGGCTGGGCGGGGTTCGGTCCGTGGTCCGCTACGGAGACGGAACCCTGGTTGCCCGCGCGCTCCTGGAGCGAGGTGCGCTTACCCCGGTGAGCTGGCAGCGGGCGCTGAACGTGGCGGCTGAGGCACGGGCCCAGGGAACGGAGCGTCCCGGTTTCATGAGGGATCTCGTGCGGTGGGGTGAGGACCACACGACCCACGAATACAACCCCGAGTACATTTCGGCGCCGTAGCCGGGCAGGGAGCGTCGATCGGTTTCCATCCACGGGAGGATCCAGCGATCCAATGGCAAAGACGATCACCGTGATTCCGGGTGACGGAATCGGTCCCGAAGTGACCGAGGCGACCTTGACCTTACTGCGCGAGGCGGGAGCGGAGCTGGAGTTCGACGAGCGGCTCGCCGGCGTGGTGGCGGTGGAGGCGGCCATGAATCCCCTTCCCGACGAAACGCTCGAATCGATCCGCCGCACTGGAGTCGCTCTCAAGGGTCCACTGACCACGCCGTTGGGATCGGGCTTTCGCTCGATCAACGTCGCCATCCGGAAAGAGCTCGAGCTCTACGCCAACATCCGACCCGCCCTCACCATGGTGCCCGGCGGGCGCTACGAGGACATCGACCTCGTCCTCATCCGCGAGAATACCGAGGGTCTCTACGTGGGCGTGGAGCACTATATCGGGCTCGAAGGAGATCCCAGGGCGGCTGCGGAATCGGTCATGATCATCACCCGGTTCGGAGCGGAGCGGATCGTTCGCTATGCTTTCGAATACGCGTTGACGAACGGTCGGAAAAAGGTCACGCTGGCGCACAAGGCGAACATCCTCAAGTACACCCAGGGACTTTTTCTGGACGTCGGCAGGGAGGTCGCCGAGGAGTATGAGGGCAGGGTCGAGTTCGAGGATCGGATTATCGATGCGACGGCGATGCACCTCGTCAACGACCCCTACCAGTTCGATGTCCTGGTCATGGAGAACATGTTTGGAGACATCCTGAGCGACCTGATGGCTGGACTCGTCGGAGGGATGGGTATGGCGCCGGCCGGCAACATCGGCGAGGACGCCTCGATGTTCGAGGCCGTGCACGGATCCGCTCCCGACATCGCGGGACTTGGGGTGGCCAACCCCACGGCGCTCATGCTCACGGGTGCGATGCTCCTCGATCACATCGAACAGCCGGACGCGGCCGAGCGGATTCGAAGCGCGATCCGGAAGACTCTCATGGACCCGGAGTCGCGCACCGGAGACCTGGGAGGGCCGCTCGGTACCCGGGAGTTCACCTCGGCGGTCGTGCGGAACCTGTCGTGAAGCGGGAAGCGGACTGGCGGGAGCGATTTCCCGACGACGTCACCTGCGTGAGGTGTCTCCAGGTGAAGCCGATCGAGGAGCTCGATCGGCTCCTCTGGTGCGACGATTGTCAGCTCCGGGCCCGAAGGCGTGCCGCCATGAGGGGATGGATCTCGGGGGGCATCCTGGCGCTTGTTCTCGGCCTCTACATCTGGTTGGTCATCCAGCCCGACCTGACCCTGATCCCCTCAGCCTGGGCCGCTACCCTCCTCGTTGCCTTCTATCTTGGAGCGAGAGTCGCGAGGGAGTTCTTCTACGGCCTCGACCGGATGACCAATCGAAGGGCGGCGGAGGCGATGCCTCCTGGGCCCGGGGCCACCCGAGGGCACGACGAAGGGCGGTGACCCGCGATCGGGACGACCCGGAAGGGGCCGGCCGGGGAGGTTGTCCGGTGCGGATCGGACTTCACTCGAGGGGCATTGGCTTATGACGACAGGACCCCGGGACCTGGATTTCTACGACATCGGATCGGAGCTCTCCCAGGAAGAGCGGATGGTCCGGGATGCGGTGCGGGAATGGGTCGATGCCCGGGTGCTTCCCATCATCGAGGAAGCCTACGTGGAGCGGAGATTTCCGCAGGAGCTGGTCTCGGAGATGGGGGAGCTGGGAGTCCTGGGCGCGAACCTACCGGAAAAGTACGGTTGCGCCGGTCTCTCCAACGTCGCCTACGGCTTGATCATGCAGGAATTGGAGCGCGGTGATTCGGGCGTTCGCTCCTTCGCCTCGGTCCAGGGGGCCCTCGTCATGTACCCCATCCACGCCTTCGGAAGCGAAGAGCAGAAGTCGCATTGGCTTCCGCTCCTGGCCGCGGGGGAGAAGGTCGGATGCTTCGGGTTGACGGAACCCGACTACGGTTCCAATCCGGCGGGAATGATCACGACCGCGCGGCGCACGGACGGGGGATGGGTCCTGGACGGAACGAAGATGTGGATCACGAACGGCTCGATGGCGGATTTGGCCGTGGTCTGGGCCCAGACGGAAGAGCAGGGGGATCCGTCGGGAATCCGTGGCTTCCTGGTGCCCACCGACGCCGATGGGTTCTCCGCCAAGGACCAGAAGGGCAAGCTTTCGCTTCTGGCTTCCGACACGAGTGAGCTGCACCTCGATCAGGTTGAAGTTCCCGAGGAGGCGGCCCTTCCCGATACGGCCGGGCTTAAGAGCGCGCTCATGTGCCTGACGCAGGCGCGCTACGGGATCGTCTGGGGTGCGGTCGGAGCGGCCACGGCATGCTACCTGGAGGCCGTCCGCTATGCCACCGAAAGGGTCGTCTTCGGGGCGCCCTTGGCAGGAAAGCAGCTCCAGCAGGCCCGGATCGCCGACATGCTCACAGCCATCACGCAGGGACAATTGGTGGCCTGGCGCCTGGGTCGGCTCAAGGATGAGGGCCGGGTGACCCCCGAGCAGGTGTCGATGGGAAAGCGCGCCAACGTCGACATGGCATGCGAGGTGGCCCGGGAAGCGCGCCGACTGTTGGGCGCCAGCGGGATCCTCGTGGAATACTCGGCCATGAGGCACATGGCCAATCTCGAGTCCGTGTACACCTACGAGGGCACGCACGACGTACATAGTCTGATCCTCGGGCAGGCGGCCACGGGTCTCTCCGCTTTCTAGGAGAGGTGATGACGATGACTGGCCGGAGGAGCCTCCGTGACGAGGAGCCCTTCGCGACGATCCGGGCGCATCCACGTCGATTCGCCTTGGGAATTCCCGTCGTCTTCGTCCTGTCGATCGGGGCCGGGATTCCCTTCGCGGAGCGGAGCCTTTCGCTTGCGATCGCCATCCAACTTGGCCTCCAGACCGCAGGGCTCCTCTGGCTCTACCTTCCGGTGGCTGCCGGCCGCCGGAGCGACGAGGACCCGGAAGGGGGCGGAAGTCCCGACGCTGATTGACGAGCCTGGAGGACTTGCTACCTTTAATGGCTAGGCTGCCGGGGAAACGACCGGATGCCGCGCCGCTAGCTCAACTGGCAGAGCAACTGACTCTTAATCAGTAGGTTCCAGGTTCGATTCCTGGGCGGCGCATTTCCCACTGCACGATCCACTCCCCACGCACCGGGTCGGCGAAGTGCGGGGCTGGAGGGGCCTTGACCGAAGATCTACCACCGGGGTACGCGGTGCTCCGCACGGCGCCCAGGATACCCACGCTCGTCGTGCGCTTGGTGACGGGGGCGTATCTTGCCGCAGACGGAGTCAGCCGGCTCACGCAGCCCGGGGCGAGAGGCGCGCTTCATCTCGAATCGATCGGCATGCCAATGCCGGGCCTGGTGTCTCCCCTCTTCGCGGGCTTCGAGCTCGTGGCTGCCGCGCTGATTCTGCTGGGTCTCGGGGTCCGCGTCGCAGTGCTTCCCATCCTGACCATCCGGGTGTGGGAGCTGGCCCTCACGATGCCGGCGCCTCCCCCGCCGTCGGATATCTCGGTCGGTACCGGGTCTCCGGCCTGGGCCCTGCTCCTCCTCTGCGGGCTGTCGTACCTCCTCCTGGCCGGGGCCGGGCCCGGCTCGCTGGACCGCCGCATCCACCTGTCCGCAGGCGATCGGGGGGGCTGAACGGCCGACCGACCCGGCTCAGGGCCAGTGGGGCGGGGTGACGGGGAAGCGGGAGCGCGTCTTGGGGCATCCGCCCCTACTTCGATTACCGGTCACACGTCCAGATCCCGAAGCAGGTCGAGTTGATCCTCCGCTGCGCGCACCCCGATTTGCGGAGGGCGCCGGAATGCGGCCGTGGACAGCGGCCTGCGCTCCCCGTCCAGTCCCGCCCGGCGCGCAGCCACATCGAAGAGCTGCTGGAGCTGATCGGCGTACGTCCCCCTCCCGCGCATTCGCTCTCCGAATCTGGAGTCGTAGATCTTTCCGCCGTGGAGCTCCCTGAGGCGGTTCAGCACCCGCTCCTTCCGGTCCGGCACGTGATCCACGAGCCAATCCCGGAAAAGTGGACCGACGGCGCCCGGGAGGCGGAGGGTCACCATCCCCGCGCCCGTGGCGCCGTGGTCGGCCGCGGCCTCGAGGATCGAGGGGATCTCGTGATCCGTCAGGCCGGGGATGACCGGGGCGACGTTGACCGAGACGGGGACGCCGGCGCGCGCGAGGGCTTCGATGGTCCCGAGCCGGTGCTCTGGAGGGGCGGCTCGCGGTTCGAGGCTTCGCTGAAGCCTCCGGTCGAGGGTCGTGACTGAGATCGTGACCGTCGCCGCCTCCCGCTCGGAGAGCGAGGCCAGGAGATCCACATCGCGCTCGACCGCCCGGCTCTTGGTGATGATGGAGACCGGGTGGCCGGTTCGCTCGAGCACCTCCAGGCAACCGCGCGTGAGACCGAGTCGGCGCTCGATGGGCTGATAGGGATCCGTGACGCCGCTCATGACCAGGGGAGTCGGCGACCACCCGGGCCGGGCGATGGCCTTCGCCAGCAGCTCGGGAGCGTCGTCCTTCACCATGATCCGGCTTTCGAAGTCCAGCCCGGCCGAAAGCCCGAGGTACTCGTGACCGGGGCGAGCGTAGCAATAGGCGCAGCCGTGCTCGCACCCCCGGTACGGGTTGATGCTCCAGTCGAAGCCCACGTCCGGGCTTCGGTTCCGCGTCAGAACGCTTCGAGCCGCATCGCGAAAGTACAGGGTCGGGCGAAGGCGACCCTCCTCCGCGGCCTCGTCCTCGTCCAACTCGAGGTGGAGACGCTCGAATCGATTGGGCGGATCGTTACGGGTGCCTCGGCCCCTCAGGACCGGCAGGGAGCGTGTCATGCAGTGGGCTACCCCGAGGACGCGGGCGAGTTTCGGCTTATGTTCGGTAAGCGGCCGACGACTGCCCGCCGTTTGCAGATCCGGGCGGCTGCCGTACCTTCTCCTCCGAGCTCGGGCCGGGGCCGGATCAGGCGAACTGCAGTAAATCCCAGCAAACGGACCGACCGCACGGGCCCGAACCGGAGGCCTGCCTTCGTGGCCGAAGTTGATCTATCAGACTCCGTGCTGGCGACGCTGAGCCCGAACGGTTCGGCGCGGGAGGCGGAGCGCCGCTTGCACGAGCTTGGGGTCAGCGGTGCTGGCCTGATGGACCACCTGGCCCGGTGGGGCGAGCGATCCGAGGTCCAGGAGCGCTGGCGCGACTGGGAGTCGGTTCGCAGCCGGAGTGAGATCCTGCTCAGACTCGAGATGCTCTGCAGGGTCGGCAGCGTCGATCCAGCTCTGGACGCCTTCCTCTTCTTCTTCTTTCGGTCCTCCGACCCCTCGCTCTATCAGGCGGCCGCCCTCGCGCTCGGTCGCCATATCCCGGCGCACACAACTCTGGCGGAGGAGTTCGACCGATACGTCCACGGTCGAGGCGGAGACCACTCCGATCTTCTGCGAGTGCTGGGCAGCAGGTTTGCTCGGCGAATCCTTCTGACTCGATGCAGACTTCCCGGGGCCAGGGTGGGAGGCGGGCTGCTCCCTTCCCCGGAGCGGTTGGGTCCGGACCTCTCCGGTGCCGACCTCGCGGTCCTCTTGCTCGCTGCGGACTGGATCGTGAGGGATGGACGACGCGAAGCGGTGTCCCGAGTGGTGCCGCAGCTCATCGATCGGGTTGTGGGAGGTCCGCTCGCTCAGGCCGACCGGACGCTCGCCGCCCGGTTCTCGAGCCTTCTCGTCACCCTCCTGAAGAACGGTGCCGCTGAGCCGGCCTGGATCTACGACCGATGGTCGGAGGGCGCTGGCATGGTCGTGGCCGCCGGCGGCCGGGGAGTCGGGGTAGGGGACCTCACCCGGCGCCTCCGTTGCCTCGACGAGCTGGCCCGCGGGCGTGCAGGTCTCGAAGCTGCCGCGCCGGGAAACGGGGAAGGCAGCGCTGCCTCCGAAGGATCCGGGTGGCTCTGGAGTGAGTTCCTCCCGGACCGCATCGTGGCGTGGCGGGCCTATCTCGGGGACAGTGCTGTGACGAAGCTCGAGACAAGGAGGCGGTGTCGACGCGAGGTCAGCGACACGCTCGGGCTCATCGGGGATCCGGACGCCTGGATGGTGCCTCCGGCGGAAGACCGGTCCCTGAGCCTCTTCACCCTCCTCGACCCGCTCCTGCCCCGTCGATTGGGAGCGGGCGAGCTCGACGAGCTCGTCGGGGAGGCCGGTCCGGCGGAGTCCGACGCCGCGGAAGAGCGGTTGACCGAGCAGGCTCTCGTTCGATTTCTGGCCTGCGAGGGAAGGAGGGGACTTGGCCTGCTCGACTCTGGCCTCCTCCACCGGCTCGGAGCTGACGCGCTCGTCGCCGTGCTCCGCATCAGTCCGAGCGCCGGGCTCATCCCCGTGCTCGCAGATGCGCTCGAGCACCGCTTCCGGCTCGAGCTCGCGATGCGTCCGGAGTTCGATCCCGAAGCCTTCCTCCTGCGACTCGCTGCGGGGAGTCCGCCTCCGACCCTCTTCGGAGCCGCTCGCGAAGTGGCGGAGGGACGCGTCTACGCCGATCCCGACGGGACCCACTTTCCCCTCGACGCCTGGCTCGCCTTCCTGGAAGGCGGCGAAGTATCCCCTCCTTCCGGAGGGGAAACAGAGCGCCTTCGAGTGGAGCTGCGAGACGCGTGTACCGGACTCGATCTGGAGGGAGATCTCGCGGACCGGCTCCACCGCTTCGCGGGCCTTCTCGCAGAGGGGAGCGAATCCGGAAACGGTGAGACGGGAGGACGCGGGCTCGTGCCCCGATTCGTCGGTCGAATCGATCCCGGTGCCGAGCTTCCGCTCAGCCCCGTCGCCGGCATCCTCGGCCGGATGGCCGCCGAGGTGAACCCAAGGGGACGCGAGCAGGTGAGGCGGCTCCGGTCGCTCCTCATCGATCTTCGTCCCGAGGCGGAAACTCTGCGGCGACGTCTGCGCGAGGCGCTGCCCCCGATGGAGGTCGAGCTGCTCGACCGGGCATTCGGCCAAACATTGGGTCTCCTGGAGATGGCGGTGGACGCCTTCTCCCTCGTGGAGGGAAGGGAGGGACGCGGGCATCGACCCGGAACGGACGTGGAGCGGGTTATCTCCCACCTGAGCCGGATCCCCGATCCGGGCGTGCGGATCGCCGCCGTCTCCCTCCTCTGGCGTGAGATCGGAGGGGATCTCGGGATCTCCGAGGGAGTCGCGCGGCTCTCCTCTTCCCGGGAGTGGGGTCGAGCCCTCGACACTCTCCATTGGGCAGTCCGCAAGGGAGCGTCCCTCGACGTGGAGACGCGCGAGGTGTGGGGGCGTGCAGTGGCCGAGTCGTGGCTCACGCTCGCGCGGGGAGCGCTCGAGGCAGGTCATCCTCACCGACTGCGCAGGATCTTGAACGAACCCGCTCTCCTCCCCCTGGCCACGCGTGAGGAGCATCTTCGCTTCCTCGACGACGCCCGGAGATGGTTCCTGGACGTGTACCGGCCCCGGGATGCCGCCCGAGTCCTGCACCTTCATCAGGTGGCGGCGGGGGGAGAAGGCGCCTTCGCGCGCCTGCGAACGCTTCCCCTCTTCGTGGGGCACTACGGGCCGGTGTGGATCGCGCTCCTAGTGGGTGCCATCCTCATGCTCGACTTCGGTGACGCCTGGACCGCCATGGCTGAGGTTGGAGACGTACGCGGGGTGGGGTACACCGTCGCGCTCGGGCTGGCGGGAGCTTTTGCGTACGTCACCTTCGACCTGCAGCGGCGAATCCGGCCGGCGCCGGAGGACTCACGGTGGATGGCCTTCGGCGGAACCGTGGCGCGCGCGTCGGCGTTCATTCTCGTGTGCGCGAGCTACACGGCGCTCATCACCTCGGGACTCTGGCTGCTCCTCTCCGAGACTGAGCAGGTCGTTCGGGGCCCGGGCGCCCCCCTCCACGTCGCGGTCTGGACCGGATTTGCCCTCTTCATCGGTGTCTTCTTCGGGCTCGTGGCCAAGCACGCGGATTGACCCGGACCAGCTGCGTTGGCCCCTTTACCCGGGTCGGGGGTGGTGGTAGACTTCGGATCTCGCGCCAGGGAGCGACATCGTTCCCGTGCGGGACCGGAAACGCGTGAGTGGAGATCGCCGGCGGGATGCCCGAGAGGGTCCGTCGGAGGAAAGTCCGAGCTCCAAAGGGCAGGATGCCGGGTAATCCCCGGGCGGCGAAAGCCGACGGAAAGTGCCACAGAGAGCAGACCGCCGATGGCCAGCCCCTCGGGGCGGGCACAGGTAAGGGTGAAAGGGTGCGGTAAGAGCGCACCGGGCCCCCGGCAACGGGAGTCGCACGGCAAACCCCATCCGGAGCAAGGCCAAGCAGGGGCGAGGAGCGGCCCGTTCCACTCGAGTCCCGGGTAGGCTGCACGAGGTCGGCAGCGATGTCGATCCCAGAGAAATGATCTCCCCCGACTTCGGTCGGGACAGAACTCGGCTTATTCCACGCGTCTTCCGGATCCGGCGGGGGGCCGCCTCCTGCCAGTGTTTTGCGCGCCCGTAGCTCAGTTGGATAGAGCGTCGGCCTCCGGAGCCGAAGGTCACAGGTTCGAATCCTGTCGGGCGCATAGCTGCAGTACAGCCGTGAAGGCAGCACGACAGGATCTGCGAAGCGAAGCGGAGCTCATCCTGTCGGGCGCATAGCTGCAGTACAGCCGCGAAGGCAGCCCTTCTCGAGGGCTCCTCGCCCTTCGACTCGGTTGGATCGGCGTGGGGGTCAGCGGTCGACACGCGCTGTCATCCCACGGAGTCGCAGCTCCCCGTGACGGTAGTCCCCTCGAGAGCCTGTTCGACCTCACCTCAAAGACCCGGTTCACCTGGTCCGCCAGGTCCTGGAACCCCTTCCGGTCCTCCGGGCCTACCCCTTCCGGGAACTTCTCTGCCTCCTCCTGCATCGTTCCATTTGAAGGGCACAAGCATCACCACGTTGACCGATCGGTCAGCACGATACGAAATGACACGATGCACGAACCCATGAAGATCAAACGCTGTGAGGATGCGCTGCGCATGCTGGCGGCGCACCTGGACGGCGAGCTCGACGAAGCCAACCATGCCGAGGTCGAGCGCCACCTTGCCCGGTGCAAGAGCTGCTACTCCCGCGCGGAGTTCGAGCGGCGACTCAGGGCGAAGCTCACAGAGGTGGGAAGAGTCGAGCCGAGGTCCGAGTTCCAGAGCCGGATCCGGCACCTCATCGAACGCTATGCGGGGGGCGAGCCCACCTCGGACTGAGGGACCGTTTCGGCCCCCCCCTACGATTCGCATCCCCCCACGACCCCAACCAGGAGGATTCCAGATGGTCGTCATCACCTCAGACCAGCGAGGCGTGCTTCTCGACGCTGTCCGCTCCATGTACACGGCGGTGGCCAACCAGCCCGAGGAGGAATACCACTTCCCAACTGGGCGCCGAGCCTGCGAGTACGTGGGATACCCGGCGGATCAGCTCGACCGCATCCCTCCCGCGGCAATCGAATCGTTCGCCGGGGTCGGCTACCCTTTCGCAGCGAACGTCATCCGGAAAGGGGACACCGTATTGGACATCGGCTCGGGATCGGGCACCGATGCGCTGCTGGCAGCGATCCTCACTGGACCCGAGGGGAAGGTATTCGCCCTGGACATGACCCGGGCCATGCGCGAGAAGTGTCAGCAGAACGCCGAGCGTATGGGTCTGGAGAATGTCGAGGTCGTCGACGGCACCGCGGAGGAGATCCCGCTGACGGACGCATCCGTAGACGTGGTGACGAGCAATGGCGTCATCAATCTGGTCCCGGACAAGGCCAGGGCGATGCAGGAGATTCACCGGGTGCTCAAGCCCGGCGGCCGGATGCAGATCAGCGACATCATGGTACGAGACATGCCTTCCGACAACTGCCGAGCGCAGCCCCAGCTCTGGGCGGAGTGCATCGTAGGTGCGACGACCGAAGCCGACTACATGGACAAGGTCCGGGAGGCCGGACTCGTCGAGCCGCGACGCATTCAGGAGCTCGACTACTTCGCGGCCAGCACCAGCGATTCGACCCGCAAGACTGCGGCTGGTTTCGGGGCCCACTCCGTGACGTTCTCGGCGGTCAAGCGCGGCTGATCGGGCGCGCGCTGCACACCTCCACCGCGGGGGACGCTCCACGAGGGCGGCCTCCGCGGTCGTGGTGTGCGATGAATCGCCACACTCGCTAGAAACGACCCCTGGCGATCGTCGAGCCACCACGCGGGCCCGCTCCTCACCACTTCGTGGGCTTGTGAGGATCCCTCGCGGTCCACGGCCTCCCGAGAAGTCGAGGCGAGCCTCCCCTTCCGCTGCTTCGGTCACTTCTCACGAATACCTGGAAAGAGGGCTGCCATTCGGCCGGGTAGTATAAGATGCCGTAGATACCTGTTTCAGGGATATGCACGCCACGCATTCGTCGTCGTGCGCGGAGGAGTCCGATCGCCCACAGTTGGAGGCGGCCCCTGCCGGGCCCGCTTCCAAGCGGGTGCGAGGGCGCCTGACATGGGATCAAATCCGGGACCGGGTTCCCGAGAGGCGCTGATGGTGCCGAAGACCCCGAAGCAAGGTCCTGGGGCGTTCGTGAGGGTGGTGCCCCTTTGGATGGCGCTCGCCATGCTCGGGTCGTCGGCCGAGGCCCAAGCGCCATTGGATGATCCCGGGAAAGCTGGGCGCGAGGCCGATGTGCTCGTGCAGCCGGCGAAGCTCGACGTGCACGAGGTGACGCTCGAGACGGCGCTTCGAGAGTTGGAGGTAGCCACCGGCATTCCGATTGCATACAGCCCTTCCCGGCTGCCTGGAAACCGGATCGTCAGTTGCCGGTGCAGCGATACGACGGTGGAGGCAGCGGTCCGCTGGCTGCTTTCCGGGACCGGAATGGAAGCGGTGGTTCTCGTGGGACACCTCATCATCCGCGAGCAGCCAGTACGGCTCGACCCTGTTCAACCAACGGGACCATCGTCGATGTGGGCGTTCGCAGCGACCAACCCTCGGGCGAGAAGGTCCTCGGAGACCATTGTCCTGGCGTCCGCAGAATGGACGCCAGGGCTGGCGTTGGGACGAGGGAAGGTCGACGTCACGCTCTCGCCGAGATTGTGAAACACATGACTCTGTCCGAACTGCGGGAGCGGGTGGCCCGTCCGGTCAGTCGGCGCGAGGGCCCAAGTGCGGGAGGCTCGCCCCTGCCTGGGCGAGCGGACGCTGCCATGCCACCAGAGCAGACTACGGCAGAGGATCGCTCGCTCATGGAGCGGATCCACGCCGGAGATCCCAGTGCGCTGGACGCGGTCCTCGAAAAGTACTGGTCGCGGCTGGTCTCCTACGCCGATCGGCTTCTGTTGGATCGGGATGCTGCCGAAGACATCGTCCAGGAGGCGATGCTTCGCCTCTGGAAGCAGAGGTCCCATTGGACGCCGAGCCAGCAACTTCAAGCCTATCTCTACCGAATCATCCGGAACCTGTCCCTCAACGAGCGGATGAAGAGGGAGGTCCGCCGCGACTGGGCTCACAAGAAGCGTCGTGAGCCGCGAGCCGGTGCCCCAAGCCCTCTTGATCTGGCGGAACGAGCCGAGTTGCGAGAAGTCCTCGACCGCGCGATCGAGGCCCTGCCTGCAAGAAGAAGGGAGATCTTCATCCTCTCCCGCTACCATCGGCATACCTACCAACAGATCGCGGAGATCCTGGAAATAGCTCCCCAGACCGTGGCGAACCAGATGAGCGCCGCGCTCGATGAGCTCCGAGTGCGCCTGCGGCCGCAACTGGATTCCTTCGCGCGCGGGACCCTGCCAGGCAGTCCCCGTCGCCCACCGGGCGGGCCTGACTGAACGGTCCAGGATCAGTGCCGGCGGTAGAGTTTTTGGGCTGAACTGTTGACCTATCCAGAAGGGCACGGCACCAGCGCTCTCGTTGCGTGCCAGAGCAATCGCAGGCAGGGGCCGCCAAGGCCGGTCGAGCCTGAGTTCCACTCCGGACGAGCGAAGGAACGCGCGCCATGGACGAATTGATCATCCGCGAACTTGACGGTCGAACGACGCCCGAGGAGCTGGAGGAGTTGGCCGGCTGGCGATCGACCTCTGAGGAGTCCGAGCGGCGCTACGAGGACATCCGTGCCCTCTGGGCCCTCACGGGGATGCGCCGTGAACTCGATCCGATCCTCGAGGCCCCGTCCGCGGCAGAAATCCTCGAGTCCACTACCGAGCCTTCAGTTCGGACCTGGCCCGGTCGCCCCTTGGTGAGGCGCGCCGTGGCGGTAGCGGCCGCAGTGATCATGGGATTCGCCGTCGGCCACCTGGGCCAGGGGCGCCTGGCACCGGAGGCAACTGTGCACTCCGAATTCCGGACCGGTCCGAACGAACTTCTAACGGCGGTGCTGGAGGACGGGAGTGTGGCGCGTCTGGGTCCGAATACGACCCTGCGAGTGACAATGGGAGAAGGGGCCCGGCAGGGGGAGCTGAACGGGAGGGCTTTCTTCGCAGTCGCCCGCGATCCCAGTCGGCCCTTCGGGCTCCAGACGCCGGAGGGCGAAGTGACGGTCCTCGGTACCCGATTCGAGGTTGATACCGGGCGGAGCTCCCTCCGCCTCCTCGTCGTGGATGGGCTGGTCGCGCTCTCGTCAGGGGGGACCCAAACCAAGCTGCGGGCAGGGGATCTGGGCGAGGCTTCTCGAGGCAGGGTGCCCTCAATCACCCGCGTCGAGGTGCCGGAGGCTCTCCTGGACTGGATGGGCACATGGATGGCCTTCGAGGCAACGCCCCTCCACCGGGTGGCGAAGGAGCTGGAGGTTCGCCTGGGAATCCAGGTGGAGATCGCGGATCCGGCCATCGCCGACCGAACCTTCAGCGGATGGTTCTCTGAGCAGGATCGGGACCAGATGCTCACCATGATCTGCCGGGTGGCCGAGCTGCGGTGCACGCAATTGGAGGATCGGGTCCTGATGGAGGATTGGACCTAGGCAGCGAACGTGGAAGCGATGTCGACGTTTGAGGCACTCACAGGGAGGAGGCGATCTGAAATGCGAAGAGTCTTGGCGCTGCTTGGGACCATCGGTGTGGTAGCCCTCTGGCCCCCTGTTGATGCGCACTCCCAGGATGCCCGGACCGGAACGGATGAGCCGGTGGTTTCAGCTTTGACCGAAATCCTCTTGGGCGTGCGAAGCCAGTCGATCGTGGCCGACCGGATCGACCGGTTCGCCAGGATCCACGTCGAGGACCAGTCGCTGCACGACGCGCTTGTCCTGCTCCAGACCCGGACCGGAACCAGGCTCTTGTTCAGTCCGAGCCTGCTGCCCGACGATGTGAAAGTGACCTGCGCGTGCGAGGATCGAACGGTCCGGGAGGCTCTTGATATCATTCTCGAGGGGACGGGATTCGGCTTCGTGCAGGAAGGGGGCCACACGATCATAGAGAGAGCTGAAACCCTCGGAACGGGCTCCGCGGCCGGTGGGGCGTGGTCGGTCCCAGCGCCGCGTACGCAGCTCGGGCTGGCGGGCGGCGGTCCTTCACCGAGGCCCGCCCCACTCGCTTCTGTCCGGACTCTCTTCCAGGGCACCGTCAGTGGGCGGGTCATCGATGCCCAGAGCCAGCTCCCGATCGGCGCCGTTCAGGTCCACATCGCCGCGCTCGGGATCGGTGTGCTCAGCCAGGGAGACGGTTCATTCACCCTTTCTGGTGTGCCCGCCGGCGTCCATACCGTGACGGCACAACGCCTTGGCTACCGACAGGTGGACCAGGAGGTCACGGTGAGCACGGGGCAGCAGAGCCAGCTCAACTTCAGCCTCGCCAGGGATGCGCTCGCGCTGGACGAGCTGGTCGTGACCGGTACGCCGGGTGAGACCCGAACGCGGGCCATCGGCAACGTGGTGGGCCGAATCCGCGCGGCGGATGTGGTGCAGGTCGCGCCCGTCACGTCGATGCAGGACCTGATCGGTCACCGCCAGCCCGGCCTCACCTTCCACCGCACCTCCGGAAACATAGGAACCGGCTCGGACATGCGCATTCGCGGGGTCTCCAGCCTCTCGATGCGCCAGCAGCCTCTGATCTACGTGGACGGCATCCGGGTCGACAACACCACGGGTGCCGGACCGAACATCCGGGAGGGGCGTCAGGTTTCGGTGCTGGACGACTTCAGCCCCGAGGAGATCGAGAGCATCGAGATCATCAAGGGGTCCGCGGCAGCAACCCTCTACGGCACAGAGGCGTCGGCCGGGGTCATCCAGATCATCACGAAGAAGGGCACGGTCGGAGCCCCGCAGTTCGACGTGTCCGTGCGCCAGGGAGCCAATTGGCTGATGGACGCGCGCGGCAAGATCGCCGAGGCCTACAACACCGTTCCCGAGACGGGCGAGATCGTGAGCTTCAACATCTGGGATGTCGAGAAGGCGGCCGGGCGCCAGATCTTCACGACCGGACACCTGCAGTCCTACACGGCCAGCATGCGGGGCGGCACGGACGCGATGCGATACTTCGTCTCGATGGACTACGACGACAACGTGGGGATCGTCGACTACAACTACCAGAACCAGTGGAACGCCCGCGCCAACCTCACGGTCATCCCGACCGAACGCCTGTCGGTGGACTTCAGCACCGGCTTCATCAAGGGGTTCGCCAGCTTCATGCAGCAGTACGCCGGCTGGGGTGTGTGGGAGCAGGTGCAGTGGTCGGACCCCTTGGGCGTGGACACGCCACTTCGGGGATTCCTCCGCGCCCGACCCGAGGCGATTGCCACCATCCAGGCGCACCGGGACACGCAGCGCTGGACCGGAAGCGTAACGGTCACCCACACGCCACGAGACTGGATCACTCAGCGCTTCATCGTGGGCGCCGACATGATGACCGACGAGAACATGATTCTCTTCCCGCGCCATCCGGACGGAGCAAATCATGACTTCGGTGCGCGGTCTCTGGGGGAGATCGAGCTCGAACGGCCGAACACGGATTATCGATCCCTCGACTATGGGTTGAGCACCACGTATTCCCTCAACCCGGACGTCCGCCTGACGAGCTCGTTGGGATTCCAGTACTACCATCGCACGAGCCACACCATGTTCGGCGAGGGACGGGTATTTCCCTCGCCCGCAATCACCTCGCTCGCTGGGGCTGCCTCGACGGTCTCGAGCGAGGCCTTCGTCGAGAACAAGTCGGTCGGGATGTACCTGCAGCAGGAAGTCGCCCTGAATGATCGGGTCTTTCTCACGGCCGCCGTCAGGGGTGACGACAACTCCGCCTTCGGTGCGGACTTCGATGCGGTCATCTATCCGAAGGTGTCCGCGGCGTGGGTCGTGTCGGAGGAGCCGTTCTGGGAGGACTGGGACCACATCGTCAACTCACTCCGCCTGAGGTCGGCCTGGGGCAAGGC
>SLCK01000027.1 GCA_007125845.1 Gemmatimonadota bacterium
CGAGGTGGCCACGGCGTGTCCCTGGTTCTGGATGGGCGACTCCTCGCGGCTGTAGTCGAAGCGTGAGCGGGTGTCGTGGTGATAGATGGTGACATCGATCCACCCCTCTGCGGGCGCCTCCAACCACTGGGTGGTCGCAGGGGCCGCGAAGGCCAGGCTTCCTGCGAGGAGGAGCACAGCGAGGAGCCAGGGCCGGGATCGGGTCATCGTGCTCTTCCTCTCGGTAGATCTGGGCCAGCATCGGACGAAGATGGTCACAAGAGGAAATCCCCGAGCCCCGGAACCAGTTCCCCGGAAGCGACCACGAGTCTCTGGCGGAATTGACAAGGACGTCCCATTTTGGAGGAAATTGCACCTTGAGGTATGTCCACGCGGTCGGATGTCCGCCTTGTTGAGGGCATCGCCGCCGGGGCTGGACAAACGTGCACCCAGGCTTCTTACCTCCTGGCCACTGTCGAAGGGAGGATTCCACGGTCGGCTACCCGTTCCACCGATCCCCACGGCCTCTGGAGTCGGTCTACCGAGCCGTCGGTCCGTGGTCTCGTCCAGGAATAGACTCGATCGGCCGTGAGATTGGCGTTCATTCTGCTAAGGAAGACCGAACATGACAGGAGACCCGCAACGATTCCGGCGAGCGATTCCGGCCGCTCTGGTGGCATTTGCCCTCGGGGTGCTGCTCGTCCTCCCTGCGACCGGCTACGCACAGGACCGGGGCACGCCCGACGGCGAATGGCATTACCAGAGCGGTGACGCCTGGGGAACCCGCTACTCGCCCCTGGATCAGATCAACGCCCAGAATTTCAACGACCTCGAGATCGCCTGGATTTTCCGGGGGGACAACTTCGGGCAGGTCCCGACGGCTCAGTCCCGATCGACTCCGAGCTATATTGACGGGGTTCTCTACACGGTGTCGGGAGAGCGACGAACCGTCGTCGCGATGGATCCGGCCACCGGGGAAACGCTCTGGGTGTTCCGCGAGCCGCACACGGAGCGGTGGGAGCGCTCGATGCGTCGGAACTACGGCAAGGGGGTTTCCTACGGCGAGGTCGACGGGAGGGGTGTGATCTACATCCAGACTCCGGCCCTCTTCCTGTGGGCCCTGGATGCCAAGACCGGACGTCCCCTCGAGAACTGGGGTCGCCCTGTCGATATCGAGGGGTTCCCTGAGACGGGTGTGGTCGACGTGTTCGAGGACATCCTGGAGGGCTTCGGTCCCTGGGAGGACTACCTTGCCGGCGAGGGGGGATCTTGGGATCCGAACCACGGCCCGCCGAGGGAGATCGGATACATCACGAGCTCGTCCCCACCGATCTTCGCGAACGGAGTCGTGGTGGTGGGAAGCAACGGGGAGCAGGGGTACAACCAGACCCGCGTCGAGAACATTCCCAACGACATCATGGCGTACGATGCCGCCACGGGCGAGACCATGTGGAAGTTCCATGTGATCCCGCGCCCCGGAGAGGTCGGACACGAGACGTGGGAGAACGACGCCTGGTACTGGTCGGGAGGGGCCTCCTCCTGGGCGCCGATGACGGCGGACCTCGAGCAGGGGGTCGTCTACATTCCCACGAACCCGGGTACCATCGACTACTTCGGGGGGCACCGGCCGGGCTGCAATCTCTTCACCGACACCCTGCTCGCGCTGGACATCCAGACGGGGGAGCGCCGGTGGCACTTCCAGACCGTGTGCAATGACCAGTGGAACTACGACCTTCCCACCGCCCCGATCATCGCGGACCTGACCGTGAACGGAGAGCAGGTTCCGGCAGTCATCCAGACCACCAAACAGGGTCTGACCTTCACCTTCAATCGGATCACCGGTGAGCCGGTCTGGCCCATCGAGGACCGCCCGGTGGCGCAGACGCAGGTGCCGGGCAACTGGACCTCGCCGACGCAGCCCTGGCCCACGCACCCGGAACCCTTCGAGCCGACGGCGTACGGTCTGACCGACGAACTCGTGATCGACCTCACGCCGGAGCTCCGGGAGGAGGCCCTCGAGATCATGCAGGACTACAACATCGGGGACCTCTACATGCCCCGCCTGCATGTGGGTCACGACCTCGACGTGATCAACAACATCCGCTGCGGCGGGGGGCTCAACATCACGAATGTTCCGACCTTCGATCCGACGACGAACATCATGTACGTGTCCCACGGCCCGTCGTGCGGTGGGGGCTACGTGATGCCGGGCGAGGATGCGGACGATCCAGACCATCCCGCCACGACCGGCCGGACGATCTCGCAGTGGGTGGCGGGTCCGGGGGGCGGAATCGCGGGACCGCAGGACCTCCCGATCTTCAAGCCGCCGTGGAACCGGCTCTCCGCCTATGACATGAACACAGGCGAGCGGCTCTGGTGGGTCCCGATCGGTGAGGTGGCCGACAATATCCGGAACCATCCGGCGCTCGCCGGCATCGACACCTCGGAGTTCGGGGGCGGAGGTCGTTCGATTCAGATGGTGGCGGGTGACCTGCTCCTCACGACCGGTTACACCGAACCCGTCCTGCACGCGAGGGACAAGAGCACCGGAGAGATCGTGGGAGAGGTCGAGATCCCGGTGCCCGGGCAGTACGGGATGATGAGCTACATGCACGAGGGCAACCAGTACATCGTGGTTCAGATCGGAGGGATGGAGTATCCGAGCTCTCTCGTGGCCCTCAGGCTGCCGCAGTAGCCGCCTGGTTCATTCATTCACAGTCGCACCGGGTCCGGGCACGTCGTCCCGGGCCCGGTGCGAACCTCGATGCCTCGAATGCGGCTGAACGAGGGCGCCCCGCCAGCGGTGTCTCCATCCCCGAGCCAATCGGAGGAGGGAAGGCGGGCATACGTCGTTCCGTGTGCTGGAGGTCGAGGCACGTTCCTGCGGGCACTCCTTCCAGTCGTTGCATCCCTCCTTTGCACCCCCCTTCTCGCCTCGGGCCTCGCCGGGGTCCAGCTCCGACCGAGTGCCCCGGTTCAGGAGGCGTATTTCGCGTGGGACGAGGGTCGCTACGTTGACGCGATCGAGGGGTACCTGGAGCTCCTGGAGGAAGCGGAAGGGGAGCGGTTCGTCGAGGAGGTCGCTCGGCTGACCGGAGAGCTGCACCCGGTTCGCCCGGTCGATGACGACGGGAGTGGGCTCGCTGTCTCCCCCGACGGTCGCCACCTCCTGTGGAGCCGTTCGATCGGCGAAGAATGGGTGACCCGGGTGGAGTCGGTGGAGGGAGGGGGGCGAATGGAGCTCCCGGGCCGGATCGCCACCTTCACCTCCGGGGGAGAGGTGGCGTACCTGCACGACGGCATTCTGTACCTGCGGAACCTGGATTCGGGAGAGGAGCGCGCGCGGGAGCTGAGCGGGTTCATTCCGATCGATTTGAACGCCGCACCGGATGGGCGCCACCTGTACCTGACCGCGGGACGCGTCGGGGGAGGCGATCGGCTCCACATCTTCAGGGTGGACTCGAGGGACGGAGATCCCGAGCTCCTCGATCTGGGCGAGGGACACGCGACCCAACCGATGCCGGCGGCGGGTGGGCGACACCTCGTCTTCAGTCGACCATCGGGCTCACCCCTGCCGGCCGGGGATGTGAGGGAGACGCACACGCCAGATCCGGGGCTGGGGATCGCCGACCTGGAAACCGGAGCGGTGTCCCACTTCGATGGCAGCGCGCCCTCGGTGAGCGCGGATGGAGGCGGCCTGGCCTTCGTTCGACGGGAGGAGGGCGGCGCGAACCGGATTCTGTGGCTGTCCCTCGATCCGGTCGCGGTTCCCTCGGACGGTGAGCCGAACTTTCGGGTGCTCATCGAGACCGACCGTCCGCTAGAGGCACCGGCTTCCTCGCCTCAGGGGGACCGCGTCGCCTACGAGCTTCAGGTGCACCGGGACTGGGAGGTCTTCCTGAGCCCGACCGACGGATCCGGGTCTCAGCACCGGGTAACGCGCGAGATCCAGCACGACCGCTTTCCCGCCTGGGTCGGGCCGGACCGAATCCTCGGAATGAAGGGGGAGTTCCGTCACCGCCGGGCCTACCTCTACGATCCCGAGTCGGGTGACGGCTACCGACTCTTCCACAACAACACCCTGCGCACCATCGCGCCGGAGTACGAGTGGGCACCTCATCCCGACGGAGATGGAGTGCTCGTGGTGGCTGAGCGGGACGGGGACACGATCGCCCCGGAGCGAGCGGTCTGGTGGGTGGACCTCACGCGTACCGTGACCCGGGCCGAGTTGATCGAGCGGCTGCAAACGGCCCTCGACGATGAGGTCGCGCTCCTGGAGAGGGGACGGAATGCCTTCGAGCCGATCGCCGGCGAGGTCGGCCAGGTGACGCAGGCGGTTTCAGTGCCCCGCATCCGAAGCTACGCGGAGGCGCTCTACAGCTTCGGAGGCAAGTTCTTCACCGAGCCCGGCAATCAGGAGGCGATCGCCTACCTGACGGCGGTCCTCGAGGGATGGGGCTACGACGTCGAGCTGCAGTGGTTCGAGCCCAGGGGAGTGAGAACGGCAAATGTGGTGGCCACTCTTCCAGGAACGAGCGATCCCGAGCTCGTCTATGTGATCTCCTCCCACTTCGACTCCGTGCTGGGCAGCCCAGGGGCCGACGACAACTCTTCAGGCACCACTGCGCTGCTCGAAGCGGCTCGCGTCCTGAGGGATCATCCGCGGCGGGCAACGATCCAGTTCGCCTTCCTCACCGCGGAGGAGGCGGGCCTCCTCGGTGCCCGGGAATTCGTGCGTCGGGCTCTGGAAGACGATGTGCAGATCGTTGGAGTGCTTAACAATGACATGATCGGGTGGACTCGCAGCCACCGGCTCGACAACACGATTCGCTACTCGAATCCGGGTATCAAGGACATTCAGCACGCGGCTGCCCACTCCTTTTCCGACCTGATTACCTACGACGCTCTCTACTACAGGGGGACGGATGCGGCCGTGTTCTACGACGCCTACGGGGACGTGGTCGGAGGGATCGGCTCCTATCCGGTGCTCGGTAACCCGAACTATCATCAGCCGACCGATCAGCTCGAGACGATCAACCAGCCTCTCGTGGCCGCCGTGAGTCGGACGACAGTGGCGAGCATCATGCTCCTCGCCGACAGCCCGGCTCGCCTGATCGGGTTGGACGTCGTAGAGTCGGAAGGGAGTGGGGTCGAGGTGCTCTGGGACGTGGCGCCGGAGTCGGGAATCACTGGGTACCGGGTGGAGGTCCAGGAGAGGGAAGGGGAGTGGCGGGAGGTAGACCTGGTCCCGGCCCCCTCCCTCGAGATCGAGGACGTTTCCGGCCTCGTTCGTGTGCGAGTGCGCGCCGTGCGGGACAGTGGGACCGAGGGATGGGACTGGGCGTACGGGGAGATTCCCTGAGGTGGCGGCCGCCCCGGGACGAGGGACAGGAAGCGAGGTGCGAATGCAGAGGCCGGCGCTGAAGTTGGCGCTTGCAGCGTGGGTGTCACTACGTATGGTGGTTCGATCAAAGCAGGATCTCTCTTCAACCGAGGAGCTCGTCATGGACGGTTTGCCTTTCCTCCCTCGCGCCCGATCGTGGGTCGCGCCGATCGGAGCCGGAGGCGGTGTAGCAGCGGCTTTGCTGGCGGCTCTACTCTTGACTCTCGGCCCGGCGGCTCAGTCGGCCGACGCCCAATCCCCCCATCCCTTCGGAATCCCGACGGCGGAGATGCCGACCCCGGGTGAAAACATCGATGCGGTGCCGGCGACGCGGCCCTCCGGGATGTGGGCCCATCAGACTCGCTCCGAGGTCCTCGGGCGCCACGGCATCGTATCGACCAGCCAGCCCCTGGCCTCCTTCGCCGGCCTCGAGATCCTGCAGCAGGGTGGGAACGCGATCGATGCCGCAATCGCGGCGGCGGCCGTGCTGGCGATCACCGAGCCCGGAAGTCACTCCCTTGGGGGCGACACCTGGGCGCTCGTGTGGTCTGCCCGGGATCAGCAACTCTACGCCCTGAATGCGAGCGGCTGGGCGCCGGAAGGATGGACGCCCGAGTACTTCGCGGAGAAGGGGCTGGACGATATCCCCGGAAGCGGAGTCGACGCCGTGACCGTGCCCGGTGCGGTCGCCGGATGGCACGCGCTCCTGGAGCGGTTCGGTTCGATGACCTTCCGGGAGACGCTCGAGCGGGCTGCGGTCATGGCCGAGGAGGGCTTTCCCGTGAGCGAACGGACGGCCCGCGACATCGCCGGACCCGCGGATTCCTTCGACGACGACCTGGCCGAGACCTGGCTCGTGGACGGGAGCGCACCTCTTCCCTACAGCATCCTTCGGGTCCCCGATCATGCCCGGGCCTTCCGCGTCCTGCAGGAGCAAGGGCCGGACGCCTTCTACCGGGGAGAGATCGCGGAGGCGATCGTGGAGAAGATCCAATCGGAGGGCGGGGTCATGACCCTCGACGATCTGGCAGAGTACGAGCCAGAGTGGTCCGAGCCCATCTCCACGAACTACAAGGGCTACGACGTCTACCAGCTCGCTCCGAACAACCAGGGCTTCGCCGCTCTCGGGATGCTCAACATCCTGGAGGTATGCGTCCCCGCCCTGGGCTTCGACCTCGCTGAGCTCGGGCAGAAGGACCCCACCTACTGGCACCTGATGGTGGAGGCGAAGAAGCTGGCCTACACCGATCTCCACGAGCACAACGCGGATCCCCGCTTCTTCGAGCCGGACCTGGAGCGCCTCCTCGACAAGGAGCACGCCGCCGCGCTCTGTGACCGGATCGATCCGACCCAGGCGCGCCCCGCCGAGCTCCGGGTTCAGCTCGACGAGGGGACGGTCTACTTCGCGACGGCCGATCGCTGGGGGAACATGGTCTCCTTTGTGTCGAGCACCTTCTCGGGCTTCGGGGCCCGGGTCGGGGTGCCGGGCTACGGTTTCCCGCTTCAGAATCGGGGGCGGGGCTTCGTGCTGGAAGAGGGGCACCCCAATGTGGTAGAGCCTCGCAAGCGCCCTTTCCACACGATCATGGCGGGCTTCATCATGCAAGACGGAGAGCCTCTGATGGCGTTCGGCAACATGGGAGGCGCCACTCAGCCACAGGCGCACGCGCAGCACGTCGTGAACATGATCGACCTTGGCATGAACGTGCAGGCCACGACGGACGTCGCGAGGTTCGATCACTCCCAGAACAGCGACGTGCTCCGCCTCGACCGGGATCTCTTCGAGTTGGTGGGAGCGGACCTTGCGGCGATGGGGCACGAGGTGGACAGCTCCCTCGCCCTGGGGGGTGGATACCAGGGAATCCTCTTCGAGAGGGATCCCGCACTCTCCCCGCCGTCGCTCACGGGCAACGGGGGGCTGGGCGAAGCGTTCCAGGGTCCGGTGCACGGGGTGTACCGGGCCGGCGCGGATCACCGCAAGGACGGCATGGCCGTAGGCTGGTAGCCACCGTCGCCAGCAGGTGGACCCCCGGGCGTGTGCTCGGGGGTCCACCGATTTTTCGGGGCGAACGCTCGTCTCACCCGAGGCATTGCGTTCGACCGGCCTGCTCCGCGCAAAGGAGGGAGACCACGGCGTCCCTCCCCTACCTGCGCGTAGGATTCCCGTACGAAACGACCATTGTGTAAGCTTCCCGCGATCCCCAAGTGGGCCCAGTGGTGCCCCCACGTCATGTTGTGGCAATCACTTGGGGTGTCGTGAGCCGAGATGGCACGAATGTGGCTTTCAAACCCGGGCGAGGTTCCGATTCCACACCCATCGCTGTGTAAGGAGGGTCGTGATGAAGGCGAATACGCTCAGGCCGCAGTCGATAGAACAGCACGACATAGAAGAACTGATCGTCCGGTTCCTGCAGGGAATTGCGTCGGAAGAGGAGATCCACGCGCTGCGGCGATGGAGGACCGAAGCACCGAACGCCGATACGAACGATCGACGTTTTCGGGAGCTCGATCGGCTCTGGACCCTGACCGGATGTGTGACGCCGCACGCCCAATTCTCGAGCCCGCCCGATCCCGAGGAGCTTCTGGCATCGGACGAGAGGCGGGAAGATGCCGTGCAAGAACGACTGCAGGTCGGCGCACGGTGCGCTTGAGACCTGACGAGGCGTAGGCCCGTCCGAACGCTCCAACTCACTCCTCTACCCGGGATAGTAGTAGCGCACGTCTCGTCGGTTGCCCATGTGGAGACGGCGCTCTGGGCAACCGTCCGAGATGCATCGACTGCCCACAGAACAGACTGATCGCAGGCCAAGAGAATCACTCGACCGGACCCACTCGCGGAGGATCCATGCACCGGCTCGCACTACTCTTCACACTTTCCTTCCTCGCGGCACCCGGGGTGACCCAGGCCGCGGCGCAGGACATCTCGGAGATGGCCGCTGGCGTTCCCGCCTCCACCGAGACCGCCTCGGAAGGCCAGGCTCTCCTCGAACAGGCCGCCGGCCTCGTTGTCGAGGACGTGCCCCTCACCGAGGCCATCGTCCTCCTGGGCCACCGGGCGGGCGTGACGCTCGCCTTCAGCCCGACCTTTATCCCCGAGAGTCTCAGGGTCACGTGCGCTTGTGAGGCGCTCTCGGTGAAGGAGACGCTGGACCAACTCCTCATCGATACGGATCTCGGATACCGAGTCGTGGGCAATCACATCCTGATCGAGCGCGAGACAGTCAGGGTTCCCCAGGAGCCGATCGTTCAGCTCGCACGGCTCTTCCAGCCTTCCGCGCCCCGTGCCGTCGACGTGCGTTCGGACCGGGGGGCGCTCGCGAGCCCCGCGAGCCGACAGGGAACGATCATGGGAGAGGTCGTCGATGGGCAGAGCCTGCAGCCGATCGGCGCGGCCCAGGTCTTTGTTCCGGGTCTCGACGTTGGGACGATCACGGCCGCCGACGGGACCTACCAGATCAGTGACGTTCCGGCCGGGACCCACACGGTCACTGCCGAGCGAATCGGGTACCAGAGCGCGAGTCAGGAGGTGACGGTGGCCGACGGGGAGAGTGTCACGGTTGACTTCCAGCTCACCTCCCGGGCGTTTGAGCTGGACGAGCTGGTCGTGACGGGTACGGCAGGGGGTGCTCGAGTCCGCGAGCTCGGTACCCAGGTCTCCCGCCTGGACGCAAGCCGTCTCGAGAACGTCGGCGCCTCGCGCCCGCAGGACCTGCTCATGGGCCGGGTAGCCGGCGCCTCCCTCAACCTGGGCGGTGGACAGCCCGGAACCGAGGCGAGCATCCGCCTCCGGGGCAGCAACAGCATGGCGATGGGCAATCAGCCCCTGATCTATGTGGACGGAGTCCGGATCTACAGCGAGCACTCCCCGTCCGGTCCGAGCAGCAGCAGTGGAACGCTGGGTCTCAACAGCATCAATCCGGAGGACATCGAGCGGATCGAGATTGTGAAGGGGGCCGCGGCGAGCACCCTCTACGGGACCGAGGCTTCCGGCGGAGTGATCCAGATCTTCACGAAGACGGGGCTGGGCGATCCGGTCTGGCAGGCGGAAGCGGGCTTTGGCCTGCATCACCTCGGGCACTACGGCCCGATGAGCGGACCTGGCTCCAGCAAATCGGAAAACCCGACAGGCCTGTACTTGAACGAGTGCCGCGGTCCGAACTTCGTCGACTACTGGGGCGAGCAGGTCGACGACGTGACCTGCCCCGACAGCGGCTCCTGGATCCGGAACGGACCGATTCAGAACTACTCACTCTCCGTGCGGGGCGGAGCGGGCGACGTCAGCTACTACCTCTCCGGATTCATGAATGCCGAGGATGGCACCGCACCCGATTCGAACTCCCGGCGGGGGGGCTTTCGCGCCAACCTCGGCTTCGAGCCCATCGAGAACGTCGAGCTGAGCTGGAACCAGTCCTATACTCGCACGATCAATCGCTACATCCCGGAGGGCGGGAACATCCAGAGCTTCGTCGGTCAGGCGACCCGCGGTCCTGCGATCACCTACCGGGAAGGTGGCCTGCCGGCTGCCGGCTCGCTCCTCCGGTCGCAGATCTATGACTGGAAGGACCACTACGTGACCGGGCTCACGGTGCGATACCGCCAGAGCGAACGACTGAGCCACCGGTTCGTGGGCGGCTTCGACTACAACCTCCTGACCGGCCAGGACCTCTACGAGTTCGGAAACGGTCGCTTTCCCGACGGTCAGATGTCCGCGCGGGACTGGAGGAACACCGTGATGTCGCTCGACTATTCGAGCACCCTTACGATGGGCAGCCCGGACGGCATCAGCTCCGCGTTCTCGTGGGGCGGGCAGTACTTCGACAACAACACCCGACAGGTGAACAGCTCCTCTCAGGTCTTCGCGGGCCCGGGTGAGCCGACTCTGGCCAGCGGCGCCCGGCGCGAGGTGAGCGAGTCACGACAGCGCGTGGTGAACGCGGGCCTCTTCGTGCAGAACGTGCTCGGAATCCAGGACCGCCTCTTCGTCACCGGCGGCGTGCGTTTCGACGGAAACAGCGCCTTCGGCAGCGACTTCGGCCTGCAGGCCTACCCGAAGATCAGCGCTTCGTATGTGGTCTCGGACCACCTCTTCTGGCCGGAGCACATTGCGGAGAGCATGCGGCTCCGCGCGGCGATGGGCGAGTCCGGCAAGGCACCCGGTGCCTTCGATGCGGTGCGGGTGTGGAACCCGATCTCCGCCGACGATGGCCAGCCCGGGTACACCCCTGCGGCGCTGGGCAACCCGAACCTCGGTCCCGAGCGGACACGCGAGTACGAGCTGGGCTTCGAGTCCAGCTCCCTGGACGGGCGGTTGGCGATCGAGATGACCTGGTTCCAGCAGAACACCATGGACGCGCTCGTCCCGGTTCAGCCGCCGCCCTCGGGCGGCTTCCTGAGCAGCCAGCTCGAGAATGTGGGTGAGGTCCGGAACTCCGGCATCGAGCTCACCACGGACATCGGTCTGGTGAGGGTGCCCGGCTTCGACTGGTCGACCCAGCTCACGTATTCGACGGTGAACAGCGAGGTCATCGACCTGGGCGGACGCTCGGTCTCCCTCGGGAGCCAGAACGAGGCCAGAGAGGGCTACCCCCTTCCGGTCTTCGTGGGCAACAAGGTGATGAACGCGGACGAGTACGCGATGCCGATCCTCGAAAGCGACCAGGTTCTCGGCGCGGTGTACCCGGACAAGCGGATTGGAGTTGGAACGACCGTGACCCTTCGCGACAATCTCACCCTCGACGGACTCGGCGAGTTCGTGCTCGGCGGCCACAACATGTACCTCCAGGGCGAGATCAACGCCCGCCGCTTCGCCTTCCCCCCTTGCTGGGAGATCCAGAGGAGCTTCGAGGCCTACAACGATGGGGACACGTCGGCGCTCGACGACGTCACGGCGGAGTGGAGGGCCCGCTGCGGGGGCGCCTTCAACAGCACCTGGGCCCAGTACGAGATGTGGACCGCGGCAACCGACTTCTTCCGGCTCCGCAACGTGTCGCTCTCGTACCGCCTGCCGCAGCAGTGGATTCCGGGAGCGGAGTCGGCTCGACTCATGGTTACGGGGCGCAACCTCCTCACCCGCTCCGACTACATCGGAGTGGACCCGGAGCTCAACAACAACAGTGGGAGTGGAGCTGCGCAGCGGGAGTGGAGCAACTGGCCGAGCCCGCGGACGTTCACCGCGACGATGAGCGTGACCTTCTAACCCTCGGACCATCGACGACACACTCGCGAACGCGACTCTGGAGGAAGTATGAAGCTCTATAGAACGATGGCCCTCGCGCTGGCACTGACCCTGGGCGGTGCAGTGGGATGTGACTCGATGTTCGAGGTCACCAACCCGGGCCCGATGGTCGACGAGGACTTGAACAATCCGGCCGCCTTTCCCGGGCTGGTCAATGGAATGTCGGGAGACCTCTCGCAGGCGGTTGACAACGTGGGCTACGCCGGGGCGCTCCTGGCCGGGGAACTGGTCAGCACTGGCTTCACCCCCACTTGGATCGCGATCTCGGAGGGCCGCCTGATTCCATCCGACGGGAACGGATTCTGGAACAACGCGCAGCGGGCGCGTTGGGTGGCCGAGGACGGGATCCGACGCATGGAGGAAGCCGGGTACGACAGCAACGTGTTGGCGAGGGCGTACCTCCTGGCAGGCATCTCCAATCGGCTCCTGGGAGAGAACTTCTGCGAAGCCGTCATCGACGGAGGAGGGGCCGAGCCCCACACGGTGTATTTCGAGCGGGCGCAGGGGCACCTGAACATGGCCGTGGACGTGGCCGAGAGGCACGGAGATGCCCAGATCCGGGATGCGGCGAACGCGGCGCTGGCCTCGGTGTTGGCCGCGCTCGGGAACTGGGATTCCGCGGCGTCGCTCGCAGCCCAGGTTCCGCTCGACCACCGCTTCGAGGCAATCTTCTCGCTCAACTCCTCCCGGGAGACGAGCGATCAACTCATCAACTACCCCCTCGAGCACTCGGAGGGTACGGTGTGGGGGACCCGTTGGGATACGGTGACCGACGACCCCAGGGTGCCGTGGGAGGTCGCGCTGGACCCGGGCGGAGAGCCCCGGGCGGGGCGGGACGGGTCGACCCCCTGGTACCGGGCGCTCAAGTACACGTCACGGGGTGACAACGTGGCGATGACGAAGGGCACCGAGATGCACCTCATCCGGGCCGAAGCCGCCCTGCGGAACGGCGACGTCGAGACGATGGTGGAGCACCTGGACGTGGTGCGCGAGTTCCACGGGATGGAGCCGCTCGGCCAGGTTGACACGGATGACGCCTGGGACGTGCTCATGTACGAGCGCAGCGCCGAGCTCTGGCTGGAATCGCGCGGCCTATGGGACCGACGCAGGTGGTACGCGGAGGGTCGGGACGACTTCCTCGAGGGACGGGAAAGCCCCTGCTTCCCGGTCGGACAGACCGAGATCGACACGAATCCGAACCTCTGATCACGATCCGGTGACGTTCGGCGTCCGGAGCTGAACATCCGGAATCAAAGGCCGCTCACCGGGCAGGAACCCGCAAGCTCGGGGTGGGGCTCGCCGCTCCGCCCCGGGCTTGCTTGCATTGGGCCCGGGGCGGAATGGGGCGCGCCTCGACGCTCGCACGGGGCCGAATCGGCCTATCGAGTCCCGACGTGCGGTGACGATGGGTTTGGCGTACGTTTGCGCTTGTGTGTCACGTGACCGCGATCCTCCTTCCATTCCCACAGCCCGGATTGGACCATGTCAGCGTTTCCGACCCCCTACGTTTCCCCTATGCTCCGACCCCTGGCGGTGGTGCTCGCGCTGCTGGCCGCAGTGGCGTGCGGGGAACCATCGCAGCTTCAGACCGTTGCCGGCGGCGAGATGCTCACCGTCGAGAACGGGGCCGTGGCTTCCACCAACCTCTGGTCGAGCCGAGCCGGTGCGGAAGTACTCCTGGAGGGCGGAAACGCCGTTGACGCCGCGATCGCGGTGGGCTTCGCGCTCGCCGTCACAAACCCTACGGCCGGAAACATCGGCGGCGGCGGCTTCATGGTGGTGCGGACCCCCGACGGAGAGACGACCACCTTCGACTTCCGGGAGAAGGCACCCCTCGCGAGCCATCCGGAGATGTTTTACGACGAAGACGGCGAATTCTCGAGGGACATCCGGCACCGGAGCCACATCTCCGTAGGAGTACCGGGAACCGTGGCCGGCTTCGAGCTCGCGCATCAGCGGCTTGGTCAGGCGGACTGGGCCCGGCTCGTGGAGCCCTCCATCGGCTTGGCGAGGGACGGTATTGAGCTCACCCCGGACCTGGCGGGCTCGATCGCGAACGCTGTCGGGCGGATGCAGGAGAGGGGATACGAGGCGAGCGTGCAGGCCTTTTCCCGGGACGGGGTGCCTTATGAGGCCGGCGAGCTGTGGCAGCAACCGGACCTTGCGATGACCCTGGAGAGAATCCGGGACGAGGGGCGCGACGGGTTCTACCGGGGCGAGACGGCCGACCTCCTCGTGGCGGAAATGGAGCGGGGCGGAGGGATCATCACGCACGAGGACCTGGAGATCTACGAGGCTGTAGAGCGCGCTCCGATCGAGGGCACCTTCCTGGGCTACGACGTCATCAGCATGGGACCGCCCTCGAGCGGGGGCACCGCGATCGTCCAGATGCTGAATATTCTGGAGGGGTTCGATCTCCCGGCGATCGGTCACAACTCCCCCGAGTACGTGCATCATGTGGCCGAAGCGATGCGCTTCGCGTTCCGGGATCGGGCTGCCCATCTCGCCGACATGGATTTCTCGGACGTACCGCTGGAGCGCTTGACCAGCAAGGAGTATGCGGACGAGCTCCGGGCCCAGATCGATCCCGACATGGCCGGTGAGTCCTCGGTGGCCGATGTGGAGCTGGCGATGGAATCCGCCGAGACCACCCACTACTCGGTGGTGGACGCCGACGGAATGGCCGTCTCGGTGACGTATACGTTGGAAGGAGGCTATGGATCGCACATCACGGTGCCCGGAGCGGGCTTCCTCCTGAACAACGAGATGGGCGACTTCAACGCGGGACCGGGGATTACCGATGAGACTGGCCTGATCGGCACCGAGCCGAATCTGGCCCGACCCGAGCAGCGCATGCTCTCGTCGATGAGCCCCACCATCCTCGCCCGCGACGGCGAGCTCGTGGCCGTAATTGGGACTCCGGGAGGACGCACCATCATCAACACGGTCCTCCAGCTCGCGCTCAATCGAATGGCCTTCCAGATGGAGCCGATGGAGATGCTCTCGGCGGGCCGTTTCCACCACCAGTGGCTGCCCGACCGGATCACTGTCGAAGAGGCGATCGCGACCCCGGAGCTGATGTCACGACTCGAGGAGATGGGGCACACTGTGGAGCCCCGTACCCGACAGGGAGCGGCACACTCGATCGTGATCGACATGGAGACGGGTGAGCGGATCGGGATCCCAGACCCGAGGATCACGGACGGGACGGCCGTGGGGTACTAGTGTCCTGAGTTAGAAGGTCGTGGCAAAATACAGGAGGGGGATGTCTCTTTCAGGAGCCCCTTCCTGAAGGTGCGAGCAATGGAGAGGTGGCCGAGGCTCTCGGGATCACCCGGGCCACGGTGGGCAAATGGCGGTCCCGGTTCCTCGAGCGTCGCGTGGACGGGCTTCTGGACGAGCCCCGCCCGGGAGCGCCTCGCACGATCACCGACGAGGACGTGGAGCGGGTCGTGACGCTGACGCTGGAACAGACACCGAAGGATGCCACCCACTGGAGCACGCGCTCCATGGCCCGAGGACCGGGCTGACCCAGAGCGCGGTCAGCCGGATCTGGCGCGCCTTCGCCCTGCAGCCGCATCGCAGCGAGACGTTCAATCTCTCCTCCGATCCCCTCTTCAAGAAGGTCCGCGACATCGTGGGCCTCTACCTGAACCCGCCCGAGCGGGCCCTGGTGCTGTGCGTCGACGAGAAGAGCCAGATCCCAGGCCCTGGACCGAAGCCAGCCGCTGCTTCCCATGCGTCCGGGACAGATCGAGCGTCGAACCCACGACTATGTCCGCCACGGCACCACCTCCCTCTTCGCGGCCCTGAATACGAAGACCGGTGCGGTCCTGGATCGTCGTTGGACCCCCTCACCGATGCTATCGCATCGCCTTCGGCGCTCCGCCTAGACCAAGGACCGCAAGACCCCTTCGCAGTGGCCACGCCCCTTCTTCAACAACCTTCTAGACCAGGCGGGCGACCGCTTCGACCGCGCGCTCCACGTCTTCGCGGGTGTTGTAGATGTGCGGACAGAGGCGGAGGCCCCCCGTCGCCGCGCCGGCGATTCCGTGCTCCTCGTAGAGCCGCTCATAGACCCGACGGCCGGCGTCCGTCTCGACGCGGGCCACGACCACACCGGCCCTGAGCGCCTGGGCGGCTGGGGTCACGAGCCGTAGACCCCGGATTCCCCGCAGCCCCTCCACGAGGTGAGAGGCCAGCTCGTGGATGCGGGCCTCGATCCGGTCGGGCCCGATGGAGTAGTGGAGCTCGACCGCAGCGCCCATTCCCACCAGGGTCGCGTCGTTCCGCTGTCCAAGCGTCTCGAACTTCCGTGCGCCCGCGGCCGAGGGCTCCACGTCGGATCCCCAACCCACGCCCACGATGTGTGGCCAAATCTCCGGAATGCGCTCCGCCCGGACATAGAGCACGCCCCCTTCCTTCGGGCCCATGAACCACTTGTGGGAGCTGGACGCGTAGGAATCGCAGCCCAGCTCATGGAGGTCGACTTCGACGGCACCGAAAGACTGGGCGCCGTCGACGTGGGTGTAAACTCCGCGCTCCCTGCACGCTCCGCAGATGTCCCGGACCGGCAGCCGGAGCCCCGAAACGTTGGAGATGTCCGAGAAGGCCAGCACCCGGGTCTCGGGACGCAGCGCGTTCAAGAATGCGTCGCGCACTTCGTCCGGGTCGTCTACGCCATCCGGCACACCGACCCGACGAACGCCGAAGCCGTAGCGCGCCCCCCTGACGTCCCAGGCCACGGAGTTGGTGGCGTGATTCTGATCGAAGAGAAGGACCTCGTCTCCCACGCCCAGCTCGAGGCCACCGATCACGATGTTGTTCGCCTCGGAGGTGTTGCGCACGAGGGCGATCTCATCGGGTTCCGCTCCCAGGTACTCCGCGATCGCGGACCGTGCGTTCCCCTGCAAGCCGGAAAGTCGGGCGCGGTTCTGGAAGGAAACGTCCCCGTCCACGTCGTACGTGATCTCCATGACCCGCTCGATCACCGAGCGAGGCGCTGGAGCGAGATTGGCCGCATTCATCGGGGTGCGGCCCTCCCGGAGGGGAAAGTGGGCCTTCACTTGCTCCCAGAAGGCCTCATCCAGTGCAAGAGCTCTGTCCGGTGCGGCGGACGGAGACCCGTCGGGACGGGAAGGGGGCAGAGGCAACGCGTGTGCGGCGGCGGCGAGCCGGGATGGATCGACGAGGGGAAAAAGAGCCGCGAGGGCTCCCGCACCTCCGAGGCGGCCCAGAAAGGACCGCCTCGAAAGCTCCGGTCGGAAACCCTCGCGGCTGGGAGTCGTCATCGTTCGTCGGGGGAGGCCATCAATACGCCATCGCGGCCGCTTCCCGCCGCATGTCCGCGCCCGTGCGCAGAACCCCGGTGGGGAGCCTGTGAATCACCTGCATGTTCCCGAAGTTGGCCGTCCATCCCTCGGTGACGCTCACGTCGTGGCCGCGCTCCCGAAGCTCGTCGATCACATAGTCTGGCAGGCGGGATTCCAGGGAGAGGCTGGTCCCGCTGCCCGCGCGGAATCGAGGGGCCTCAACCGCCTGCTGCGGCGACATGCCGTACACCAACGCCTGGATCAGGGTCTGCGTGAGGAACTGGGGCTGCCCGCTTCCCCCCGGCGTCCCGATCGTCATCTCGAAGCCGTTCTCATTGGTAACGAGCGCGCTCATCAGGGTGTGGAAGGGACGCTTGCCCGGTGCGACCTGGTTCGGGTGGCCTTCCTCGAGGGTAAAGCCGGCCCCACGGTTCTGCAGCACGATGCCGGTGCCCGGATCCACGAGGTTGGATCCGAAGCTTCCGAAGATGCTCTGAATCCAGCTCACCGCGTTCCCGGAAGAGTCGACGACCATCAGGTAGACGGTGTCCCCATCTTCGTCGGTGTCGGCGCCCGCGGCGAGCACCTCGTCGCCGAATCCGGCGTCACGGCTCTCGGCAGCCCGGTCCCCGATCATGGCAACCCGGTCGCTCAGGTAGTCCGGGTCGAGCATCTGTGCCACCGGAATGTCGTTCCACTCTGGGTCGGAGACCCAGCGGTCCCGGTCCGCGAAGGTGAGCTTCTGGATCTCGACCAGCTCGTGGAGCAGCTCCCCCGAGTTCGGCAATCGATCCTCGAAGGGGATGTGCTCGGCCATTCCCATCATCTGGAGGAGGACGATGCCCTGGGAGTTCGGGGGCACCGTGTGGACCTGGCGGCCGCGGAAGGGCACGGAGATCGATTCTGTCCACTCGGGCTCGTGCGACGCGAAGTCGGCGAGCGTGAGGTGGCCTCCCTCCTCCTCCAGGAAGGACGCGATGGACGCACCGATCTCGCCCCCGTACATCGCCGAAGGGCCCTGTTCGGCGATCGTGCGGAGGCTCTGTGCGAGCTGAGGGCTCCGCAGGACGTCTCCGGCCTGGAGCGGCTGGCCGCCCGGTCGGTAAATCTCCTGCCCGGCGTCGTTCAGTCGCGCGGCGGAATTGACGAGGTCCTCGGCCAGCGTCTTCGTGACCATGAAGCCTTCTTCGGCCACCTGGATCGCCGGCTGGAGGGCTTCGGAGAGGCTGATCGTCCCGTAGCGGTCGAGGGCGGCGGCCCAGCCCGATACCGCGCCGGGCACGGTCACCGGGAGCGCTCCCGATCCCGGAACCCGGTCATGTCCCTGGCTCGTGAAGAACTCGGGTGTGGCCAGCTCACCGGCCCGCCCGGAAGTATTGAGCGCCGTAACCTCTCCACTCTCCGCATCGTAGAAGAGGCTGAAGTTGTCGCCGCCCACGCTGTTCATGTGCGGGCGGAGGACCGTCAGCATTGCGGCCATTGTCACCGCGGCGTCTACCGCGTTGCCCCCCGCCCGGAGCACCTCGTATCCCGCCTGGGAGGCCAGGGGATGTCCCGATACTACTGCACCCTGCAGGCCACCCACTTCGGGCCGGATGTCGGGGCCGGCAAGCTCGGCTGGGATCTCCTCGGCGGTCCGGATCTCGTCACCGGCGACCTGAGCCGCAATCGGCTCGACGCTGAGACCCATGAGCCCGGCGAGCGCAATAGGGGCCAGGAGCGCGAGTCCCGCCCGCCGGAGCCAGCCGTCCGCCAGAGTGCCTTCTGTTATGGAAGATCCGTGAGAACTCTTGAGTCTGAACATGGTGTCTCCTGGTGGTTCCGCAGATGGCTCCGGCGTTCGCGGATCGGTCAGGGCAGAACGGCAGTGGCTCCGAAGAGCCGAGCGTCTCGCCGATCCATCGATCTTGAAGCGTAGGTTCAAGTATACCCAGTCAAAGGGAGCTGCGCCAAAGGAATTGCCCCCAGGCACGTCACCCGGACAACCGCCGAGGGGTGCGATCGTACTACCCCATACGTCCGGGAGGCTCAGCCGTCGGTGATGGTGGCCTGTTCGCCCTCCACGGTGCAGGACACGTGAACCACCCGGCACACGATATCCATCACCTGCTCGAAGGGCTCCCCATTGAAGGCGACCGTGACGGTGCGCTCGGCGAGCTCGGTGTCCAGTAGCTCGATTTCCACCCCGTAGCGCAGCTCGACCTCGTCGATCACCCGATCGAGCGGAGTGGATTGGAAGACCATGGCCTGACCCATCCAGTCCAGGTGCCGCAGGGGATCTTCCACAAGGACCACGGCCTGGATGATCCCCTCTCGGACCGCGCCGGCCTCCTGACTCCCAACTTCGACCCCTTCTTCCTCGTCAACCGAGACACCGACCCGTCCGTCGACGACGAGCACCTTCAGCTCGTCCGTGGACGACTGGACGTCGAAGCGCGTTCCCAGGACGGTGACACGGCCACCGGGGGTGCCCACCACCACACGACGATCTTCCGCCTGCTGCGCCACCCCAAAGAAGGCCCGCCCCTCCAGCCAGAACTCGGGCTCCGGATCGACGCGCACGACGGTGAGGCTGCTCGAGGGCCCCAGATGCATGAGGGTTCCATCCTCCAGCCGGATCGACTGCCCGGCGTCCGGTCCTGTGCGATACTCTTGCCCCTGCGCCATGGTGCCGACCGGAGCCTCGGGATCTCCGGCCCACCACCGGTCGGTCACCACGAAGGAGACCAGGAGCAGCGCCGCAATGACCACGACTCGGGCAAAGATCGCGCCCGGAGTACGCCGGCCAATCCGTGCACGGAAGCGAACAGAGAAGGGAGGCGACGAGGCGCAATCAGCGGGACCGGCTCCGGAGCCGAAGTCCGGTCTTTCCCGCATCCTCTCGTCCACGATCCGGAGGATTTCTTCGGTCGGCGGCGGTTCCGTGGGGATCCGGGAGGTGGCGGCGGTCGAGACGGAGAGGTGGATCAGGCTCTGGAGGTCCCGATACTGCTCCTCGTTCTCGGGCGATTCCCGACGCCATTCTTCGAGTCTCTTGATCTCTGCCGAATCCGCCTCTCCACGGACGGACCGGATGAGGAGCTCTTCATCTACCATCATCTATGACCACAAAGTCGTGTGAGTTCGCATCAGCTTCGTCCGGTTGTCTCCCTCTTCATCATCGCGCACCGCGCCCGCGATCAGCCCTGGGTGGCCGGCGGGCGGCGTGCATTGTCAGGGCTTCTCAAGTCGTCCCGATTCCCGTATTAGAACCGATCATGTCACTGATCGTACTATCACGGAGATCCACCGGTCGTTCGTACGACGGCAGTCCCGTAGGAGGACGGTCTCCCAATGCTGCAAGGTTGAGGCCGGAGGTTGTTCCGAAGGAAGAGTCCGAACGTTCCATTCGCCGGAACGATCTGCCGGCACGGGGTCCGGTCAAGGTGAGTCAAATCCGCTCGTCTGACACCGAGCGGAGGGCCTCACGGAGCTCATTCAGAGCTGCGCTCATCTGGTTCGCGACGGTGGGAACGGCGACGCCCATCGCGTCGGCCACCTCGCGGTAGGAGAGACCATGCAGGCAGGCGAGAGTGAACGCCTCCCGTCTGCGCTCCGGAAGGCGCGAGATCGTCTCGTTCAGGGTGCGGAGGACCTCCTGCTGATCGAACACCTGGGAAGGCGTCGGCGAGAACTCCGGCGTCCTCAACTCTTCATCCTGGGCCCGAGCCTCCCGGATCTTCCGGCGATCGCGTTCGTGGAGGCAGAGGTTTCTCACGATCGTGTAGAGGTAGCCCCTCACGGAACCCGTCTCTTCCCAACCCTCTCGACCCTGCCAGAGGCGGACGAAAGCCTCCTGCGCGATGTCCTCCGCCGCATCTGTCCGATTCACGAAGCCGAATCCGTACTGCACCAGTGGCTCCCAGTATCTCCGGATCAGGGCCGTAAGGGCTTCCTCTTCACCATCGCGGATTCGCGCCATGAGGCCCTCGTCGCCCAGGTCGGGCAAGGGGTCTCCGCGTGGCTCGATGTCCATCGTGATCCTCAATTCGGGGGTGTCGGAGGAAAGCCGCACGCACTTTCAACCGAGTTCTCAAGGTACGGTGAGCGGCGACGCAGTGTCAAAGCGATCCGTGAGCTCCCCACGCCGTCTTGTGGCAGTCCTCTCAACCGGATATTCCGCTCCGGCCGACACCCTCCGTCGCCTGGAGCATAGAGTCGTATGCCCGGATCGACGGAGCTCAATCGGGCGCCCGGACCCAAGGGGGTGATTCCGGGTTACTTGAAGTGGTGCAGGTGCCACGACCTTTCTTCTTACAATGCTTGCAGCCCGGAGGTTGCAGATGAATCGCCTTCCCGACCGGGACGTCCGGGTCGCCGGTCTCCCGAACCTCCGTAGGCAGCGGCCGGGCCGGCTCGCGCACGGGCTGCTTTTCAGCTTGTTTCTCCTGCTCCTGGGCGGGTGCGCGATGTTGCCCGGAGGCAACGACGCGCCCGATCCGTTCCGGACCGGCGCCGGCTCGGCGAGCGGTGGCGTTTTCGAGCTCGAGATTCGCAACGACCACTTCAACGACGCCCGCATCTACGCGCACTGGGGAGGCGAGCGGCGCAGGATCGGCATGGTGACCGGGGCGACCACCTCTACCTTCGAAATCGAGTGGAGATCACAGGAGTTCCGCGTGGAAGTGGACCTTCTGGCCGGATCCGGCTTCACGACCCGTGCGCTCACCGTCTGGCCGGGCGATCACTACGAACTGAGGATTCCCTCTCACCTGTAGCCCTGATCGGCCGTAGCTACTGCTGTGCCTGCGGTGAGGTGCCCGGGATTCAGGTGTGGTACCGCTGCGAACAGGTGGTCCGGCGCTCCAGTCTTTGGTCACGCCCTTTCTTCAGCCGCCTTGCAGTCCCCACATTCCCTTGCATGTAGTCTCCCTTACGCGAGCCATTGGGGATTCACATGAACCGACTCCGGCTGGTAGCCACGGCGTCCGTCCTTCTCATGCTGGGCTGTGAAAGCCCCGATCCCCCATCTCATTCCGGAGGCGAACCGGTTACGGCCGCCGAAGCGGTACGCGGCGAGTCGGAGATCGGTAGCCGCATGGATCGCTACCTGTCGGCCATGGAAGCGCTCGGTTTTTCCGGGGCGATCATCGTCAGCCACGGGGGTGAGGTGGTACTGCGGAAAGGCTACGGGATGGCCAACCGGGACACCCGCCGACCCTACACGCCGTCCACTGTCCAGACCCACGGTTCGATCACCAAGCAGATGACCGGTGCGGCGATCCTCCTCCTTGAAAGCCGCGGTGAGTTGTCTGTGGACGATCCTATCGAGTTGTATCTCGATCATGTTCCGGAGGACAAGCAGGACATCACCATTCACCAGCTCCTGACCCATTCCTCCGGCCTTCCGGGGGGCGTCGGTCCGGACGACGAGCCCATCGAGGCAAGAGCCTACGTCGAACGGGTGATGGGGACACCCCTTCAGTTCGAGCCCGGTACGGGTTACGCCTATTCCAATGCCGGCTATTCGCTCCTGGGTCGCATCGTGGAACGGGTTTCGCGCGAGGGCTACGAGGCCTTCCTTCGGGATGAGTTGCTGTTGCCCGCTGGGCTGGTCGAGACCGGCTACGTACTGCCCGAGTGGGATCGAGACCGGCTGGCGCTGGGCTACCGGGACGGGGAGCTCTGGGGGGTCACCCAAGGACGCGGGTGGCTGGACGATGGGCCGAACTGGCATTTGCGAGCCAACGGAGGACTGCACACCACCGTGGATGATATGCTGCGGTGGCTGAACACCGTTCGGGGCGAGGGCGTGCTGGACGCCGAAACCACCAGGCGCTGGACCACGGGTTACGTCACCGAGGGAAGCAGCGCCACCGAGTATGCCTATGGCTGGGTGGTTCGGGATACCGAATGGGGCCCCATGATCGACCACAACGGAAGCAACTACATCTTCTCGGCCGACTTCGTGTGGCTGCCCGAGCCGGACGTGTTCTTCTATGTCCAGGGGAACACGTCGATGATCGCGGCAGAACGGCAGCGAGGCCCTCTCCTCTCTGCGGCTTTCGAACACGGATTTCTCATGCCGCCCCTGGTCGAGCCCGACGGCGGCGCCCGTCCAGAGGAGGCCACGGAAAGGGCAGGGACCTACCACCTGGATAGGGGATGGATTGAGCTGACCCCCGATGACACGCGACTCGTCGCCAGGCTTTCGGGCCAGTCCGCGCTGGACGTGATGTTGCAATCCACGGCGGAGCAGCGGAAGCAATTCGCAGGACTCAATCGTCGCACCATGGTTGCCATGGACAGATTGCAGGCGGGCCAGGAAGATGCGCTCTCAGAAATGCTAGGACAGAACGAGGATCCTGTCGAACCCACGCGCGTTCTGCTGAACCGTATCTCGCAAATCAGCAACCTGTTCGGACCCCTGCAATCCCTCAATTTGGTAGGCTCCTTCGAGAACCTTCCCGGGTCGTCCCTCGCGGAGTTCGGACCGTGGACCACCTTTGTGCACGCGGAATTTGAACACTGGAATCAGTACTGGAACATGGTCTGGAACAGCGACGGCAGCTATCGAGGTACGTTCAGCGGTCCCTGGCCGTCGTTCATTCTGGTCCCGACGGGAAAGGGCCGGTATACGGGTGTCAGGGAGGGTCCGCCCTGGAATACCATCGAGCTTCATTTCGAGGATGAGTGCCTGGTGTCCGCGGAGGGGGTCGCCTGTCCGGAAGCATAGCTCGCGAGCGCCTCGGGCGTGCAGACGTTCCGCGCCAGAGTTTGTGGAGGGGCCCAAACCCCGGACGCGTCAGTCGAGACACCCGGAGCTCTGATCGACTGGGAGAAAAGGGGATCAATAGGATGCAGCCAAGGATCACGGTGATCACGCTGGGTGTGGACGACCTGGAGAGGGCCGTGACGTTCTATAGGGATGGTCTCGGGCTTCCAACCGAGGGAATTGTGGGTGAGCAGTTCGAGCACGGCGCCGTGGCGTTCTTCGACCTGGAGGGAGGGACAAGGCTGGCACTCTGGCCTCGACGGAGCATCGCACACGATACGGGACTTTCCGAGAGCGCACCGAGTGCCACTGAAGTCACGATGGGTCACAACGTAGGAAGCAGGGAGGCGGTAGACGCCGTGATGAAAGAGGCGAATCAAGCCGGTGCGAGGATCGTCAAGCCCGCGCAAGACACGTTCTGGGGAGGGTATGCTGGCTATTTTCTGGATCCCGATGGCCACTTGTGGGAGGTGGTTTGGAACCCGAGTTGGGATGTCTGAGCGGGCTCATTTACCCTCAGCGCTGGAGCTTGAAACCGAATGGCCGGGGAGTCTACTGCAGGCGAGGAGTACATCAAGTACCACAAGGGCGGTACAGTCTGGGCGAAGGGACGCATGCTCGACGGGACCCCCACCGGATACTGGGAGTGGTTCCGAAAGGATGGAACGAAGCTGCGGTCAGGGCACTTCGAGAACGGGGAACAGGTAGGCAAGTGGGTTACCTACGACCGGGAAGGTCGAGAGTACAAGGTGACCGAAATGAAGCCGAAGGCGGCGTCGGAATAGCCTTGGCCATTGCCGGATCACATTGAGCCTCTCCGGATCGCTCTGTGTTCGCTGTTCAGAGCACAAGGGCTGGAAGGTTGTTGAGCAAGAGGCATTGCCACCGGCTCGTTTTGGCCTGACAGGTTGCCATGAACGGTAGCTCGAAGCAATTGATTGACTCGATGGACGGGACACCCATCGCGATCTGGAGAACGGGCAGCGGGCCGCCGCTTGTCCTCGTTCACGGGATGATCGCCGATCACAGCACGACATGGCGACTCGTCCTGCCGGAGTTGAGCCGATGGTTCACCGTGTACGCGATGGACCGACGGGGTCGAGGTGGGAGTGGCAACGCGCCCGAATACGAGCTCCGGCACGAAGCGGAGGATGTGGCTGCCGTCGTGGATACAGTCCGGGCGCCCGTCTGTCTGCTCGGACATTCCTTCGGGGGGCTTTGTGCGCTGGAGGCGACGCTTCTGACAGAAGGCATCGAGAGGCTGATCGTCTACGAAGGGGTCTTCCTGCGAGGGGCCGATTTCTTGTCTGAGACACTTATCTCCACCATCGAGGACCTTCTGGGAGCGGGGCGGACCGAGGACGCTCTCGTCTTCTTCCTCCGGGAAGGGGCGGATCTGACCGAGCCCGAGATCGAGCTCCTGCGATCGAATCCGGATGCTTGGCAGCTCCGGCTCGACAACGCGTGGACGATTCCGCGGGAGTGGGGGGTCCAACGGAGGTACGAGTTCGAGGAGCACCGGTTCCGGAACATGCGGGCGCCCACCCTCCTTCTCGTGGGAAGCGAAAGTCCCTCGCGGGTTCTGCGAGCTGCGCATGCCGTGGCCCGGGCTCTCCCGGACGCGAGGGTGTCCGAGATGGCGGGCCAGGAGCACATTGCGATGTATACGGCGCCGGACCTGTTCGTCGAGGAGGTCGTTCGTTTCGCAGGGCGATGGGAGGCGTGAGCGTGGGCATGAGGCCCCATCCCGCGCCCCGCCCTCCACCGTCACTGTGAGGTAAGGGTTTCGTGTACATTCCGATTATCCTGGGTTCTGTGCGGAGGAACCGGAGAAGCGTCCGGGTCGCCCGGTTCGTGCGGAGCTTGCTCGCGCGCCGAAGCGCCCTGGAAACGGAGCTCCTCGACCTGGCGGAGTTCGATTTTCCCGTGATGGTCGAGCGCCTTCGGCTGCGGGACGACCCACCCGCGGGACTGCAGCGATTCTCGGACGCGATCGCGAAGGGGGACGCGGTTCTCGTGGTCACACCAGAATACAATGGAGGCTATCCAGGGGCGTTGAAGAATGCCCTGGACTACCTCCTCCCGGAGTTTCGGCGCAAGGCGGTCGGGATCGTGACCGTTTCCTCCGGGGGATTCGGAGGGGTGAACTGCCTGGGTCAACTTCGCGCCGTCTTCCTTTCGATGTCGGCGATTCCGGTCCCCGCCAAGTTCCCGGTCTCCCGGGTCCAGAACGCATTCTCGGCGGACGGAACGCCGGAGTATGAAACGCAGGTGGAACGGGCCAACAAGTTCATAGACGATTTCCTCTGGTTCGGTGAAGCGCTGCGCGATCGCCGGGCTCGGGACGAGTGAGGGCCAGCGGCCGTTCCTCGGCCCCGCCCGCCAGGCCGGGATACACGCGTACGGTTCGCGCGCTCGGCATTGCGTCCAGCTTGGGCATCGTGTGTCTGAGCCTCGTCTACGGCGCGACGCTGGCCAGCGGTCTCATCTCCTTGCCGGCTTCCGATGCACCCGTCGGTGAGCCCTGGTTCTCCCTGCTCGAAGCGCTCATCGTCCTCGTCGTACCTCTGATGGTCGTTCTCATGGTGGCGATCCACGCCTGGGCCCCGCCGGAGCGGAGGCCATTCGCGGTAGCCGGGATCGTGTTCATGACGATCATGGCTTGCCTGACCATCTCGGTTCACTTCGTGATCCTGACCGTAAGTGGCCATCTCACCCTCGAAGAGCATCCGTGGGCCTCCATCTTCCTTTCCTTCGAGTGGCCGTCCGTCGCCTATGCCCTGGACATCCTCGCCTGGGACTTCTTCTTTCCGATCGCGGTCTTCTTCGCGGCGGCGGTGTTCAGCGGCCCCGGGCTGGAGCGAGTCGTGAAGGGACTTCTGGTGCTGAGCGGGTTGATCGCGCTTGGCGGGATCGCAGGCGCGGTCCTGGGGAATCTGCAGGTGCGAAACGTCGGAATCGTCGGCTACGGGGTGGTGTTTCCCGGCGCGGCACTCCTCCTCAGCGTCCTTTTCCTGCGGACTGCGCCGGAGCTGCGCCGGACTCGATGAGCCCTCGGTAGGAGATGGTGTGGAATCCAGGACGAGCCCTTCCCGACTCCGATTGATCCTGGAGGGGCAGGGGCTCCACGTCGCTGCCCTCGCCCTCCTGATCCTCGGGCTCATTCTTGCTTCGGAGTTGGACTTGGTGCGGGCCGGCGCGCTCTGGGGGCTCGAGAGCGTGAAGTGGTTCTGGATCGCAGCTCTGGTCGCGATCCTCCACCAGCATTACGTGTGGTTCTGCTGGCGGACCGAGTTGCACGGGGCCCTGCTGTCGAGGCTCTTCGGTTCACGCGGATTCACTCTCTTCGCCACCGGGTTTGCCCTACTGGGACTCACCAGAGTGGTTGCCGTGTTCGCCCTCGCGGTCTCGAATCGCGGCACCGTGCCGAGCGCCGACGCGGTGCTGCATGCGCTGGCTCTGGTGGCGCTGGTCCCCGCCGTGTATCTCTTCTATTCGGTGCAGCGGTACTTCGGCTTCCGGCGGGCGTTCGGTATCGATCACTTCGACCCCGCGTACCGGCGGATGCCCTTCGTGCGCGAGGGGATCTTCAGGTTCTCGGACAACGCGATGTACACGTTCGGCTTCCTGATTCTCTGGGTGCCGGCACTCTGGTTCGGCTCGGTGGCCGGACTCTGCATCGCGCTCTTCAATCACATCTATATCTGGGTTCACTACGCCTCGACCGAGCGCCCCGACATGCGGCGCATCTACGGAGGGAACCCGGGGAGGGTCCAATGAGGTTCGATGAGCTGAGGGAGCTCCAGGCTCCCCTGAAGGATCGGTACCGCGAGCGCCCCGAAGAGGCGGTGGTCACGCTGCGTGCGGAGGGCGAGCTCAGCCGTGGCATTGCTTGCCGGGTCGACACGGGACGGGCCCTCGTGGAGGCAGGCCTGCATCCCGCCGCAGGTGGCGACGGATCCCAGGCCTGTACCGGGGACATGCTCCTCGAGGCCCTTGCGGCATGTGCCGGCGTGACCTTGAGAGCGGTGGCGACCGCGTTCGGGGTAGAGGTGCGGGGGGGAGTGGTCGTCGCCGAGGGCGATCTCGATTTCCGAGGAACCCTCGGCGTGAGCAAGGACGCCCCGGTGGGATTCCGGGAGATCAGGATGCACATCACGGTTGACTGCGACGCGGACCCGGAGGTGCTCGAGAAGATCGTTGACGTCACCGAACGTTATTGCGTGGTGCTTCAGACCCTGAAGAGACCCCCGGAGCTGAGCGTGGCCCTCCGCGATGCGTCCGGCTAGTAGGTTGTCGAAGAAGGGGAGTGGATCGGTGAACGTACCGTACCCTTCTTCGTCGACGATGTCCTGGCGGTTTCTCCGCTCGGCACTGGAGTGCATCCGGCCGCCCGTGCGCGCGAGCCCCGCACCCTCGGAGTGGAACCCCGAAACACCGGCGAGCGTGCTGCTCAGCGCTACCTGCCTTGAGTCCTTTGCGAACGAGGTGTCGTCGCTCACGGCGGCGTTCTTCTTCGATCGCCGAGTCGCCGCATACCTGTCGGCCGCAGATCGGGCGTCGGGCCTGCCCGACGGCTTCGTCGAAGGAGCCGTGGCTCGGATCCGAGACGATCCGGGAACAGGGGTCGATGCGCGGTTTCGCGATCTCCTGGACGCGGTGGGTGGGAAGCGGCCGGCCGTCCTCAAGGAGCTTGCCCTTCTGGGCGAATTGCGGGACGCACTCGTGCACCAGCGGGCTTGTGACATCCCCGCCGTAGATCGCGAACACGAGACGATCCGCTTCTTTCAGAATCCCCCTCCAGCCTTTCGTCGACTCCGGCTCGTGACATTTCACGGGCGACCCTTGTTGGGGAAGGACATCCCGAACGACGAGTCGAGCTGGACGGTTCGCGTATCCACCGGCGCTGTCGGACTCTGGGCCCTCGAGTCGACGGTCGTCGCGATTACGCACCTCCTCGATGGGCTTCCCGGGGGGGCGTACCGGGAAGCCGTGGTGGGGGCGTACCGGCCACCGGGCGTCGCCTCCGAGACGGTGTTTCACGAATTGGAGGGTGAGCTGGCCGCACTCCGGCCTCATGTGCTTACCTGAGATCGCGCTGCGGTCGGCCGTCCCCGGAGACTGCGGGCGGGCAGCCCACCCTCCATCCACCGTCCCTGCCTATGGGGAGGACCCCGCATAGGCCTTGCCTGGATTGACAATCGCTTCTGGGCGTGCGCAAGATCTCTCCCATGTCCGTACCCCCGCCAGCCGCCCCAGACCCCTCGTCCCCCCGCCATTCGGGCCGGACGAGACGCAGGCCTCCTCCGGGAGGGGCCGGCCTCGGCACCTTCGGAGGCGTGTTCACCCCATCGATCCTGACGATCCTTGGGGTGATCATGTACCTGCGTTTCGGCTGGGTAGTCGGGAACGTGGGCCTCCTCGGGACCCTCCTGATCGTGGTGATGTGCAGCGGGCTGACGTTCCTCACGGCCCTGTCGATGGCCTCGATTGCCACGGACCGCCGAGTGCGCACCGGGGGCGCCTACTACATGATCAGCCGCTCCCTGGGCATAGAGACTGGCGGCGCCGTTGGGATCCCCCTTTTCTTCGCCCTGGCGCTCTCGATGGCGCTCTACGTGATCGGATTTGCGGAGATCCTCACGGACGTGTTTCCGATGCTCGACCCGCGTTGGGTGGGCATCGCGACGGCGATCGCGGTCGCGGGCCTCGCGATTCGGTCGGCCGACCTCGCGATCCGGAGCCAGTACGTCGTGATGGCCGTGATCGCACTCTCACTGCTTTCGTTCTTCCTCGGAGGACCGGTAGAGGAGAGTCAGCTCGAGCTGACGGGAACCGCTCCGCCTCAACTCAGGGAGGGCTTCTGGGTGGTCTTCGCCGTCTTCTTTCCGGCGGTGACCGGGATCGAGGCCGGGGTGAACATGTCGGGCGACCTCAGGGATCCGGCGCGATCCATTCCCCGCGGAACGCTGGCTGCGCTGGGCGTGGGCTTCATCATATACATGACGATGCCCTTCTTCCTGAGCATGTGGGCAGACAGCGCCACGTTGATCGAAGATCCCCTCATCATGCGTCGGATGGCGTTCTGGGGGCCGCTGATCCTTCTCGGTGCCTGGGGGGCTACTCTCTCCAGCGCGATGGGCAGCGTGCTTGGAGCTCCCCGGGTGCTTCAGGCCCTGGCCCGCGACGGAGTCCTCCCGGCCTCACTGCGCTTCCTCGGCCGTGGGAGCGGGGAGACCGACGCTCCGAGAATTGGGACGATCGTCACTCTGGGAATCGCCCTCGTGGCGATCTACTTCGGCGACTTGAACGCGGTTGCCCCCATCCTGACGATGTTCTTCCTCACCTCCTACATGACGGTGAACTTCGCGGCGGCGGTCGAGGGATTCCTGAGGAGTCCTTCCTTCCGCCCCGCATTCCGGGTCCACTGGACGCTCTCGGCGGTGGGTGCGCTCGGGTGTCTCCTGGTCATGTTCCTCATCAACGCGATCGCCACGATCGTGGCCGCCACCGTTGTGGTCATCGTCTTCATCTGGCTGAAGCGGCGAGGGCTCGAAGGGGCGTGGGGGGACGTGCGCAATGGGATCTGGCTGGCCCTGGTCCGCATGGGATTGCTCCGGCTCGGCGACCGGGACGATGCCCGCAACTGGCGGCCCCATCCCCTCGTGCTTTCCGGTGAGCCGACGCGGCGATGGCCCCTGGTGGACTTCGCGAACGCTATCACGCACAAGCGGGGACTGGTGACGATAGCGAGCGTGCTCCCCGAAGAGGCGGAGGGACTCGGCCGCCAGGCCGACATTGAAGCCGACATCCAGGAGTACCTCCAAGGCAGAGGGGTGGAGGCCTTCGTGAGGCTCGTCTCCGCGCCCGACCCGTACACGGGCGCGCGCAGGCTGGTGGAAATCTACGGCTTCGGCCGCCTCATTCCGAACACGGTGATCCTGGGCGCGAGCGAGCACGTGGAGCGCAGAGACCGCTACTGTGAGATGATCGAAATCTTCCACCGCAAGCGTCGGAACGTGATCATCATCCGCGACCCGGACGACATCGGCTTCACCGACCGCCGGCGCATCGACGTGTGGTGGGGCGGTCTACAGGCGAATGGGGCGCTCATGCTCCTGCTCGCCTACCTCCTGCGGACGAACGTGGACTGGCAGGAGGCGGAGGTCCATCTCAAGCTTGCGGTCCGCTCCGAGGAAGGGGCCCGGAAGGCGCGGGCCGGGCTGCAGGAGCTCGTGAAGGACCTTCGAATTGGAGAGACCCGTGTCGATGTTCTCGTGACCGGGGACCGCCCGTTCAAGGATGTACTCCGGGAGGCGTCGGCAGACGCCGACATCGTCTTCCTGGGTATGGCCGAACCCGGCACGGATTTTCGGGCATATTACGACCGCCTCCAGGTCATGTCCGAAGGGCTTCCCCCCACCGCCTTCGTGTTGGCCGCCGGAACCCTCGAGTTCTCCGAGGTTCTCGTGGATCGGGCTCGCTGACCCTCGGACTTCCCAGCTCCATCTCCTCGTTCGCGCACCGCCTCCGGCACTTTGTGCTGCATTCTGCACCGAGTTCCGCTTTTTGAGGCTCGCGGCGGTGCGATGGGCAGGCTGCGAAGTCCCGTTCCAGGGGGGCGCGGTCCATTTCGGGAAGGGGGAGAAAACGCCATAACCCTTCTGATACGGGGATCATGCTGGGATCGATCGGGCTCCCCGGGCCAGACCTGCCCCGGTCCGGGTACACCTCTTGCAAAATTCCCTGATCGAGGTGACTCGCGAGTGGCTCGAGATAGGAGCCGGGTGGTGACTGCGGATGCCTCCAGCCGGCCGTCGCATACGGGTCGGACCGAACGCCGGAGAGAGGGGGGCGCCATGAACGCGCAAGCTTTTGACATAGATGCCGAGCGTCTCGAGTCGATCCTCGAGGCGGTTACGGACCTGGTGATGATCGTGGGAGAGGACCGTAGCGTCCGCTACATCAACCGCGTCGAGCCCGGCTACGACCGGAGGATGTTTCTGGGCGTGAGCGCGGACGATCTGGTGGGACCCGAGTCACGGGGGATCTTCGAGTTGCATCTCGAGCTGGTTCTGGAGACCGGAGAGTCCACGGAATACGACGTCCGCGTGTCGATGCCCGACGGCTTCGAGGCCTGGTACCGGACATGGATGTCGCCCTTCCCGATCGAGGGAGACTCGGCCGCAGTCCTGCTGATTGCCCGGGACATCACGGAGCTGAAGTCCGAGGAAAAGGAGAGGGCGGACCTCAGGCAGCTTCTTCCGACATGCGCCTGGTGCCGGCGGATCCAGACCGAAGAGGGCGAGTGGGAGCTGGTCGAAGAGCTCCAGCCGAGAGTCGAGGATTCGAAGGCGGCACACGGATTGTGTCCGAACTGTCACCGGCGCAAGAAGGCTGGGTGGAACGATGGCCTGGAGGCTCCCGGCCGGGACTTCGGCTCGGTGCAGATTGCATGGGAGGCCGAAGGGAGTCGGGGGGCCCCGCTCCGGGAGTGGCGGGCGATGCCCGGAGGGGGAGCTCGGTGAGGTCCTTCGCGGGCGGGCTCACGTCCATGGCCATGATCGTGGGTGTCGGAGCCGCCTGTGGGCTTCTCGCGGACCGAGAGGAGGCTGAACTACTCCTCACGACCGACCGGACCGAGTACGTGGTGGCCCGGGTCTCCGAAGATGGTGTGACCGGGAGGTATGGGTTCGCCGTGGAGGTGCGCCTCGAAAACCGGGGCCGGGTCCCGATCTACCTTGGACGTTGCGGTCCCGAAAGCACGAGTCCGATCCACGGCGTGGCGTTCCTGGATGCCGGTGCAGGTGGCCTTGGCCACCACTCCGCCTACGTGAGAGGGTGGACTTGTCCAGACCGACAACCGGCGTTTCGGGTTGAGCCCGGGGAGGTCCGGATCGACACGCTGCGTCTTCGAGGGCCGAACCGAACTGACGGCCACACTGGCGTTCCGATCGGAGCGCTGGAAGGTCGGATGAAGCTGTTCTACCTCGTACAGGAGTGCGCCGAGCCGGAGGCCTGCGCCGTGACGGAGGATGTAGGCTCGTCGAACCCCTTCCAGGTCATTCTTCCGGCGCACCTCCAGGCTGCCCGGTTTCCGGAGCCTCTCGCCTTCTCTCGCATAAGCCTTCCCTAGTGTGGTGAGTCAGAGATTTGCCGGCATTCGTGACCCGGCGCATCCAAGGTGGTGGCGTGGTCGGGCCGGGTCGGGTACTCTGGTCGCCAGCCGCATCCAGTGGAGGAGGATGCCGCCGAGCCTGGATCTCTCGGGAGGGCCCCGCATGCCACACCGGACCGACCTGCGTCGGCACGTTCGACTCCCCATTCGCATGTCGTGCTCGCATCGTGGTGGGGTGGGGATTCGATGAGGGCACTCGACGCGATCGGACTGGTCGCCTGGATCCTGGTGTGCTACGTGGTGGCGGCGATTGGGGCCCAATTCGAGCCCGGAGTGTGGTACGAGGCGATCGCGAAACCGGCATGGACTCCTCCAGACCGATTGTTCGGTCCGGTTTGGGGAGTCCTGTACGTCATGATGGCGGTGGCGGCCTGGGTGGTTTGGAGGAGGGGAGGCTTCATCTCGCACCCTCTTCCCCTGTCGCTGTTCATGGTGCAGCTCGTGCTCAACGCGGCATGGTCATGGCTCTTCTTCGGTCTCAACCGCCCCGGGGTCGCTCTACTCGGCTTGTGCCTTCTGCTTGGCGCGGTGGCCGCAACACTCCTCCTCTTCTGGCGAGTGCAGCGGGTGGCCGGGGCCCTTCTCGCTCCTTACCTCCTCTGGATTTCATTCGCCACGGCCCTCAATTTCGAAATCTGGCGACTGAACGCCTGAAGGGGGCCATAGAGGCCGCACAGGGGAAGGAGGTTGTGTAATGGGTGAGTTGGAGGTGGTCGAGATGACGCCGGGGGATTGGGAGGCTGTACGAGAGATCTATCGGGAGGGGATCGCGACAGGACACGCCACATTCGAGACCGAGGTGCCGGAATGGGAGGCTTGGGATCGGGGACACCTCGGCACCCCCCGCCTCGTCCTGCGTGCGGGCGAGGAAATACTCGGCTGGGCGGCGCTGTCCGCAGTTTCCGGGCGGTGCGTATATGCGGGAGTGGCGGAGGTGAGCATCTACGTCGCGGCGAGCGCTCGGGGACGTGGGGTCGGCTCGACCCTGCTACGGGACCTGGTCCGGCGATCCGAGGAGGAGGGGATCTGGACCCTCCAGGCCGGAATCTTCCCGGAGAACCGAGGGAGTCTCGCCCTGCACCGAAATGCGGGATTCCGAGAAGTGGGGACACGCGAGCGGGTGGGGAAACTGGAGGGGAAGTGGAGAGACGTCGTTCTCCTGGAGCGGAGGAGCGGCAAGGTCGGGGTGGATTGATCGGGGGTTGCAACCGCACAATCCGGTCGAGCCGTGACGTGGTGGGGCGTTCGGGGCCAGTCGGACAGGGGGATGGAGACGGACCTTCCTCGCGCGAGCACTTCGACCGCAAGAAGCGGATGGCACCGAGATTCGGGATCCGGTAGCTTCGTCGCCAACCGTGTGAAAGGGGGAGTCGGACGAAGCGTGGACGCGATCCTGGAGAGAAGCGAAGATGTCGAAGCCGGCCGCAGGCGGGCGCACGCCCGAGAGCGAACCCGAGTCGTGGAAGGCCGTACTGGCGAGGTGTACTGCGTCGGAAGGGCGTCTCGTCTACGCGGTGCGGACTACCGGCGTCTATTGTCGACCTACCTGTCCGGCGCGCCGGCCGGTCCCCGGCAATGTGAGCTTCTTTGCCTCCCCCGGTGAAGCGGAGTCGGCCGGCTACCGGGCATGCCTTCGGTGCCGGCCGCGGCAGAGTGGGACAATGGCGGGCGATGGCCCGGTGAACAATGCGCTGCGCTTTCTCGAGGACCATCTGGATGAGCGGGTAACGCTCAATCGACTTGGGGAGGAAGTGGGCCTGAGCGCCGCATACCTGCAGAGGACGTTCACTTCGCGGGTCGGTATGTCCCCCAGAGTGTACCAGCACGCCAGGAGGCTGCAACGATTTCGAAGGCGGGTGCGTGAGGGGTTCACCGTGAGCCGGGCGACCTTCGAGGCCGGGTTCGAGTCGAGCCGGGCCCTCTATGAGCGGGCCGACGAGGAGCTGGGGATGACTCCGGGAAGGTACCGCCGCGGTGGAGAGGGCCTATGCATCCGGTTTGCCGCCACCGGGTCCCCTCTGGGAAAGCTGTTGGTTGGGGCAACCTCGAAGGGCGTCTGCTGGGTTGGGTTGGGAGATTCCTCCCGGGAGTTGGAGCGGGAGCTGCGGTTGGACTTGCCCCGTGCTGATCTGGTGAGGGACGACGATGGGCTCAGGGGGTGGGTCGACGCGGTGGTGAAGGAGGTGGCGGGCGCTTCGCCGGAAGGTGCCGTACCGCTCGACCTGCAGGGGACGGTCTTCCAGCTTCGGGTTTGGAGAAAGTTGATGGAGATTCCTCCCGGAGAGACCCGGTCTTACGGGGCGGTGGCAGCGGAAATCGGACGGCCAGCCGCTGCACGAGCGGTAGCGGGTGCATGCGCGAAGAACCGCGTGGCGGTCCTCGTGCCCTGCCATCGTGTCGTGCCGGTGGGGGGGGGGATCGGCGGGTACCGGTGGGGCGGCGAGCGCAAGAGAGTGCTCCTGGCTCGAGAGGAGGATCCGGACAGGGTCCTCCGTCCGGAGGGTCAGCGGTCCGGTGCGACGACGAGCTCTTCGGCCGGGCCGTCGACCAGGAGATCGTAGCGATGAGAAGCTTCCTGCCAATCAGGTGTCTGCCAGTGGAGGCCGGCGGGAGCGTGAAGGACCGAGGTCCCTGACACCCAGAGGTCCCGGGCCGGACCCAGGATTCGCAGGCGCACGGCGGAGTCCGGGAAGGGAAGTAGGATCGTGACGTCGGAGAGAGGCCCTTCGAATCTGATGCTCGAGTGACCCCTGGCGGCGGGCAGCCGAATCTCCGCATGGCTCAGAGGCCCGCCCATGCGAAGATGAGAAGGCTCGAGACCGGGATCGAGGTCGAGTAGCTTGGACATGGGCGATGGTTGCCGTGGGGAGAGGGAATCCACCTGAAACGCTTCGGGTGCAGTAGGCTTGAGAATCAAGTTCCTTTATAATCATGAGACTAGCGTGTCAAGCACAAGCCGGGAAGACCTCTTGATAGAGCTGATCACCCAGGTCCGGGAAGAGCAGGAGGACGTGCAGGCGTTCGACGAGGAGGCCGCACGGGTTCTTGGCGTGAACCTGACGGACGTCAGGGTGCTGGGAATCCTCGACCGGGAGGGCCGATTGACGGCGAGCGTCCTCGCGGAGGAGGCGGGCCTCACCACCGGCTCCATGACCACGCTGATCGACCGATTGGAGGTGGCGGGCTACGTGCGCAGGGTCCGCGACAAGGTGGATCGGCGACGAGTCTTCGTCGAGCTCACCGCGCTCGCCCGAGAGCGCACGGGAAAGATCTGGGGTCCCCTCGGAGAAGAAGCCCTGGGGATTGCGGAGGGGTACACGGACGAAGAGCTCAGGCTCCTGATCGATTACCTCGCGAGGGGCCGCAATCTTCTGAAGCGCCACAAGGAGCGCGTGCGGGCCATGGGCGACCACCGCCCGGCACAAGGCGGGGGCGGCTGATCCGTAGGGAAGGCTCGGTTCGTCGGATTGGGCCGGGTTTGGGGTCGTGGGAGAGTCAGAGCTCCGGGCAGCGGGCTCGGAGCTGCTGCAGGTCGCTGAGATGGATCTCCGGACGTCCCTCGGGAGGCCGGGTGCCCGCGTCCTCCGCCATCAGAGCCCCCTCGACCGGAGCGTGGCCGAGTCCGAGCGCGTGACCGAGTTCGTGGGCGAGGACGAGGAGGAGATGGTCCCAGTCCTCGAAGTGGTAAATCCGGATCTCTCGCTCCCGGGAGAATACCACGGGGCCGAGGGTCCGCGCGGTTTCCACGTACTCCCCCGACTGCACGGTTCCGCCAGGGAAATCGGCTTGGAATGCACTCCGAGCGCGGTTGAGCTCGGTGATCGCCTGGTTCAGCTGATCGGTGCGGCTGTTCACCTCCCCGACCAACCGGTTCAACTCTTCGGCCTGTCGGTTCACCTCGACCCGATCCTCTTCCAGCTGCTCTTCGATCTCGCGGAGCCTCTGGAACTCACCGGTCGGTGCCCCGCCTCGACGGGCCCACTGGTCCACCACGACGGCGTGCCGTTCCTGACGCTCCTGCAGATCCATGGAACGGCGTTCGTGGGCAACGCGGAGCCGGGCCAGCTCGGTTCTCGAACTCTCGAGCTCCGCTTCGGCTTCTGCGACTCCCGCTTCGATTCTCTCGAGCTCGGCTGCGCGTTCACGCCGTTCGAGCATGCTCGCCTGCCGCTCATCGAAGATGAAGCGGATGGGCATGCCCTCTTCGGCTTCCTGAAAGAGAAGCGGATGCTCTGCCGCCTCGGACCAGAGGAGGCCCGCAAGTCGGATGGCTCGAGCGGCCTCGTCCCTGGTGAGGCCAAATCGGTCGTCGATGTCCCCAAGACTCCAGCGCACCGGAATCTCGCAGGATGCTCGGGGCTCTCCGAACGCCCCATCCACGATGGCCGCGGGGGACTGGGGTCCCGAGTGGAGAGGACCGGCACCCGCCCCCGGGTCGGGCGCCAGGAGGGACGAAAGCAGCAGGAAGAACGGGATCTGGAGCAAGGTCATCGCCCGCAAAGCTGGAAGCTCAAAGATTCAGGTCGGCGGCATTGGCCAGTGGCCGCGACGGGTGGCACCGCATTCGATGTCACGATGGGCCCGCTTCGTTCGTATCCAGGTACGACGATCTTCGACCCGACGACAGAGGAGACGTTCCCATGACACGAACCCAATGTGTGGGTTCCCCGGAGCCGGCAACCTGGAATCACTTTGGGAGCGATTGGCGCTCCCGCGGCGCCCGGCGCTCCCCCGGCGCCCGACGTTCCCCCGGCGCCCGACGGGTGAGATCCACCCTCGCAACCGTGGGCGTCGGTCTCTTCCTGTGGGTCACCGGATGCAGCGAGGTGGTCGGGCCGAGTGTCGACCCGGAACCCGGACCGGGAATTACGGAGCTTCCACGTGAGCTCACCGCGGGCGAGATCACGGCGATCGAGGCGAGCAACGCCTTCGGCTTCGACCTGTTTCGCAGCCTGGTGGAGGAGGAGTCCGGCAACCTCTTCCTCTCTCCCCTCAGTGCCTCCATGGCGCTGGGGATGACGCTGAACGGGGCGGCGGGATCCACCTTCGACTCCATGCGCAGCACGCTCCGCTTCGGGGACCTCGACGAGGGGGAGATCAATGCGTCCTACGAAGGGCTGCTCGAGCTTCTCACCGAGCTCGACCCTCACGTGGAGCTCGCGGTGGGCAATGCCGTGTGGTATAGGGAAGGTCACGTCGTGCGCGACGACTTCCGGCAGCGTGTGGAGCGGCACTTCGGGGCACGGGTCGAGGGGCTGGATTTCGCGGATGAGGCGGCTGCAGAGGTCATCAATGAGTGGAGTCGGGAGACCACTCGCGGCCGAATTGAGGAGATCGTGGAGCCACCGATCCCCGCCAACATCGTGGCCTATCTCATGAACGCCGTGTACTTCAACGCGGGTTGGAGCGAGCCCTTCGATGCGGACTTGACGCGCACGGAGCCCTTTCACCGGCGAGACGGCTCGACGGTCCCGGTTCCCTTGATGATGCGGGACGACACGCTCTCCCACTTTTCCGGAGAGGGGTTCGATGCCGTGGACCTTCCCTACGCGGGAGGCGCCTTTTCGATGACCATCGTGGTCCCCAGGGAGGGTGAGACCAATCTGGATGCTCTGATCGAGGGCCTCGACGCCGAGTGGTGGGCCCGGCTCGTGGAGGGCTTTCGCACCGGCCGGGCCCAGATCTGGGTGCCTCGCTTCGAGCTGGAATGGGAAGGTGTGCTCAACGACGCGCTCGGCGACCTCGGGATGGGTATCGCCTTTCAGCCGTCCGCAGACTTCTCGCGCCTCTTCGAGGGCACGAGCTCCTGGATCGACGAAGTGAAGCAGAAGAGCTTCGTCCAGGTCGACGAGGAGGGGACGGAGGCCGCGGCAGTCACGTCGGTGGCCATGACGACCTCCCTCCCGACGCAGATCCGGGCCGATCGCCCCTTCCTCTTCGCAATCCGCGAGCGCCACTCGGGTACCGTCCTCTTTCTCGGTGCGCTCGCGGACCCGGCGCAGCGCTGAGGCCCGGCCACACGGGTCCCTGCGCCCCGGAATCGACGGAGGGGAGATCCCCTGTGGGCAGCCGGGGTAGCAGGTGATCATGTCTACCGATCGATCCACGAGGACCAGGGCCCGGAGACCGGCGTTCTCGAGCGTTGTTCGCGAGGCCCGGACGCTCGTCCGCCGGCACCGCCTCACCCTCGCAGTCGGGTTCGGTCTCATGCTCCTCAATCGGGCGGCAGGGTTCGTCCTTCCCGCCTCCTCGAAGTTCCTGATCGACGATGTGCTCGGGGGGGGGAATGCCGGGCTGCTCTACCCCCTCGCGGGAGCAGTGGCCGCGGCGGCCGTCGTACAGGCCGCAACCTCTTTCGGCCTCTCACAGGTGGTCGGCGTGGCGGGCCAACGAGCGATCGCGGACATGCGCAGAAGGGTCCAGGCCCACGTGCTCCGCATGCCCACTTCCTACTTCGACCGAACCAAGAGTGGCATACTCCTGACCCGCGTCATGGAGGATGCGAACGGGATCAGAAACCTCGTGGGCACCGGGGTCGTCCAGCTCATAGGGGGCGTCTTGACCGCGGCGGTGGCCTTGGTGGTTCTCTTCTGGCTGAACTGGCAAATGACGACTGCGGCCCTGGTCCTCCTGGTTGCCTTCGGCGCGGTCATGTTCCTGGGGTTCCGGAAGCTGCGGCCGATCTTCCGGGAGCGCTACGAGATCACCTCGCAGGTGAGCGGCCGATTGTCGGAGGCGCTGGCTGGTGTCCGCACCCTCAAGGTGTACACGGCTGAGAAGCGGGAAGAGCGCATCTTCACGGGCGGCGTCTTCCGATTGCTGCGAAACATTGCGAGCACGATCACGGGGACGAGTCTGGTGACTGCGACCTCGACCTTGATCGTGGGCGCGATCTCGGTGGTGATCATGGTGATGGGCGGGAGGGCCATTCTGGAGGGCAGCATGACCCTCGGCGACCTGGTCATGTACATCTTCGTGGTCGGCATCATGGTCGCTCCGCTCGTGCAGATTGCCGGGATCGGGACCCAGATCACCGACGCCTTTGCCGGGCTCGATCGGATCCGGGAGCTCCTCGAGCTCGACACCGAGCTTGACGGAGAGCGGGTCCGGACGCCCGTGGCGGAGTTGCGGGGAGCCGTGTCCTTCGACGGGGTGGTCTTCGAGTACGAGGAGGACACTCCCGTGCTCAAGGGGATCTCCTTCGACGCCCCTGCCGGAACCACGACGGCTCTGGTGGGTCCCTCGGGTTCCGGGAAGACCACGATCGCCTCGCTGGTGCTTGGCTTCGCGGCACCTCAGAAAGGGCGGGTCCTGGTCGACGGTCGGGATCTGGCGGGACTTCAGCTGTCGAGCTACCGGGGTCAGCTCGGCGTGGTCCTCCAGGACAACTTCCTCTTCGACGGCACCATTCGGGAGAACATCGCCTTTTCCAGGCCGTCGGCCACGGACGCCCAGGTCCAGGAGGCCGCTCGGATAGCCAATGCTGCCGAGTTCATCGAGGCCTTCGATCGCGGCTACGAGACGGTGGTGGGTGAACGGGGGGTGAAGCTCTCAGGGGGCCAGCGGCAGCGAATCGCGATCGCCCGCGCTGTCCTCGCCGACCCTCGCATCCTGGTGCTCGACGAAGCCACTTCGTCGTTGGACAGCGAATCCGAGGCTCTGATACGGGATGGGTTGCAGGCTCTGCGCCATGGCCGCACGACGTTCGTGATCGCGCACCGCCTCTCTACGATCGTGGCGGCCGACCAGATCCTGGTCCTCGAGGAGGGAAGGCTGGTCGAACGGGGGACGCACGAGAAGCTGCGGTGGGCCGGGGGACTCTATCAGCGGCTCTACGAGATGCAGTACCGGGCGGAGATGGATGCTTTCGTGAACCCGGGGGAAGAGCTCGAAGGTCCCGACGAGGTCAGCACGCCCGCCCCCGATTCCCCTGCTGGCGCCGGAACGCGAAGCCCTCGCCCATGACCGGAGAGGTGACGTAGTCGACCAGGAGGCCGTCGAGGCTCCAGGCGCTCCTCGGATCGACGAAGAGTCGCAGATTGCCCACGGTCAGGACCGTATCGTCCGAATCCGGCGCCTCGTCGAGCACCATGTCGTATTGGAGAGGAGCGGAGCATCCCGCACCGGGACGGGCCGAGAGGCGCAAGCCACCCTCGTCGGGCAGATCGGCTTCCTCCAGCATCTCGCGCACCTTCTCAAGCGCGGTACCGGACAGGAGTATCCGGGGAGCCGTCAGCTGCGGTTGGGTCTCGGACATGAACTCTTCCTTGCCGGAGGGAGGGCAGGGAGCCGAAGTGGGCCCCGCGCCCGAAGGAAGCTCTACGCGCCTGCCCGGGGGAGGTTCCGCGGAACCGACTTGACGCAGTGCGGGCCGGGACTCAGGTGGCCGGTGGTGAAAGCCGCGCCGATCCGCTAGCGTTTCGGAGGCTGCCCCGGGACGACCGGGGCTCGGGTTGGGCACGCGGAGAACAAAGTCCGGAGGGGGAGATGGGCGAGGAGCGATCGCCGGGGGAACGGGACGCCATCGGGCTCGTAGTAGAGACGCGAAACGGGCCCGGCGTTCTGCACCAGTTGACCGGGGTGATCGCACGCCTGGGGGGAAACATCACCTGGGTAGCGATTCTCGACGCGGGACGGCCGGTCGAGACGGTATTCTTCGAGATCGGGGACGTCGTCGACCTCGACCGCATGTTGGAGGAGCTGCGAAGGCTGCCGGTGGTCATGTCCGTAGCCGAGGAACGGACGCTGGACCGGGTGTTCGGAAAGCGAGTGATCATCGTGGGCGGGGGAGCGCAGGTCGGCCAGGTAGCCGTGGGGGCGGTCTCGGAAGCAGACCGCCACAATCTCAGAGGAGAGCGCATCTCGGTCGATACCATCCCTCTCATCGGTGAGACGGCACTCGCCGAAGCCGTTCGTGCCGTGGCCAGGTTGCCGAGAGCGCGAGCGGTGGTGCTTGCCGGGGCACTGATGGGGGGAGAGATCGAGGATGCGGTGCGCACGGTGCGCGAGAAAGGGCTCCTGGTGGTGTCTCTGAACATGGCCGGCTCCGTGCCGGACGCGGCGGACCTGGTGGTCAGCGATCCGATCCAGGCCGGGGTGATGGCCGTTATGGCGATCGCCGACACTGCCAAGTTCCGGATCGACCGTCTCAGGAAGACGCGCTACTAAAGACTCTGGCCCAGAACGGCTTCCCGCGGGGATATGGGCGGCACCAGGGATACACCGTCCCTGCGGAGCCGCGAGAGACATCCTGTTTTCTGGTCGGACCTGTCTTTTATTACGGAATCTTATATCTTTAGTGTCTCGACCCGTCGCCATGTGTAGCTCGTGGCTTCGGGTCGATCTATATGTTGCACCAATTCGAGGGAACTGACGATCACCAACCCACTGGGAGTTGTTTGACCCATGGCTGCCGATAGCGGTACCGCAGTACTCACACGCCCCGCCCCCACCCCTTCCAAGGATGCGCTGAACATTCGTCCTGCTCGCTGGGAGCACGTTCCGGAGATCATCGAGATCATCCGGTCGTCGGCTTCCTGGTACGAGGACATCGTGGCGCCAGAAGATCTGGCCGAGCATTACGTGGATGAGGAGTGGGCCCGAAAGAACTTCGAGAAGCGGGACTTCTACGTTGCCCTCCTGGGCGAGGAAGTCGTGGGAACGATCTCCCTCCAGGCGGTCGGTTCTCGATACATGTACATCGGGTACCTCTACCTGCACACGGATCACGTGGGCAACGGCTTCGGGAAGGTCCTGATGGACTTCGCCGCCAACGAAGTGCGCCGGCAGAACCGGCGGTCGCTCGTGCTGCTTGCCCACCCCGAGGCCGAGTGGGCTTGCCGCGCCTACGAAAAGTACGGCTTCGAAATCGTCCTGGACGAAAAGGATGACGTCTTGGCCTGGCACGACGGATGGCTCGAGCCTTACTACGAGGAGGGGTTTCACCTGTACCGCTTCGACGTTTGATCGACAGCCCCGTTTCGCGGGGCCCGGCGAACCGAAGCCGTCGGCGGGGGTAGGGAAGCGGACTTGTATTGACTCCCGCGGGCGGACGCCCGCGACGAGCGTCCTGGTGGCACTGGGGCGCGGGCGGGAGTGTTGGCGACTCACATTCTCCGAGGCGAGTTCCGATGCGAAGACGAGCCAAACTTTCCGGTCCCACCCGTAGGCGCGCCTTCAGAGTTGCCGGGGTCGTCGCTCTGGCCCTGCTCGCCGTTCCGGAGGTGACCGAGGCGCAGTACTTCGGTCGAAACAAAGTCCAGTACGATCAGTTCGACTTCCGGGTGCTGGACACTCCTCACTTCAACATCCATTTCTACCCTGAGCAGAACGAGGCCATGGAGGACGTGGCCCGGATGGCGGAGCGCTGGTACGAGCGGCTCGCCCGATTCTTCCAGCATGAGTTCGCGGAAACCAAACCCCTCATCTTCTACGCGGACCACCCCGACTTCCAGCAGACCAACACCATCGGCGGAATGATAGGAGAAGGAACCGGGGGAGTTACGGAGGGGCTGAAGAACCGGGTGATCATGCCCCTGGGAGAGTCGTACGCCTCGACGGACCATGTGCTCGGCCACGAGCTCGTCCACGCCTTCCAGTTCGACATAGCCCAAACGGCGAGGGCGGGAGGCCTTCAGCGCCTCATGCAGCTCCCCCTATGGATGATCGAGGGGATGGCCGAGTATCTCTCTCTGGGCGATAGCTATCCGCTCACCGGGATGTGGCTCCGCGACGCACTCTTGCGGGACGACTTCCCCACGCTGCAGCAGCTGACTCGCGACCGGCGCTACTTTCCCTACCGGTTCGGGCACGCATTCTGGGTACACATCGGCAAGAGCTACGGAGACGAAGTGGCCGCGGTGCTCTTCCGGACCGCGTTGCAGCGGGGCTGGCAGGGCGCGGTCGAGACGGTCCTTCAGATGGATGCCGAGACGTTCTCGGAGGAATGGAGGGCCGCCGCGGAGGAGCACTACGGCCCACTCATGGAGGGGCGGACCGCACCGGGTGAAGCCGGGACCCTCCTGATCTCGCCGGCCACCGGGGGAGGTGAGCAAAATGTCGCCCCGTCGGTCAGCCCGGACGGGCGCTACGTCGCGTTCATGTCGGAGCGAGACCTCTTCTCGGTGGACCTCTACCTTGCCGACGCCAGGACGGGAGAAGTCCTGCGGCGGGTTGCCCGTGCGGAATCGGATCCCCACTCAGACGCGCTCCGTTTCATCGACTCCTCCGGGACCTGGTCGCCGGACTCCCAGCAGTTCGCCTACGTGGTCTTCGCTCGGGGGCGAAACGAGATCGTGATCCGTGACGTCGAGCGGGGAAGGGAGGTTCAGCGCGTTCGCGTGAGCGATGAGATCGGGGAGATCACGAATCCGGCCTGGTCGCCCGACGGTCGTCACATGGCGTTCAGTGGACAAGCCGGCGGCTTTACCGACCTGTTCCTGGTGGAGATCGAGTCCGGGGAGTTGACCCGACTGACCCGGGACCGGCACTCGAATCTGCAGCCAAACTTCTCGCCGGACGGCCGATTCATCGCCTTCGCATCGGACCGTGGGCCCGAGACGGACTTCGACCGGCTCGTATACAGCGAACCCCGCCTCAGCCTCTACGACCTGGAGACAGGTGAGGTCGAGGTGCTCGACATCTTCGGGAACGTGCAGCACTCGGATCCGCAGTTCGCGCCGGACGGGCGCAGCCTCTTCTTCCTGTCGGATCAGGACGGCTTCCAGGACATCTACCGGGTGGATCTGGAGTCTGGCGACGTGCACCGGGTGACGGAGCTCGCGACGGCGGTGAGCGGGATCACCTCCAAGTCCCCGGCGATGACCGTGGCGCGGGAGACCGGGACCGTCGTGTTCTCGGTGTTTGACAGCTTCCAGTTCCACATCTACTCGCTGGATGTCCTCGAAGCTCCGGATGGACCTGCCGTGGCCAGGGCGGATGGCCTCCCAGGGCGGATTCTGCCCCCGGTTGAGCCCGCCGTGGAGAGTCGCGTGCTCGCGTATCTTGAGGATCCAGACTCGGGTCTGGTGCCCCGGACGACGTACATGCCGGCCGAGGACGGGCGGGACTACCGTCCCTCGCTCAGCCTCGACTACATCGGCCAGCCGACGATCGGTGTCGGGGTAAGCGAGTTCGGGACCCAGCTCGGGGGCTCGGTCTTCTTCCTCTTCAGCGACATGCTGGGGGATCGCTTCCTGGGAATGGGGGTGCAGGCCCAGGGCGAGGTGCAGGACATCGGGGGTCAGGTCGTGTTCCAGAATCGGCGCCATCGCTGGAACTGGGGCGTCTCGGCGGGCCGGATCCCCTTTCAGTTCCTGCGCGTGGGCGGCTTCCGGGATCCGAATACGGGGAACGTCACCTACCTTCAGGACCGCTGGCGGGAGTTCATGACCCAGCTCGGGGGCTCGGCGCACTATCCGTTCTCGACGACGAGAAGGGTCGAGTTCAGCGGCGGGGTCAACCGGATCTCCTGGTCCGTGGAGCGGGACAGCATCGTCGTGGATCCGGTCGGGCGGCTGATCGCCTATGACCGTACCAGTCGGGACGATTTGACCCCCGATGCGTTGAATCTCTACCAGGCGTCGGCGGCGCTCGTGAGCGACAATTCCGTCTTCGCTCTGACCTCTCCCGTGCGCGGATCCCGCTGGCGGCTCGAGCTCCAGCAGACGATGGGGAGCTTCGACTTTGTCACGGCTTTAGGGGACTACAGGCGCTACTTCAATCCTTTCACCGAGCTGACGGTGGCCATGCGCAGCCTGCACCTCGGGCGCTACGGGGGTGGGCTCGACGGATCGATCCTGCGGCCGCTCTTCCTGGGGGAGCAGGCCCTGGTGAGAGGCTACTCCTTCCAAAGCCTCGACGCTCAGGAGTGTCGCCCGGCCGAGGACGGATCGCAGTGTCCGCAGTTCGATCGGTTGTTCGGACAGCGGATCGGTGTCGCGAGCGCGGAAGCCAGGGTCCCGGTCTTTGGGGTGGAACGGTTCGGGCTCCTGGAGGCCGGGTTCCTGGCTGCCGAGGCTATCGCCTTCGCGGACGCCGGTCTGGCGTGGAGCGGGGGCGATGACGTGAAGCTCGCGTTCGAGAGGGAGTCCTTCGAGCGGGTGCCTGTGGTGAGCGCTGGGGTGGGCACCCGGATGAACCTCTTCGGAGCGCTGATCCTCGAGGTCTACTACGCGTATCCCTTCCAGAGACCGGAGAAAGGATGGCATTTCGGGTTCAACCTCGGACCCGGTTGGTAGCGTAGCACCGGCAATGGTAGTTCGAATTCCGTGGCGTCCCGGGAACCTTGGGTCTGCCTTTGACCATCTAGGTTGACAGTTGCCGACGGCGACCCGTACTTTTTTCGGTATCTAAAGCTATTCTACGTCAAACCAAGCGGAGCCCGCCGCATGTGCGGGCGACCCGTGACCGGGCCGCCGTGGGCGGCAGCCCCGGAGGACCCAATCGGAGGAGGACCGCTCGATGGAGATCCAGGAGATCCTCACTGCCGACCGAACGGTGTCGCGCAGGGCGTTCATCAAGGGAGTGATTGCGGCGGGGGCGACGGTGTCGTCC
>SLCK01000029.1 GCA_007125845.1 Gemmatimonadota bacterium
AGGATCCCGACCGGCTTCTCGACGTCGCGAACCAGTACTTTCCCCTCCCGGGAAAGCCGCTCCTCTACGTGCCGCGCGTGCGCGATCTCGACGTGCCGGGGCTCGAGCCTTCGGACGTACCGGGGCTCGAGCCTCCGCCAGACACGACCGGCGCCTCCTGACCACGGACTCCGGGGCACGGCAGCCGGCTTCTTCGGGAGCGCACCCGCACCGGCAGGTCGATCAGCCCTCGAGCTTGCGCGCCAGGAGCCGGGCGACCTCCCCCGGATCCGCCTTCCCCCGCGACCTCTTCATCACCTCACCCATGAAGTAACCCTGCAGGCGCTTCTCACCTCCGCGAAAACGGGCCACCTCGTCCGGATGTCCCTCCAGCACCTCGTCCACCCAGGCCTCGATCCGGTCGGAGTCGCGCACCTGCACGAGGCCCTCCCGCTCGACGATGACACCCGCCTCCTCCCCCGTCTCGACCATCTTGCGCAGGACCCCCTTTCCCACGTTGTGGCTGATCGTATCCCCTTCCACCAGGTCGATGAGGTCGGCCAACGCCTCCGCCGGGACCGGAAAGTCCCCGGCGTCGAGGCCAACGTCCTTCATCGCCGCCAGCACCGGACCCATGATCCAGTTCGACGCGCTCTTCGCGTCGCCCCTCTGAGCGGCCACGGCTTCAAAGTAGTCCGCGAGCGCTCGGGACGCGGTCAGGACCTCGGCATCGTAGACCGGAAGTCCCAGCTCGGCCACGAACCGGTCGGCGCGGGACGCGGGGAGCTCGGGCAGCTCGGCCCTCAACGTCTCGATGCGATCCCGTCCGAGGCGGAGAGGCGGCAGGTCCGGTTCGGGGAAGTAGCGGTAGTCGTGGCTCTCCTCCTTCGTGCGCATCGGGCGAACCTCGCCCTTCACCTCGTCCCAGAGAAGGGTCATGTGCTCGACGGCTCCCCCGGCGGCGGTGACTTCCATCTGGCGAGCGATCTCGGTCGTGAGCGCCTTCTCCACCCCTGAGAAGGAGTTCATGTTCTTGACCTCGGTCTTGGTCTCCAGGGTTGTCGAGCCCCGGGGCCGGATCGAGACGTTGGCGTCGACCCGGAGCGAACCCTCCTCCATGTTGCAGTCCGAGACGTCCAGGTACTCGATGACTCGCTTGACCTGCTGGAGATAGGCTCTCGCCTGCGCCGGACTCGTCAGGTCCGGCTCCGAGACGAACTCGATGAGGGGCGTGCCCGCCCGATTCAGGTCCACCGCGGTGGCTCGCCGGAAGCGGTCGTGCACGGACTTTCCCGCGTCCTCCTCCATATGGATCCGACGGATTCTCACGACGCTCTCTCCGTCGTCCATGCGGACCCGGAAGCTCCCTCCGGTAGCGAGCGGACGCTCGAACTGCGAGATCTGATACCCCTTGGGAAGATCCGGATAGAAGTAGTTCTTCCTCGCGAACACGCTGGTCTCGTGGACGTCGCACCCGAAAGCCACCGCGGCCCGCACAGCGAGATCGACAGCCTCCTCGTTGATCGTCGGAAGGGCTCCGGGCAGGCCGAGGCACACCGGACAGACGTTCGTGTTCGGGGCGTCGCCGAATCGGGTGGAATCGGGACAGAAGAGCTTCTGGTCCGTCCGGAGCTGGACGTGGATCTCGAGGCCGATGACCGCCTCCATCTCCTCCGCCATGCGGGCCTCGCCCACGGCCCCCTCTCGACGTGACGGCGTCTCAGGCATCGGTCCCCTCCCTGCGAGCGTCTCCCACCCCCCCGGCAACCGCCCCGGTGAGCGACTCGAGGGCGTGCGCCGCCTGGATCATCCGTGCTTCGTCCCACATCGGAGCCAGGAACTGTCCTCCGACGGGCAATCCCTCGACGGCCCCGATCGGAATCGAGATGCCCGGAATCCCGGCCAGGTTGGCCGTCACCGTGTAGATGTCCGAGAGGTACATGGCGACCGGATCGGTCGTCCGCTCTCCGAGCCGGAATGCGGGCGTGGGAGAGGTGGGCGTGAACAGGACATCGACCCCGTCGGCCCACACTCTCCGGAAATCCCGCGCGATCAGTGCCCTCACCCGCTGGGCGCGCCCGTAGTACGCATCGTAGTAGCCGGCGGAGAGGGCGAAGGTGCCCAGCATGATCCGCCGCACGACCTCGGCCCCGAAGCCCCGCGTGCGCGACTCCTCGTAGACCGCGTCGATCGACTCCGCTCCCGGAGCTCGCACCCCGTAGCGCACCCCATCGTAGCGCGCGAGGTTCGACGAGGCCTCGGCCGGGGCGAGGATGTAGTAGGTCGGCACGGCGTAGCGCGTGTGCGGGAGGGAGACCTCGCGCACCCGGGCCCCCGCTTCCCGCAGCCGATCGAAGGCCTCCCGGCACACCTCGGCGACCGCGGGATCCAGCTCCTCGGTGAAGTACTCCGCCGGGACCCCGATCGTGAGCCCGTCGACCCCCACCCCGAACGAAGCCGCCCAGTCGGGTACCGCGCGGTCGGCGGAGGTCGCGTCGCGTGGATCATGCCCGGACACGGCCTGGAGGAGCCGGGTCGCATCTTCCACCGTGGCCCCCAGGCTCCCGACCTGGTCGAGCGAGGAGGCGAAGGCGACGAGCCCGTATCGGCTCACGCGTCCGTAGGTGGGCTTGATCCCGACCACGCCGCAGAAGGCCGCAGGCTGCCGCACCGAGCCACCCGTGTCGGAGCCGAGGGCGCACGGCACGATCCCGGCCGCCACCGCTGCGGCCGAGCCCCCCGAGCTGCCTCCCGGCACACGGGCGCGATCGCGCGGATTCCGGGTGGGGCGGTAGCCCGAGTTCTCGGTGGACGAGCCCATCGCGAACTCGTCCATGTTCGTCTTCCCGAGCACCCATCCCCCCGCCGCCCGAAGCTTGCGGACCACCGTCGCCTCGAAGGGAGACACATAGCCCTCGAGGATCCTGGAGCCGCAGCTCGTGGGCAGCTCGCGCGTGCAGATGTTGTCCTTCACCGCCACAGGCACCCCCGCGAGCGAGCCCTCCGCCGCCTCTCCCTCCTCCGTTTCCAGAGAGAGGAAGGCGTGCAGGGGAACGTCACCGGAGTCCGCCTCCCGGGCCCGGTCGAGGGCGCCGCGAACGAAGTGATCCCTCTCGACCTCACCCGCCTGGACGCGCCGGGCGATCTCGCTGCACGCGCTCATCGCTCCGCCCCGTCCGGCCCCTCTCCCGAGTCCGGTTCCACCCCCTGATCCAGAGCCGGCCCCTGATCCAGGGCCGGAAGACGCGGAACGAGGAAGAACCCCTCGCGCCACGCCGGGGCCATTCCCTCGGGGCCCCGGTCGCCGAGCCGATCGGCCTCGATCTCTCGAGGCCGAAAGCCCGACGACGCGGCGGAGGTCTCTTCGTCCCCGCCGATCTCCTCCAGCTCCACCGACTCCAGGACCTGGATGTGGTCCAGGATTCCGTTCAGCTCGCGCGTGAGGCGCTCGATCGCACGTTCGTCGGGCCGCAACCTGGCCAGCTCCGCAATCCGGCTCACCTCGTCCTTCGATACCGACACCGCACGCTCCTCGTCAGAAGTCCCGTTCCAGCCCCGCGTAGCGGGCCAACAGCTTCTTGGTTCCGATCGAATCGAATCTCACCGTCACCCGGACGTCCGACCCGGACCCGGAGATCTCCAGCACCGTTCCGGAGCCGAAGGTGCCGTGGCGCACCCGCTCGCCCCGCGTCAGGTAGGCGCGATCCTGATTGAGGTCTGATTCGAAGGCCGCCTCCTCCCGGCTCTCGGCCTCGGAGCCCTGAAGGCTCCGCCTGGCCCTCCTCGCCGCCGAGCCGAAAGGATCCTCTGCCCTTCCCTCCCATCGCCTGGATTCTCTCGACGCGCGCTCCACCCCCGGAGATCTTCGCCGGAGCAGGATCTCGTCGGGGATTGCCTCCACGAAGGAGGAGAGTCGCCCCGGCATGACATCGCCCGCGCGCCGCCGCTCCCGGGCCCAGCTCATGAAGAGCCGATCCTGCGCTCGGGTGATCCCGACGTAGAAGAGCCGACGCTCCTCCTCGAGCTGCGCCGGCTCGTCATACGCGCGTCCCAGGGGAAAGAGTCCGTCCTCCAGCCCCGCGATGAACACCCAGGGATACTCCAATCCCTTCGCGTTGTGGAGGGTCATGAAGGTCACCGCATCCGAATCGGGGTCGTGACGATCCAGATCGGTGACGAGCGCCGCCTGCTGGAGGAACAGATCGAGCTCCGTGAAGTGCTCGGGTGCCTCGCCCTCCCACTCCTCCTGCAGGCGAAGCTCGAAGTCCATCGCGCCGGCCACCAGCTCCTTCACGTTCTCTACGCGGTCGTCCCCGTCCGGGCCCTCGTCGCGGAGATGCTGGAGGAGGTCGAGTCGATCCACCAGCTCCTCCACGAGCGGCCCGACGGCGAGATGAGCCGCACGGGCGGAAAACTCCCGGATGAGCGCCGCGAACCGGCGCAGCCCCTTCACGCCTCCCGCTGGAAGACCCGGCACCTCCTCGGCCCGCTCGGCGCCCTCCAGGAGCGTTGAGCCCGTTTCGTCCGCCCACTTCTGGAGTCGCTCCCGTGTGGCCTTGCCCACGCCCCTCCTGGGAACGTTCACGACCCGGTCGAATGCGGCCTGGTCGAGAGGATTCGAGATCAGCCTGAGGTAGGCCAGGACGTCCTGGATCTCCCGGCGCTCGTAGAATCGGACCCCGCCCACGATCTGGTAGGGGATGCCCTTCCGACGGAACGCATCCTCGAGCGCGCGCGATTGAGCGTTGGTCCGGTAGAGGATGGCGGCCGACCGGTAGCCGGGCAGGTCTCCGTCGGCCACTCGCTGCTCCAGCTCCCGCACGAGCCAGTTCGCCTCGTCCCGTTCGTCGGACGTCTCCACCAGCTCGATACGCCCCCCCTTCTCCCGATCGGTCCGAAGGGATTTCTCCTTGCGCTGACGGTTCTGCCGGATCACTTCGTTGGCCGCCTGGAGAATCACGCCCGTCGAGCGGTAGTTCTGCTCCAGCCGGACGACCTTCGCCCCGGGGAAGGTGCGCTCGAAATCGAGGATGTTCCGGATGTCGGCCCCACGCCACCCGTAGATCGACTGGTCGTCGTCGCCCACCACCATGAGGTTACGGTGGCGACTCGCCAGAGCCTCGAGGAAACGGAACTGTGCGTGGTTCGTGTCCTGGTACTCGTCCACCAGGATGAAGCCGAAGCGCTCCTGGTAGCGGGCGAGCAGGTCCGGGATGGCCTCGAAGAGCTCGACCGGTTTCACGAGGAGGTCGTCGAAGTCGAAGGCGTTCTGATCCTTCAGCGACTTCTGGTACGCGGGGTAGATCCTGGCCACCGTCCGCGCGAAGAAATCCAGGCTCTCTCCGTGCTCCTCCTGAAAGCGCGCGGGCGAGATCAACTGGTTCTTCGCGTCGCTCAACGCCGCACGCACGGCTTTCGGCTTCCAGCGCTTGGGGTCGAGCCCCTGGGCCTCGGTCACCCGCTTGATCTCGCGCAGGCTCTCCTCGGCGTCGAAGATCGTGAATGCCGGATCCCAACCGAGCCGCTCCGAGTGCCGCCGGAGCAGGCGAGCCCCCACTGCATGGAACGTTCCGATCCAGGCCCCGGTCGGTTCCCGGCCGAGGAGCCCGGTGATCCGCTGGCGCATTTCACCGGCAGCCTTGTTCGTGAAGGTCACCGCGAGGACTCTGTCCGGAGTCACGCCGTGCTCGTCGATCAGCGCCGCCACGCGCGCGGTGAGAACCCGAGTCTTGCCCGAGCCGGCGCCCGCGAGGACGAGGATGGGGCCCTCCAGGTGCCCCACCGCGGAGCTCTGCGCAGGGTTCAGCTCGGCCAGCGCCCGACCGGCTGGACGGCCCCCGACATCCCGGGACGCGGAAGTCACGATTCGTTGACCGGCTTCAGCTCCCCGACCCCCATCCGGTCCTGAATCACTTCGGGCAGCTCCACGCTACCGTCCTCCCGCTGATACGTCTCCAGAAGGGCGACGAGCAACCTGGGAAGCGCAAGCCCCGACCCGTTGAGCGTGTGGACGAACTCCGGCTTCTCCGCGGGCGCCGGCCGGTACCGGAGGTTGATTCGACGGGCCTGGAAATCCCCGAAGGTGGAACAGCTCGACACCTCGAGCCATCGCTCCACCCCCGGAGCCCATACCTCCAGGTCGTACGTCATCGCGGACGAGAAGCCGAGGTCGCCCGTGGCCAGCCGGACCACGCGGTAGGCCAGGCCGAGCTCCTGCAAGATCGTCTCGGCCTCCCCGGTCAGCTCCTCGAGGGCTTCCCGACTCCTCTCCGGGAGCTCGAATCGAACGAGCTCCACCTTGTCGAACTGGTGAATCCGGAGCAGACCTCGCGTGTCTGCTCCCGCGGCCCCGGCCTCGCGGCGAAAGCATGGAGAGTAGGCCGTGTAGCGCTGGGGAAGCTGATTCACGTCGAGAAGCTCGTCGCGGTGAAGGTTCGTCAGAGGAACCTCCGCCGTGGGAATCAACCAGAGCCCATCCCCCCGAGTCACGTACGACTCCTCCGCGAATTTCGGGAGCTGGCCCGTGCCCCTGAGGCTCTCCTCGGTGACGAGGTAGGGCACCCGCATCTCCTCGTAGCCGTGGCGTTCCACGTGCAGATCGAGCATCCAGTCGATCAGCACCCGCTGCAGCCTGGCTCCCGGCCCCTTCAGGACGGGGAAGCCGGAGCCGGAGATCTTCGCCCCACGCGGCAGGTCGAGGAGTCCCAGGGCCTCACCCAGCTCCCAGTGGGGTCGCGCCTGAAACGGGTGGGTGCGGACCTCCCCCCACTCCCGAATGACGCGGTTCTCTTCCACTCCGCCCGAGTCGACCTCCGGAAGCGGCCGGTTGGGCAGATTCAGGAGAAGCTCCAGGGTGCGGCGATCCGCATCCGCGACCTCCGCCTCGAGGGCGGAGATCTCCTGCCCGACGTCCCGCATCTCCTCGATCAGCTTCGTTGCGTCCTCACCGTCCCTCTTGAGCTCGCCAATGACCCTGGAGACTTCGTTTCTGCGGGCTCGGAGCTCGTCGCCCCGCCTCACCGCGGCGCGTCTGTCGTCGTCGAGGGTCAGGAGGGTACGAATCACGTCCTCTCCCTCCGCCAGACCGCGGCGAGCGAGCGCCTCGCGGGCTCCGTCGGGGTCGCTTCGAATGGCCTTGAGGTCGAGCACGCGCCTCAGCTCCCCGGGGGAACCAGCCGACGGTCGTTGCAGACCGGGCTCACGTCGTGCTTGAAGAGGAGCGCGCCCCGCTCCAGGTCGATCTCGAGGGGCTCCACCTTGCCGTAGAAGAAGCAGCGCTGCCCGAACCTCCCGCCCTGCTCGAACGTGCGGATCACGTAGACGGTGCCGAGCTCGAGCGGCACCGGCTCCCGGGTGGTGTAGAGGAGGGTGTCGGCAGGGGCCTCACGCACGTCCTCGAAGGTCGTCTGAGGGATGGGGGCGATTCCGGCCCGGGACGGGCGACCGTCCACGATCACGTTCAGGGAACGCGGAGGGAGGAGGTACATGGCTCCATCCCTGCGATCGAGGGCGAAATCCCACCTGCCCTCGGTCGTGGGGCTCTCGATGACCACGGCCCTCCGCTCGAGGAGGTTGTACCCCGAGGGGGTGTAGAGCTCCTCTCGGTCGAGAGAATAGAGCGTCGACTCCAGGGGGCTTTCCTCCCAACGGAACTCGAATGGATCGTCGCACCCCGTCAGGAGGGCCGCGACGGCAAGGACGGTGATCAGCTTCCAGATCTTCACTTGCGAACCGTTCCCTCCGGGTGTTGGGCGTCGGGATGCGGGCGCCGCGTCCGGCGCGCGGACTCCCCACGGAACCGGCGATCCGAGCCGGCTCACGAAGGGCGAACACTACCCGAACGGAAAGGGCGGTGTCAAGGCCGAAACCCCCGAACTTTCTTGACTTTACACCCCCCCCGGGGTAGGTTCCGCGCGTTGAACGGAGTGGGTAGTTTGGGCCGAAGCGAGGTGTCCCGGTACCGCAGGTTCGGCGGGCAAGATTGCGACCCGGTCGTCGTCGCAGCGGTGCGACTCTCGAGGCTCGTCCTCGACGCCGATCCACTGCCCGATCACGCGGAGAGCTCATGGCGCCCCTCCCCTCGGCTGGATCGCTGCACCTCCTCGTCGCCGAGGACGAGCCCCACATCAGGAGAGTGCTCACCACCCTCCTGGATGCCTCGGGGTTCCAGGTGGAAGCGGTGGCGGATGGATCCGAGGCCCTCGCGGCCGTCCGGAGCGACCGTCCCTTCTCCCTCCTCATCCTCGATATCGTCCTCCCCGGTTGCTCCGGTCTCGACGTGCTCCGGGAGGTCAGAACGCTCCCACATCGACAGGGGCTTCCCGTGATCATCCTGACGGCCAAGGGACAGGACATCGACCGCGAACAAGCATTCGCCCTGGGTGCGAATGCGTTCATGACCAAACCGTTCAGCCCCAAGAAGCTCCTGAAGCAGGCGGACGACCTCGTTGCGCCACGTTGACTCCCACCTCCGCGTCGTGATCCTAGCCGGGGGGATCGGGTCGCGCTTCTGGCCGGCCAGCTCCCCGGCGAGGCCCAAGCAGCTCCTCCCGCTGGGCGCCGAGCGATCGCTCATCGCGCAGACGATCGATCGGGCGCTCGCGCTCGCCCCGAAACGCGCGATCTCGGTCCTCACGGGTGCCCACCTCATCGGTTCCTTCCGGGAGTCGATTCCGGAGCTGGATCCCGATCAGTTCTGGATCGAGCCCCGGGCGCGCGGTACGGCTCCAGTCCTGACGTGGGCCGCGCATCGGATCCACCGGCGGGATCCCGAGGCGGTCATGGTGTCGCTGCACGCGGATCACAGCATCGAGCCGGTCTCCGCATTCGTGGAGCTCCTCCACCGCGCGGTCGCGCTCGCGAGGCAGGAGGATCTTCTCCTCACGATCGCGGTTCCACCGAGCCGACCGGAGACCGGCTACGGGTACCTGCGGACCGGAGACCTCCTCGCCGCGGAGGACGACCTGCGCGCGTGGCGCGTCGAGGCGTTCCGTGAGAAGCCCGACGCGTCCACGGCCATGGCCTACCTTTCGCGGGGACATTTCTGGAATAGCGGGATCTTCATCCTGCCCGTCTCCCGCTTCCTCGACGAGGTTCGACTCCATGCCCCCGAGATCGGGCAGCACCTCTCCCTCCTCGAGCTCGGGGAGGAATCCGCTTTCTTCGAGGCCGTGCCCACCATCTCGGTGGACGAAGCGGTCCTCGAACGCAGCGGTTCGGTGGGTGCCGTTCGCGCGACGTTCGAGTGGGACGACATCGGCAACTGGGACGCCCTCCTGCGCACGGGCGAACGGGATGCGGACGGCAACTGGCGCCGGGGAGAGAGCTTCGCCTTCGAGAGCGCCGACTCGGTGGTGTGGGCCGAGGACGGCCCCGTGGTCCTCTTCGGCGTCCGCGATCTGGTCGTGGTCCGGGCCGGCGGCGTCACCCTCGTGGCCGACCGGAACCTTGCGCCGGAGTTGAAGCGGCTCCTGCAGAGGCTTCCGCCCCGCTTCCTCGAGGGCGCCTCCCGGCGGGACGAACCCGGCGATCCAGGAGACGCCCCGGATTCGTCACCGGGGGATCCGACACCCCAGGACCCGTCACCCGGAGATTCGAGCCCGTGAGGCGGACACTCCTTCTCTTCGACGACGCCACGGGCCGGGGCTGGGAGCCCTTCGCCCTCACCCGCCCGGCGGGAGAGCTACTCTTCGGAGCCCTCTTTCTCCGAGAGCGCATCGAGCGCTCCCTCGGGCTGCCCGCTGCGGCGTACCTGTCCACCGGCCGGCTTGCGGGATTCGAGGAGGAGGGGGCGCCGGCGGTCCTGGGAGAGGCAGCTGAACCCGAGGAGGCCGAACGACTCATCCTCTCCTCGCGCTACGTGCCGCCCCTGCCTCGCGAAGGCGGACACCGCCCCGGCCTCGGCCTCCCGGACTCCGCACCGCCCGGCGGTGCCACGCTCTGGGCCTCCGGCGAGCCGATCGGTTGGCTACTTCCCCCGGACGAGCCCATTCCTCCTGAGGCGCACCTCCTTGCGCCGACCGAAGGCACCTCCGGTACCCGGGCTCGCCTCGAGCTTCCGGGGCGATTGCTCGAGACGCCCTGGGAGTTGCTCTCCCGGAACACCGCCCGCATCCGGTCCGACCTCGAGGTGCTCCATCCCGCCGGGGCCGGCGAGGGATCCGAATTGCTCGGTCCGCTTCCGGGGGTGCACCGGATCGGCAAGCATCCGGTGAGCGTCGCGCCGGGCGTGCGGGTGGATCCCGGGGCTGTGCTCGACTCCGAGGAGGGACCCATCCACCTTGGCCCCGGAGTGCGGGTCCACGCCCACACGCACCTCCGCGGACCCACCGTCGTCGGTCCAGATTCCACGCTCCTCGGCGGGTTGATCGAGTCGCTGGCCTGTGGCCCGGCGTGCAAGCTCGCGGGGGAGATCTCGTCGTCCGTGGTCCTCGGCTTCTCGAACAAGGCGCACTACGGCTATCTGGGGATCTCCCTGGTGGGCCGCTGGGTGAACCTCGGCGCCGGGACGACGAACTCGGATCTCAAGAACAACTACGGCCCGATTCGGGTGGAGACCGCCGAGGGAACCGTGGACACCGGGCTCATCAAGCTGGGAGTCCTCCTCGGCGATCACGTGAAGACGGGCATCGGAACGCTGCTCAACTCGGGAACGTCGATCGGGGCGGGGTCGAACGTCTTCGGCGGAGAGATGCCCGACAGGCGGGTGCCTCCTTTCACCTGGGGAGGCACGGAGGCGTCGACGGTTCACCGGCTGGAGCCGTTCCTGGTGACCGCAGAGCGGGCGATGGCCCGCCGCGACGTAGCGCTGGCCCCCGGACTGCGGCGCTTCTTCGAGCAGGCGTGGGAGGACTCTCGAGGCCAGGAGGCGTCCGGGAGATCCGAGGGGCCACGGGAATCAGAGACGTCCGGATGAGGGTTGCGATGCTCGGGAGCGGAAGCGGGGGAAATGCCACGCTCGTCGTCGGCGAGCGAACTCGGGTCCTCATCGACGCCGGCTTCAGCGCTCGACAGGTCGTCCGGCGCCTCGAGCTTCTCGGCGTCGAGCCCAACTCGGTCGATGCCATCGTGGTGACCCACGAGCACCGGGACCACACGCAGGGCATCGGCGTCTTTTCGCGCCGGTTCGGGACTCCGCTCTACCTGACCCCGGCCACCAGGGACGCCTGTGCCTCCCTGTTGAAGGGGGACGAGCCGGTCCGTGCCTACGCTCCGGGCACTTCCTTTCACGTGGGCGAGCTGCGGATCGATCCCTTTCTCACCGCCCACGACGCCGTGGATCCGGTGGCGATCACGGTGACGTCCGGAAGCTGTGGAACGAGGCTCGGGGTGGCGACCGATCTCGGACGGCCCACGGCCGCGATCCGGCACGCCCTCGCCGCCTGCGACTTCCTGATCCTCGAGAGCAACTACGACGAGTCCCTCCTCCGGACTGGCCCCTATCCCCCGTCCGTGCAAGCCCGCATCGCCTCATCGCACGGGCATCTGTCGAATCACGCGGCCGCCTCCCTCGCCCTGGACCTGCTTCACCCCGGGCTCGTGGGGCTCTTCCTCGCCCACCTCTCCGAGAAGTGCAACTGTCCGAAGCTCGCGCGCAGGGTCGTGCTCGGCGCGCTGCGCTCCAGGGGTTGGAAGGGGTACATCGAAGTGGCGCCGCAGGACGGGCCCACCGAGATGGTGGACGTCCCCGCACTGCGCACCCGGCGCGAGAACGGACAACTCTCGCTTTTCTAGAGCCCGAAGAGCCGCAGGAAGTCGTTTCCGAGCGCGAGCGCCATGATTCCGATCAGCACCACGAACCCCACCTGACTCCAGCGCATTCGCTGCTCCACGGACAGAGGGCGGCCCCGGACGGCTTCGATGCCCAGGAAGACCAGATGGCCCCCGTCCAGCACCGGGATGGGCAGGAGGTTGAGAATGGCGAGGTTGATCGAGAAGAGGGCCATGAAGCGGAGGAAGACCGGGAGCCCTTCCGCGGCCGCCTGCCCCGACGCCTCTCCGATTGCCACGATGCTTCCGAGGTTGCGGGGAGAGATCTGGCCGGTAACGAGATCCCTCAAGAACCCGAGAATGAGCGCGGTGATCGCATAGGTCTCGTCCCAACCGGCCCGGACGGCCTCGACGGGGGCGAGAGGAGAATACGCGACTCCGGGAAGGGCGGGCAGGACCCCGATCTGTCCGATGGTCCGCGGCTCTCCCGTGATCGGATCGAGATCCTGAACCGCGTCCGGGGTCACCTCCCGGACCAGCTCGCCCCCGTCACGGAGGAGGGCGACCTGAATCTCGGTATCCGGGTTCTGCTGGACGATGCTCACGAACTCGGGCCATGTGGCGATCTCGCCGCCGTCCACGCCGATCACCCGGTCCCCCCTCTGAATTCCGGCACGGTCCGCGGGTGTGCCCGGATTCACGGCCTGCACGACCGGATCCGCCCAGAACTCCATCGACCGGTAGATCCTTCGGCGCTCCTCCTCTCCGGTCAGCTCGACCGTCACGGAGCCCTCGGGATCGGTGAAGGTGAAGGTGACGGGTCCTTCCGGAGCCTCGAGGATTCCCTCCCGGACGTCGCCCCAGTGCACCACCTCGCGGTCTCCGATGCTCAGGAGGGTCGCACCGGGGGGGATCTCGGCGAGCGCCGAGGCCTCGGCCGGAAGCGCAGCGCCCCTCACCGTGCCCAGTCGGGTCGTGTCCATCTCCGGGTTGCCCCAGCCCGCGGCCACGACCGTGTAGGCCAGAAAGGCGAACGCCATGTTCATGAGCACCCCGGCCGAGATCACCCAGGCCCGAGCCCAGACCGGCTTGTTGTCGAAGTCGTCCGATCCCGACCCGGCCGGTTGCCCCTCCTGTTTCCCGCCCTCGATCGCCTCCATGACCTCGTCGTTCATGCCCCCGAGCTTCACATAGCCGCCGAGCGGGACGGCGCTCAGCACGTACTCGGTCTCGCCTCGAGTGAATCCGAAGACGCGGGGGCCGAGCCCTATGGAGAAGCGCTCCACCCTCACACCCACCGAGCGCGCGGCCAGAAAATGGCCGAGCTCGTGTACGAAGATGAGCACACCCAGAACGATGATTGTCGCGATTATGGTCATGTATCGGACTCCGGCGGAGCCGGCTTGTGATGCGGGAGAAGGGAACGGGCGACGCTCCGTGCCTGGCGGTCCGCCTCGAGAACGTCCCCGATCCCCGTGACCTTCCGGCTTCCAACGCGCACCAGCGTCTCTCCGACGACCTCCCAGATTCCCGGGAAGCGGATCTCCTCGGCAAGAAACGCCGACACGGCGACTTCGTTCGCCGCGTTGAATACCGCCGACGCGGTTCCGCCGGCTCGTCCCGCCTCGATCCCCATCCCAAGCAGGGGAAACGCCTCCCGGTCAGGCGCCTCGAAGGTCAGCGGGGACGATCGGATCGGATCGAAGGTCCTGAGCTCCTCGTCTCCCACCCGCGCCGGATAGGTCAGCGCATAGAGGATCGGAAGCTCCATGGTAGGAAACCCCATTTGGGCCATGACGGATCCATCCACGAACTCGACGAAGGAGTGCACGATGGATTGCGGGTGGACGACCACCTCGATCCGATCGTACGGAACGCCGTAGAGAAAGTGCGCTTCGATCACCTCGAGCGCCTTGTTGGCCAGCGTCGCCGAGTCGATCGAGATCTTGGCGCCCATCTCCCAGGTCGGATGGTCGAGGGCGTCGGCGGGAGTCACCCGCGCGAGACGCTCCGAGCTCCAGCCCCGGAAGGGCCCGCCCGAGGCGGTGAGTCCGATGCGGGCGATCGATGCCTCGGGATCTCCGTTCAGGCACTGCAGGATCGCCGAATGTTCGGAATCCACGGGCACGAGCTCGCCCCCGCCCCGACGAATCGCCTCGAGGACCAGGTCTCCGCCGGCCACCAGCGACTCCTTGTTCGCGAGCGCGACCCGCTTGCCCGCCTCGAGGGCAACGAGCGAGGGCTCGAGGCCCGCGAATCCGACCAGCGCATTGAGGACGACGTCTACGTCCGGCCGCACGACGGCATCCAGAATCGCCTGTCTGCCTCCCGCCCATTCGGCACCGTTCTCTCGGCACCGTGAGTAGGCGTCCTCGTCGGCCACGACCACCCGGTCGGGCCGGTGTTCGTGCACCTGCCGCTCCAGCTCCTCCACGGACCGATTCGCGACGAGCACCGTGACGTCGAAGCGCTCCGGATGCCGCCGGATCACATTCAGCGCGCTCGTACCGATCGAGCCGGTGGAGCCGAGAATGGCCACACGAAGCGGACGGGCACCGTCCTCACGAGGAGACCTGCGGCGCACCGTGCCGAGAGAGGTCGAGCCGAAGTCCGGGTGCGTCATCGCAGAAAGTAGGGGAGGAGGGCGTAGGTCACCGGAATGGTGAACAACAGCGAGTCGAATCGGTCCAGGACGCCTCCGTGTCCCGGGAGGAGCGATCCGGAGTCCTTCACTCCCGCTTCCCGCTTGAGGAGAGATTCCGCCAGATCACCCACCTGGGCTACGAAACCGATCAGAAGCCCCAGGAAAGCGCCCGAGAGAACCGGCAACACCATGCCGGTCCCCCCCGGCCCGAGGAGGAGGACTGCGAAAAGCCCGGCACCCAAGGTAGCGCCGATCAGCCCACCGATCCCTCCCTCGACCGTCTTTCCCGGACTCACCGACGGCCGCAGCTTCCGTCGTCCCCAGCGTTGCCCTACGAAATACGCGGCCGAATCGCCACTCCAAGTCGCGACGACCGGAAAGATCAGGAGGAGGGCGCCCTCCCACCCGACCGCTCCCCCCCCGGCCTGGGGCAGCGAGCGGAGGTGTACCGCGAAGGCCAGCGTCGCCCCGACGTACACCACTCCGAAGAGGGTGGAGGCCACGGCGACCAGGGGGCCACCCCCGGAATCCCGCCAGAGCACCGAACCGGCCAACGTCGCCAGGGTGAGCCCCAGGAGGATCCACCAGGCCACCACGCTCCACGACTCCACCGAGCCCGTCCACGCGGCGGCCAGGACGAGCACCACCGCCGCCGGGATCCCGATCCACGAGAAGGGCGTCCAACCGCTCGCGCCGGCCAGGCGGTAGACCTCGCGGGTCCCCTGTGCGGCGATCAGGGCGAGGACGCACGCCACGGCCCACGCGCCCAGATACACCACGCCGATGCCGACGGGAATTCCCACCGCGGCGACCCCGACACGACGCCCCAACTCGCCTCCCCCAATCGGTCCCATTCGGGAGTGCGGCCAGCGCCCTCAGCCGGCGGACACCCGGCCGAACCGCCGCTCCCGCCTCTGGTATTCCGCCAGGGCGTGAAAGAGATCCTCCCGGGTGAAGTCCGGCCAGAGGCAAGGGGTGATATGGAACTCGGTGTAGGCCAGCTGCCAGAGCATGAAGTTCGAGATGCGGAATTCCGCCGACGTCCGGATCAGGAGGTCGGGGTCGGGCAGCCCCCCCGTGTGAAGCGCACCCGAAAGGGCCTTGGAGTCGATCTCCTCGGGGGCGATCTCGCCTGCGGCCACCTTCCGGGCGAGGATGCGCGTCGCCCGGAGGATGTCGGCACGGCCCGAATAGGAGATCATCAGATTGAGGCGGAGCTGGTCGCCCCCGGACGTCACGCGCTGGATGCACTCCACGGCGTCTCGGGCTTCGGGATCCATCCGATCGAGATCGCCGAGCACCCGGACCTCTACCCCTTTCTCGTGGAGCTCGTCCTGCTCCTTCTCGACGTAGATCTTCAGGAGGGTCATGAGCGCCCGGATCTCCTCCTCCGGCCGCTGCCAGTTTTCCGTGGAGAACGCGAAGAGCGTCAGAATCTCGATGCCGGCCTCGACGGAGCCCTCGATCACCTCGCGGACGGCCTTCATTCCTTCCCAGTGTCCCTCGTGTCGGGGAAGGCTCCGCCCCGCAGCCCACCGCCCGTTCCCATCCATGATCACCGCCACATGGCGTGGGATGGGACCGTCTGGGAGATAGTGAGGGACGGCGTCGCGACTCATGATCGGAAGATGTCCGGGATCTCCGGAGGTGTCAAAGGCGGAAGGAAAGCTCGGAACGGGGCCGCCGGACGTCACAGCGTCAGGACTTCCTTTTCCTTCGTCGCAAGTAGATCATCGATCTGGCCCGTGTACCGATCGGTGAGCTTCTGGATCTCGTCCATGGCCCGGCGGCCCTCATCGTCGGAGAGCTCGCCTTCCTTCATGCGCCCCTTGATCTCGTCGTTCCCCTCTCGGCGAGCATGCCGGATGGAGACCCGGCCCTCCTCCGCCATCTTGTGCAGGACCCGCACGAACTCCTGCCGGCGCTCCTCGTTGAGAGGGGGAACCGGCACCCTCACGATCTGGCCGTCGTTGCTGGGGTTCAAGCCCAGGTCGGCCTGGAGGATTCCCTTCTCGACCTCGCCGATCAACGACGCGTCGAAGGGCTGGACCACGATGAGCGAGGCTTCCGGAGCCGAAACGGTGGCGACCTGGTTCAGCGGCAGAGAGGACCCGTAGGCTTCCACACGCACCGTGTCCAGGACCGCGGCGTTGGCTTTTCCGGTGCGCACGGTGGAGAACTCTCTGCGCACGGCTTCAAGCGCTTCCTCCATCTGACGCTTCACATTCTCGATTGTGGGCATCGGATCGCTATCCTCGTTGCTGTACGTTGTTGGGCCTGGGAGGGGCGGGGCCCTGAAGCCCCGGGGCGTCCTACGAAACGAGAGTGCCGACCGACTCCCCGCGGATGGCGGCGCCGACCGCACCGGAGCGACTCAGGTCGAGGACGATGATGGGGAGATCGTTCTCCTTGCACAGGGACACGGCCGGTGCATCCATCACGCCCAGCTCCCGACTCACCACCTCCTGGAACGAGATCGTGGGAATGAAGGTCGCGTCCGGATCCTCCTCCGGGTCGGCCGTATACACACCGGAGACCTTCGTCGCCTTGATGATCACGTCCGCTCCCATCTCGATCCCCCGCAGGACCGCTGCCGTGTCGGTCGAGAAGTACGGATTTCCGGTGCCTCCGGCGAACAGCACCACTCGACCCTTCTCCAGGTGCCGGAGGGCCCTGCGTCGGATGTACGGCTCCGCCAACTCCTCCATCCGGATGGCGGTCATCACCCGGGTCTCTACGCCCTTCCGCTCGAGCATGTCCTGGAGCGCCATCGCGTTGATGATCGTCGCGAGCATCCCCATGTAATCGGCAGTGACCCGATCCATTCCCCGCTGGGAAGCGATGGTGCCGCGAACGATGTTCCCTCCGCCGACGACGATGCCCAGTCCGACCCCCATCTCGTGCACCCGCTTCACCTCTTCGGTGAGCCGATCCACAACCGGAGGATCGATACCGAATCCCCGCTCTCCGGCCAGGGCTTCGCCGGACAGCTTGAGAAGCACCGTCTGATACTTGAGCTCGTCTTCGCTCACCGGACCTATCCTTCCTCTCCCACCTCGAAGCGGGCGAAGCGTGCGATCCGGATCTTCTCACCGGTCTTGGCCGAGGTCTCCGTGACGAGATCCTCGATGGTCCGATCCTGATCCTTCACGAACGGTTGCTTGAGGAGCGTCGTTTCCTCGAGGAACTTCCGGAGCTTTCCCTCCACGATCTTGTCGCGCACGGCCTCCGGCTTCCCCTCTTCGCGGGCCTGCTCGAGGTACACCGAGCGCTCCCGCTCAATCACCTGGTCGTCCAGGTCCTCTTCACCGACGGCGAGAGGATTGGCCGCCGCTATGTGCATGGCGAGATCGCGGGCCAACTCCTGGAACTCGTCGGTGTTCGCGACGAAGTCGGTCTCGCAGTTCAGCTCCACGAGCACTCCGATCCTGCCACCGTGGTGCAGGTAATGGCCCACGGTCCCTTCGTTCGCCGCCCGGCCCGAGCGCTTCGCCGCCTTGGCCGCTCCGCGACTCCTGAGAACGTCGATCGCCGCCTCCAGGTCACCGCCGGTCTCCTCGAGAGCCTTCTTGCAGTCGAGCATTCCAGCCCCGGTGCGATCCCGAAGCTCCTTCACCTCTTTCGCGCTCACACTCATGTGCGCTGTACCTGTTTCGTGGGTTCACGTCTGGACATGAAAACAGGCGGATCCAAATGGAGGAAGCAGACCGTTCGCTCCGGGCCACTTCCTCCATTCCGGCACCGCCTCTTTTGCCTCTTCCCTGCCGATCTTCCCTGAAACGCGTCCAATCGGGACGCGCTCAAGCCTCCTCCTCCGCCCCCCCTTCCTTCGCCTTGGGCTTCCCTGCCGCCTTTTTCTCCTGGCCGTCGGCCTTGTCCGCAGGCGCCGTCTCTTCGGCAGCCGGCGAGGCTTCGGCTTTCGCCTCCGCTTCGTCGTCGGTCGCTTTCTTGGCTTCCTTGGGAGGAGCCGGGGCTTTCTTGGGCTCAGCCGGAGCTTCCGCCGAGGCCTCCGATTCCCCCTTCTTCTCATCCTCCTCGGACTCGGAGCGCTGGAGCTGGGCGATCACCTCCGGGCGGGGGCGGCGGCGGCGGCGAATGCGGCGACGTGGCTCGTCTTCCGCAGCCGCCGCTTTCTCGCCGGTCTCGGTGGAGTAGGTCGTGGCCTCCACCTCGTCGGCCTTCCGACGCTCGTCTTCGGGCACTTCGCGCCGCGCCGACACCACCGCATCCGCGATCGCCTTGGTGATGAGCCCCACCGCGCGGATGGCGTCATCGTTTCCGGGGATCGGAAGGTCGATCATGTCCGGATCGGCGTTCGTGTCCGCGATCGCGATCACCGGGATCCCGAGGCGGTTCGCCTCCTTGACCGCGATGTGCTCCCGCTTCGCGTCCACGACGAAGATCGCACCCGGAAGTCGGCCCATTTCCTTCACGCCCGAGAAGTACTTCTCGAGCTTGAGCCGCTCCCGATCGATCAGGAGCTGCTCTTTCTTCGTGTAGAACTCGAACGCGCCCTCTTCCTGGCCCCGCTCGAGCTCCTTCAGGCGCCGGATCTGCTGCCGGATCGTCTGGAAGTTCGTGAGCATCCCGCCCAGCCAACGCTCCGTGACGTAGAACGCTCCGCAGCGCTCGGCCTCTTCCTCGATGATGCCCCGAAGCTGAGGCTTTGTGCAAACGAAAAGGATTCGTTCTCCTTTCAGCACCACCTTCCGAGCCACGTCTTCGGCCATCCTGAGCCGATCGACGGTCTTGCGGAGGTCGATGATGTGGATGCCGTTGCGTGCCGTGAAGATGTACTTGCGCATCTTCGGGTTCCAACGACGGGTCTGGTGCCCGAAGTGAACTCCGGCTTCCAGAAGTTGGCTGATGCCAACGGGCTGCGATTCCTGCTCCATCACGGAAGTATCCAAAGTGCGGCTATCCTGGGAAAATGCGGCAGTCCTGGGTCTATCGCTTGCTGAACTGGAAGCGCTTCCTCGCCTTGGGGCGCCCCGGCTTCTTGCGCTCGACCTTGCGGGAATCCCGCGTGAGGAGTCCGTGCTTGCGAAGCAGGGGCCGGGTTTCCTCGTCCTTGGTCAGAATGGACCGGGCGAGCGCCAGACGTATGGCGTCGGCCTGACCGGTAATGCCGCCGCCCCGGACCCTCACGGTGACGTCGAGCTTCCCATCGTACTCCGTGACCTTGAGCGCCTCCTCGGCGCGCTTGCGGTGGAGAATCCGTGGAAAGTAGTCCTGAAGCGAACGACCGTTCACGGACCACTCGCCCGTGCCCGGTCGCAGGATGACCCGCGCGGTGCTCGTCTTTCGTCGTCCCACCGCGTGGACCGATTCCGTGGCTGTCTCTGGCATTCCGTGTTCCCTGTGTTCCTTGTGTCGCTCCCGTAGCCCGAGCCCTTCCAGGCTCAGAGCTCGAGCGGTTGCGGCTGTTGACCCTGGTGAGGATGGTCGTCCCCGGCGTAGACCTTCAGCTTGCTTCGCATGTGTCGCCCCAACGCGTTCTTGGGAAGCATCCCCTTCACCGCCAGCTCGATGACCCGTTCCGGGTGCGTCTGGATCATCCGCTTGAAGGGGATCAGCTTGTCTCCGCCTACGTACCCCGAATGACGGAAATAGACTTTCTGATCGGCTTTCTTCCCGGTCAGGCGCACCCTGGAGGCGTTGAGGACGACCACGTAGTCGCCCGTGTCGAGGTGCGGGGTGAACATGGGCTTGTGCTTCCCCCGGAGGACCCGGGCCACCTCGGTGGCCAGGCGCCCGAGGGGCTTGTCCGCCGCGTCCACCACCCACCACCGCCGTTCAATTTCGTGCGCTTTCGGAGTGTACGTCTTCATCTATTTCCTGATCCGGTCGGCCGCGACCAATTGACTACAGAGCTTTGAATGATATTCCGGGCCCAGGAGGGTGTCAACCGAGGGGGATCAACCGTCGAAGGTCTTGAGGAAGCGGGCCCGTGATGCGTGGCGGAGACGGGTGAGCGCCTTTTCCTTGACCTGGCGCACCCGCTCGCGGGTGATGCCCAGGAGCTCACCGATCTCCTCGAGCGTCATCGGCTCCTGGTCGTCCAGGCCGAAGTAGAGGCGAAGGACCTTGGCCTCTCGCTCCTTCAGGCTCGAGAGCGCCCGGTCGACCGTGTCCTTGAGGGCGTGGTCGTACGCCCGATCCTCCGGCATGGGGGAGTAGCGGTCCGGCAGGTAATCCAGGAGACGATTGTCTTCGCCGGGAGAGATCGGCGCGTCGAGCGAAAGGTGGGACTGCGAGATCGCCAGCGTGGACATCACCTCCTCGCGGGAGAGGTCGAGGTCCGAGGCGAGCTCGTTGACGGTCGGCTCCCGGCCGAGCTCCTGGAGAAGGCTGGAGGAGCGGCGACCAATCCGGTGCAGGGCCCCGGCTCGGTTGAGCGGTACGCGGACCACCCGACTCTGCTCCGCCAGCGCCTGCAGGATCGCCTGGCGGATCCACCAGACCGCATAGGAGATGAACTTGATCCCCTTGGTCTCGTCGAACTTGTGGGCGGCCCGGATCAGTCCGACGTTGCCCTCATTGATCAGGTCGGCAAGCGCGACGCCCTGATTCTGGTAACGCTTGGCCACCGACACCACGAAGCGGAGATTCGAGCGAACCAGCTTGTCGAGGGCCTCCGGGTCCCCCTTGCGAATTCCCTGCGCGAGCCGAACCTCCTCCTCGCGGTCGATCAGCGGGTAGCGGCTGATCTCGCGGAGGTACTGATCGAGGGACCCATCCTTCCCGACTCGTCGCCTGGGCGAGAAGCTCGTCGCTGTCGTTCTCGAGCCCGACGCGTCCACGGCAGGAGATCTCGCCACGAGTCTTCCCTCCTAGTCCAGGATGTTCCCAACTGGAGAGGTCATGATTGGGCGCGAGCGCGCATTACGCAACTCCCCCCCCCGCGCGCGGTCTACGGGCGCCCCCGCGCGAGGCGCCAAGCCCCACTCCATGACAGCTCCCGCTCTGGCGGCATCATCGAATTCGTCCACCGATCCGATCCCATCGGACCTCCCGGAACCACGAAACCAATCCGGCCTGCCCGGGCTCGGAGGAGTAGTACACTCGCCAGGGCCGCCCCTTGATGCTCTCTCGATCCACCAGACCCCAGTAGCGAGAGTCTTCCGAGTTGTCGCGGTTGTCTCCAAGCATGAAGAAGCTTCCCCCGGGAATCACGAGGGGGCCCCAGTTGTCCCTCGAGGGCCGATACCGCCGGCCGGCCGGCGGGTCCTTCAGGTGATCGGTCTGCCACGTCATCGCCGGGTGTACGGTGTCGCCGTCCCAGTCGTTGTGGATGGCATAGGGCTCGTAGAGCTCGTCCCCGTTCAGGTAGAGGCGCTTGTCCCGCATCTCGAGGGTGTCTCCGGGAAGCCCGACCAGCCGCTTCACGTAGTGCTTCTCCGGATCGTGGGGCGGATGGAATACGACGACCTCCCCGCGCTCCGGGATGGACAGGGCGGGAAGGGTGATCCCGACGCCGGGGATCTCGGCTCCGTAGACGGCCTTGTTCACGAGCAGGAAATCGCCCGCGAGGAGGGTGCCTTCCATGGAGGTGGTGGGGATCTTGAAGGCCTCCACCACGAAAGCGCGGACGACGAAGAAGAAGACGAGCAGGATGGCCACCGAGCGGATGAGCTCGGCGGTCGAGCGAACCCACCCTGCCCTGTGGGGGGGAGGCCGCGAGACTGCGGGGTGCGCCGGGGCGTCGGCCTCGGCCGACCCCTCCGGGTTCGCCTCCTCCATGGATCGATTTTCGTCGGGTGAGCTCATCGGCGCTCCACGGATTCGGAACCGAGTCGCCGGGCGGGCGAAGAGACACCGCGTGCGAGCACGACGGCGCGTCCGGAGGCGACTTCTTGGCTACCCGTTTCGCGGCGCCGGGGTTCCTCGGCCAGACTACTCCTCACGTACCAGCCCATGCTTGTCCATTTTCTTGTAGAGGTTCGAGCGAGGCATGTCCAGGACCCTCGCGGTCTCGGAGACGTTCCAATCCTGCTCCCTCAGCTTCCGGAGCAGAAACATCCGCTCCACCTGCTCCTTGAATTCCGCGAAGCTCTCGGATTCGAACAGCTCCGCTCCGAGATCGATCGCATCGGTCCGTGGGGAGGTCAGGTCCTCCACGTCCTCGACCGTCACCTTCGGTCCGCTCGAGAGGATCAGGAGGCGCTCCACCGTGTTCCGCAGCTCCCGGACGTTCCCCGGCCACTCCATCTCCTTGAACCGCTCGAGCGCCTCGGGTGTGAACTCGCGCACGTCGAAGCCGTCCTTCGACACCATCAGCGAGGCGAAGTGGCGGACGAGCATCGGAATGTCGTCACGACGCTCCCGGAGGGGGGGGAGGTGGATGGGTACGACGTTGAGGCGGTAGAAGAGGTCTTCCCTGAGTCGGCCCGCCTCGATCTCCTCTCCCGGATCCTTGTTCGTGGCCGAGATTACCCTCACGTCGACGTGGCGCGACTGCTTCCCTCCCACACGCGTGACCGTGCCCTCCTGCAGCGCCCGCAGCACCTTCGCCTGGGCGGGCAGGGACATGTCTCCGACTTCGTCGAGGAAGAGCGTCCCTCCATCCGCCTGCTCGAACTTCCCGGTGCGGTCTTCGATCGCGCCGGTGAAGGACCCCTTCACGTGCCCGAAGAGCTCCGATTCGATCAACTCGGAGGGGATGGCCGCGCAGTTCACCTCGACGAAGGCCTCGTCGGCGCGCCCGGACAGTCGGTGGATCGCACGCGCGACCAGCTCCTTTCCGGTTCCGTTCTCCCCGGTGATGAGGACGCGAGCATCCGTCGGCGCGACGCGTTCGACCCGTTCCAGCACCTTCCGGATCTGCTCGGACTCTCCCACGATCTCGTGCCTCGCTCCCACCTCCGACCGGAGCCTGGCCACCGACTGCGTGAGCCCCTTTGCCTTCAGGGCATTGCGGAGGGTGACGAGGAGCCGGTCCGAATCCAACGGCTTCTCGAGAAAGTCGTAGGCCCCACGGCGGGTCGCTTCGATCGCCGTGTCGATGGTGCCGTGCCCGGAGATCATCACCACCTGGGCGTCCGGAACCTTCTCTTTCAAGCGGAGCAGCGCTTCGAGCCCGTCCATCTCCCTCATCTTCACGTCGAGGAAGATCACGTCCGGAGGCTCTCCGTCCACCTCGGCGAGGGCCGCGGGTCCGGACGCGGCTTCCCGCACCTCGTGCCCCTCGTACTCGAAGAGTTGGCGCAGGACCTCGCGGATCGATTCCTCGTCGTCCACGATGAGAAGGCGTGCCATGGCGTCGGGTGGCCGGGAAGTCGAGAAGTGGGGCTTCAGTCGGGTCCGGTCAGGACCAGGTGGTCCCCGTCAATGTAGACCGAGCCGGTCCCCGTCGGTAGCGGGACCCGCAGGGCTTCGGGGGGAAGCGGGCCGCGGTCCCCGGAGTCCAGCGACTCGATCAGTCCCGAGTAAATGGAGCGCGGCAGGGGAATCCCTCCCGCATCGATTCGGCGCACCAGGAAGAGCGCCTGTCCATCCTCGAGCGTGACGAGCACTCCTCTGAGCTCGATCGGGACCGGATCGGGAAGGATGGCCCGCACTCGCTCGAGCTCCGTCACGACCGGCAGGTGGTCCAGCGCGACACGCGCTCCCAGACGAGCCTCGCTGTCCTCCAGCCTGACGGAGAGATCCTCGACCCCCTCCGGGAGTCGGTCGGACAGGGAGTGGCGCAACGTGCTCTGCAGCTCCGCAGCGGTCAGCTCCAGACGATCCACGTCTCCGTCCGCGAGCAGCTGGTAGCGGGCGAGCACCTGTTGGGCCAGCTCTTCCTCGGGAACGCCGAGGGTCGGCTCTTCGGGTGCATCCCGGACGCTCTCCCAGAGCTGCGGACCCCGCTGCCACGCGAGCCACACGATGGCCACGAGAACGACGAGAGCCACGGCCCTCCCCAGGCACCCCAGGAAGGAATGTCCCAACCCTCAGTCCTCTTTGGTCCGGGGCTTCAGTGGGCACTCGGTCAGAACCTGGTAGCGCCGCCCCTGCTTCGAGAGCTGGCTGCGCACGATGTCGACGGTGCCGAGGTCCACGGTGCCCTCGTAGTCCAGCTCTGCCGAGAGCTTGTCCAATCCCCGAAAGACGCCGGCACCGCGGTTCTGCTCCGTCCGGCCCACCGTGATGTGCGGATGGAAGGCCCTGGTTTCGCGCTCGAACCCATGGTGGGCGAGGCCCCACTCGAGGTCCTGCTTCAAGCAGCGAAGCGCCGGGGTGGGATCGACTCCGATCCAGAGGACCTGTGGGCGCCGGATCGTGGGGAAGGCACCGAACCCTCGGATCGTGAGAGGGAAGGCCGGGGTCGCGGAAGCCACCCTGGAGACGACCTGTTCGACCAGGGGTAGCTTCTCCGACCTGACTTCCCCCAGGAACTTGAGTGTGAGATGGAAGGTCTCGGGCTCCAGCCACCGCACCGGATACCCGGCGTCCCGCAGCGGCTGAGCGGCCGAATGGATCCGGTCCCGCTCCTGCTCCGGAAAGTTCAGGGCGATGAAAATGCGCATGTGGGAAGAGAAATCGCGTAACCGAGTTGAGGTGTGGCCCGCCCCTGGACGAGAGACGATCAGGCGTCGGGAGACGGCGGGACGCTCACCCTGGCGGAACGGGTGATCTGGTCGACCGCGGAAAGGGCGCCGTCCACGTCTTCTTCCGTGGACGCCCACCCGAGTGAGAATCTGATTGCGCCACTGTCGAGAGTTCCGAGGAGACGATGGGCCTCCGGTGCACAGTGAAGCCCCGTCCGCACGAGCACCCCGTACTCCTCCGCAAGGCGGCGCCCCACGGCGCCCGGCTCGAGCGAGTCGCAGAGAATCGTGACGATGCCGGTCCCGTCCGGCGCTGCGGGTGAAAGGACCCGAACCCCGGAGAACTGTTCCAATCCGTCTCGAAGTCGGGCCTTGAGGCGCTGGGTGCGCGCATGGATCGCGTCGATCCCTTCCCGCCCGAGATGCTCGATGCCCGCCAACATCCCCGCGATCCCCGCGATATTCGGCGTGCCCGCTTCCAGCCGGTCCGGAAAGGTGTCCGGCATCTCCCGGAGCCTGGAGTCCCCTCCGGTCCCGCCCGTCAGGAGGGGAGGAAGCTCCACCCCTTCCCGCACCCAGAGAGCTCCAGTGCCCTGAGGACCGAGAAAGCCCTTGTGCCCCGTCAGCGCGACCAGGTCGGCGCCCTCCGCCGCCGGGTCGCAGGCCAGATGGCCGGCCGACTGGGCCGCATCCAGCACCACCAGCGCCCCCGCGTCGTGCGCTGCCCGTGCGAGGTGCCCCAGAGGCAATCGGGTCCCCAGGATATTCGACACTTCGTTGACCACGAGGACTCGCGCCCCCTCGAGCATCCGGGGCAGCGCCTCCAGGTCCAGGGAGCCGTCCGGCGCTCCCGGAACCATGCGCACCTCGACCCCGCGCGAACGGGCAAGCGAATGGACGGTCCTCAACACCGCGTTGTGATCGAAGGGAGTGATGACGACCGTGTCCCCGGGCGTGAGGAGGCCCCGGAGCGCCGTGTTGAGCGCGTGGGTTGCGTTGAACATGAAGGCGACCCTGCCCGGGTCGCCAGGAAGGTTCAGAAGTCGAGCGACGCCGCGCCTACATCGAAAGCAGATCCTGCCGGCCTCGATCGAACGCTCGTGGCCGCCCCGCCCCGGCGACGCTCCGACATCGGACAGGAACCGCCCCACCGCCTGCACGACCGCCTCGGGCCGGACGGCCGAGGTTGCCGCATAGTCGAGGTAGTGCATTCGTGGGGCCCTCCTCGCTCGCATTCGAAGTCAAGAGTCGTCTCCAGCAGGCGGCTCGAGCGCACCGCCCGGCCTGCGGGAGACCCACCGCTACGAACCCTGCCCGGAGTTGCCTGGTTCCACGGGAGGGGGCCAGGGCGCGCGGATCTGGGGCTTTCCTTCGAGCGGATTCGCGTAGATGCGCCGCGTCGGGTACGCCAGGTCGATCCGGGGGCTCCGGGCGAAGGCCTCCAGGATCGATTCCCACAGAGACTCGGTCAGTCCGCGGCGCTGCCGGACCGGGATGAGGATGCGGATCGTGAGGAGCACGCCGCTGTCGCGGACGGAGGTGTAGACCTTCGGAGTCAGCTTTCCCCGGTAGATGAGAAACTTCCGGGAGGTTCGCCGAATCGTCTCCTCCGCGTCCTGCAGGACCGGCTCCGCGTGGCGGTCGGCCGCGCTCTGCAAGATCTCCTTCGCCTCGCGCCAATCGCTCTCGAAGGTGACGAGCACCGGGATCTCGTGCCAGACGTACGGAAACTCGGCCGTGTAGTTGGCGAGTGGATCCGAGAAGACGCGGGAGTTGGGGATGTGGATGACCCGGCCCGTGCTCTGGTCGGCGTCCACCCAGTTGCCGATCTCGAGGAGGGTGAACTGGAAGAGGCGGATGTCCACGACGTCGCCCCGATTCTCGCCCACCTGGATCCGGTCGCCCACCTCGAAGGGATGCCGGAGCAGGATGAACCCCCACCCCGCCATGTTCGTCACCAGGTCCCGGAGCGCGATCGCCAACCCCGCGCTGAGGAGCCCGAGGAAGGTCCCCATGTTCCGGATCGCTTCGAGCCAGATCTGGGCGAGGAGGAGGAGGGCCACGAAGACGGCCACGTACCCCGAGCTCTTCGCCCACTGGTAGCGGACCCGGGGATCCTGTACGCGACTCTCCGCAACCCGGAGGATCAGGCGGCGGATCAGCCAGACCGCAAGCATGGCGACCGCCGAGAGCAGGAGCTTGCCCTGCACGTCCGGCTCGAGCCCGAGCAGAGTCTCGCCATGCTCGGTGAGCGTGGCCCAGAGTCCTTCGGGCCCCGAAGGCTCCTGGGTTCCCTCCTGGATCGGTCCGGACGTCATCGCCTCGCTGCCCCTGGGGTTTTGGGTTGGGACCATGGCCCGGTGCGACCGGAGGCCCTCCCCGGACGCCCGCGATCGAGAACGCGCTGGAGCAAAGGTAGGGCGACGGAGGGTGCGGGTCACCCGCTCCACCGCGTCCGGAAAGAATTCTCTTGGTCCCCGGAAGGGCGCGTCCTACCTTGCACCACACACGTGCGGTGGGCCTACACGTACGGCGGACCGTCACCTACGGCGGGCCATTCCGCCCACTGCCGGTATTCCATCAGACCGGAGGTGATCATGCGCGCGCTCCGAGCCGTCCCCCCTCTCCTCCTCACCCTCGTCGTGGCCTCCGGCTGTTCCGAATCGCCGGACCCGGTCGCGCCGCCCGACGAGCCCTTGCTCCGAGCCGCGCCCGGACCGGGTCCCGTCGGCCAGCTCCAGAACTTCGTCGCTCCGCACAGTGCGGATCAGGAGGTCGCGGATCCCCCGGTCGTGTCCGGCGCGCGGGGCCAGGCCGTCTTTCAACTGAACAAGGACGGCACCGAGCTGCACTACCGCCTGATCGTCGCGAACATCGAGAATGTGCTCCAGGCGCACATCCACTGTGGGGTCGCCGGAGTGAACGGGCCGGTCGTCGCCTTTCTATATCCCGACGGTCCGCCCGCAGTGTTGATTCCCGGTCGGCTGAACGGGATTCTGGCGACGGGTGTGATCACCAACGATGACGTCATCCCACGACCTGACTCCGAAGCCTGCCCGGGCGGCGTGGCCAACTTCGATGAGCTCGTCGAGAAGCTGAGAACCGGTGAGGCGTACTCGAACGTGCACACCTCTCAGTACCCGCCCGGCGAGATCCGGGGACAGATCCACGCCGGAGGGCCGCATCACTGACGGCCGAGCGGCAGGCAACGAGGGGGCGGAGCCTCACGGTCGCCTGAGTCGCCACACTTCGAACCGCCAAACGAGGAAGGTGAGCGCGGCGGCGACGACGATCCCCTCGAGCGGGGTCCAGGGCCACGGCCATCCCCCCCAGGGCTCGCGGTTGCGGAGCACGTAGGCGTAGGGGGTGGCCAACGGCCAGGCGAACCAGCTCGACCCGACGATACCGCCGCGCAGGAGCCCACGGAGCGCGTCGTCGGCCACATCGGCCGCCAGGTGGCTTGCCACCCCCAGCGCCCAGAACCCGACCGGCCGGCCCAATCCGGCCGGGCCGAGCCTGCGCACCAGGACCCACGCCGCGGTGACGCCCCCCAGGAAGAGGAGGCTGTGTCCGATGGTGCGGCCGTAGACCGAGCCGCCCAGCGCCAGAATCGACTTGTCGATCAGGTCCGGGGTAACGCCTCCCAGGGCGGCCGGGAGAAGGACGGTGAGGAGGAGGGTTGAACGGCGCACCCCCTGCCCAGCCGGGACCACCCCCCCGGACCGCAGGGTGAGGACGCCCGCCGCGAGCACGGCGGCGGAGAGATGTCCGGGGAGGTACATCGCTCAGAGCCGCCCGTGCAGGAGCCGGGCCCAGGCGAAGCCCACGTACTCGTGCACGGCCCGCTCGACCATCCGGTAGGACTCGGCCGAGGGGAGGAGGGCCCGCAGGTTCCAGAGAATCCCCCCGCGCGAGTAGCTCTGGGCGGGGGCAGGGACCGGATCCAGTCCCTGGGCGCGGAAGTGGAAGAGCGCCCGCGGGAGGTGCGCCGCCGAGGTGACGAGCAGGACCCGGGTCCCTTCCCCGAGGAGAGCCCGCGTGTGGGCGGCCTCCTCCCGGGTGTCCCGGGGCTCGGGCTGCACCTCGATCCGTGCCCGATCGACCCCCATCGCCTCGGCCACCCGCGCGGCAACCTCGGCGTGGGGGACCTCCCACGGCCCCCGCCCCGAGACGACGAGTCGGCTGTCCGGGAGGGCGCTGTGGAGCCGGACCCCCTCGGTGAGGCGGTAGAGGGACTCGGGGTTCAGCAGAGCGGCCGGAGGCATCCGGACGTCCGGGGCGTGTCCGCCTCCCAGCACCACGATCCACTCCACGTCGGGATCGACCGAGGCCGGATCGACCGCCGTGTAGCGGGACTCGAGCGGGAGGATCAGGAGGTGGGCCACGGGGCGCGTGCCGAGCAGGAAGCCCACCAGGAGGCCGGCGGTGAGGCCGATCCGCCCCAGCCGCCCGAAGCGTTCGGTGCGGGAGAGGGCCAGGGCCAGGAGGAGGAGGATCCCGCCCCCGGCCAGAGGGGAGATGAGCCAACCGATCACCTGCTTCACCGCGACGGACATCTCACCCCTCCCGGGGAGGGATGGTGGGCACGTACATGAAGGGGGCCAGCGCCTCGGGGTCGGGCGTCTCGTACACCGCCTGCCAGATCGTCTCGAGGATGCGGGCAGTGTGCGCCATGAAACGGTCCGTGGTCCCCGCGACGTGGGGCGTCACGAGCACCCCCGGCTCCCGCCAGAGGAGCGAGTCGTCCGGGAGGGGCTCCTCGGCGAAGACGTCGAAGGCGGCCCCGCGCAGCCGGCCTTCCCGCACCGCCGCCGCGACAGCATCCTCGTCCACGATCCCGCCCCGCGACGCCACGAGGAGGAGGCTGTCGGCTGGGAGGGTGCGGATGCGCTCCTCTCCGAAGCTGCCCCGGGTCTTGTCGGTGAGGGGGAGGAGGACGACGGCGACGTCGGCGCTCGCGAGGGCCGCGTCGAGCTCGTCGTCGGTGCGAATCCGATCGAAGCCGGGCAGCTCGCGTCCGCTCCGGGAGATCCCGACCGTCTCCATCCCGAGGGCGCGGGCGAGGAGTGCCACCTCGCTGCCCGCCGAGCCCGCCCCCACAACCACCAATCGCGACCCGGTGAGCTCCTTCGCCCACTGCCGCTCCCAGCGACGCTCGGCCGCCTGGAGGAGGTAGCGGTCGAAGTCCCGGCGGAAGTGGAGGATCGCACCGATCGCCCACTCCGCGATGCTCCTTGCGTTCACTCCGCGCGAGTAGGTGATCAGGGGACGGCCCGGCAGGATCGGCCAGTCGTGGAGGGGGTCCGGGCCGGACGAGGTGAGGTGCACCCAGCGCCATCCCCCGCCCTCGCTCGGCATCGAGCCCAGGACCTGGAGCGCCTCCGGCCGACCGCCGGTGACCAGGGCGGCCCCGGGCTCCGGGGGCCGGTCGCCCGAGGCGTCCCCGTGGATCACCCGGACCGGGAGGGGAGCCACCACCGGCCAGAGGCGTTGAGCCAGCTCCTGGAAGGCCTCGTCGGTGTCGGTGCGGGGCGAGAGGAGGAGGAGCTCGGAGGGGCGCGGGAGTGGGGTCACGGACCTCGCCGTCCCGCCGCCTTCTCCTCTGCCAGCGAGGCGAGGACGGCCTCGATGGCAAGGCGGAGGGCGGTGTGGTTCTCCTCGAGCGCTTCCGGGCTCGCCTGCCGCCAGTGGGCCTCCCACTCGCGGACGCGCGCGATGCCCTCGGAGAGGGCGGCGGGGTCGTTCGCCGGGATCCGGCGGTGGAACGAACGGGCCAGAATCACGCAGTCGGATCCGACCCGCACGTGCTCGCCCAGGATCCGCTCGGCGGAGATGAGACCTTCGCCGGGCATCCCGACGCCACCGAAGCCGAAGCGCCGCCCGAGCCCGCGCACCCGCCGGGCCAGCTCGGCGATCTCACCCGTGGCCACGGGCTCAAAGAGGAAGTCGGTTCCGCGCTCGAGCGAGAGGTCGTTCAGTCCGATGTGGACATGATCCACCCATTCGGGCTGTGGCTCCAGGATCTCCTCGAGCCCCTGCACGGCGGCCTCGGTTTCGGCAAGGAGGCTCAGGCGGGGAGGCACACCCTCCCCGGCGCGGAGCGTCTCGACGACCTCGTCCACCTCGGCGCGGGTCCGAAACATGGGGAGCATGATCCGGTCCACGCCAAGGGCCACCAGCGCCCGCGCCTCCTCCACCCCTCCGGCCCCGGCGGGATTCGTGCGCACCAGCAGGGGCCCCCGATCCGGAAGCCGGGCAATCCGCTCGGCGTCGCCCATGGAGTGCGCGCTCAGGACCGTGTCGCGGGCCGCCTGCCGCTTGCGCTTCCCCTCGAACTCCAGGTCGACGAAGACGGTGTTCTTCTCGTGGCGCCAGAGGTGGCGGGCGTAGTCCGGGTCGATCGTGATGGATAGAAGCTCGAGCATGGATGCGGGCGCGTCCGTGCGAATGGGCAGGTGGATAAGGATGTCGGAATGTGGGGAGGATGGGGCCGAACGGGGTCCGGGGCAATGCCGGGGCCCGGAAGGCCCGGACACCGAAATGGGTGCGGCCGCCGGGACTTCCCATCAGCGCCAGGGGCGGGCCCGGAGAACCAGTTGGGCATCGATCCCCGGCTGGGAGTCCTGCCGGACCGGCACCGAGTAGAACTGGTCGCCCTCCTCCACGAACCCGGGCAGAGCCTCGGCCACCTCGCTCCCCTCGATCGGCTCGAGCGGGTGCTCCGTTCGATTCGGGGTCGTACGGTCGCTCCCCCAGCGCAGCTTCCAATCCGCGCGACCCCCCCTCGGAGGGCTCAGCTCGAAGTTGATCTTGTCCCGGTAGAGCATCCCGCCCGGATAGTACTCGTCCATGAAGATGCGGCGGTCGATCTCGTACTCGGGAACGTGCACCCCCAGATCGATGCTGAAGCCCAGGGTCACGCCTCGGCGCTTTCGCCCCCAGAGGGCGAGGTAGGCCGAAAAGAGGTGGGGGTGATGCACGGCCCTCCCCGACCCCGGCTTCGGGAAGAGGTCGGAGAACTTCCGGAAGACCGCCGAGTTCTCCCTCAGAAGCCGTCGGTGCAGCTCCCAGCGCGCGCGGCGCACCCGCACGATCACGTCGAAGTGGTACGAGGCCCGAATCCGCTGCCCCGCGTCGTGGGCTTCCTGGACCTTCGGAGGGAGGCTCAACTCCTTGATGAGGAGCACGCCATCGACCCGAACGTCCCCGAAGAGGAACCGCGTGAGGTTCTGGTAGCCGTCCTCGGAGTTCACGATCCCCAGCGGTCCCGAATGGCTCCGATAGACGAAGGCCCGAGGGGCCTGCATCTCCACGGCCTTCCCGTTCTTCGTCCAGGATCCATGCACCGTGGCGTTCGTGATCCGCACGAGCCCGTCGCTCAGGGGGCCCACCACCCGTTGGGCCCAGCCGCTCACGGTCTTGTAGTCGTCGGCGTTCGTCCCTACGAGGCAGAAGAATCGGTCGGGATCGAAACGGCCGTTCAGGGTGGCCACGTCGTCGCGGCTGCGGTCGGGCGGGAGTCCCAGGTATTCGGCCATCCTGCGGCGATTGAAGTTGTCGGCGTTGTTCCGGCTGAACAGTCCCGGAATGTTTCCGAGGACCTGGAGATCGATCCCGTTGTGCGGCGTCGCGTAGGTGAACACCTTGTCGACCATCTTCACGGTCTCGGCAACGGCGGGGCGCGGATTCTGCAGGAAAGAGCGGCAGATCAGCCCTCCCATGGAGTGGGCCACCAGGTGCACCCCGAAGGTGTCCGGATCATACTCGCCGTCCTCGCAGATCCGCTCCCGCACCCGGAGGATGAGCGCCCCCAGCCCTTCCGCGAAGTCCTCTATATCCCGGCGCTCGCCCGCACCGAGAAGATTCGAGACATCGTCATAGTAGCGGTAGATGAACACGCTCCTGGGGGAGAGCCGCTCCCCGAGCGGCATCTCCTCTCCCACGTGGTAGACGTCCCGGTACTCGTGGTCCTTCATCAGGCGCACGAGCGGCGACTCGAAATAGTGACGGTGGACCACTCCTTCCCAGTCCTGCCGCACGACCGTGGCTCCGACATTGAACCCCATATACGGGTCGGCGACCGTGCCGTCGACCTCGGCATCGCTCCCGGCGTAGCCCCGGACGTAGATGATCGGGAGGTACGGACGTTCCAACGGCTTCAACGGGGAGGTGGGCATGGGAGGGTCCTTTCCTCGGGGAAAACGGTCGAGCGGTACGGCCTCATGGAGCACCGATCGGGCGGCTCATTGGTCCCACAGTCGTGCCCGAATCCGGAGACGGCAATGGAAGGACGTCCAGCGTGGCCCGGGGACTGGCCTTTCCGGGGAAACGCTTGACGTTCTGGAGAGCCCCCTCGTATTACTGTGGACGATAGACATTACCAAGTATCACCGGAAAGTGTGCGGGTCTCGGCAAGAGCCGATGGAGGGGTCACAACCATAAAAGGACTCTCGGATGCGAAAAGTGTTGATCGGAGGGGCGGTGGTCGTCGGCCTCTGGCTCCTCCTCCTCGCCACCATTCCTGCACTCCGTGACGAAGTTCGCTCGCTACAGGCCTGCGCGACCCTGGTCCGCTCCGGGCTCCGGCCGGTGGCCGAGACACCGCCCGAACGCTTCCTGGGGAAGGTCCAGGAGTACACCGCCCTCTGCCGCGGCGGACCCGAGGCCCTGACCCTCCGCGACACTCCCTGGGTTGACTGGTCCGGGTACTGGGGCACGGGGGACGAGACCACCCTCTCCCGGGTCGCTCTCCTCCCTATGCAGCGGCTCTCTCGCAACCAGCGGGGGCTCGACGGAGCCCTGCTCGACCTGGAGTACCAGAGGATCGAGCTCATCAAGTTCAACCTCTTCGACAACTACACGTACCGCGACTACCTCCTCGGCCGGGATGCGGTCGAGGGCCGCGCGCTGCGCGTCTGGCCCGAGATGCGGCTTCCGCCCGAGCATCCCGACTACGGCCGGGTGGGTGGGGACGGGGAGCAGCTCTGCACGGGCGACCTCGTCCGGTTCCGGACCCTCACCGGAGTCTGCAACGACATCCGCAACCCGCTGATGGGATCCACCAACACCCTCTTCGCCCGGAACGTGGCCTTCGAGGAGACCTTTCCGGAGCTGAGCGAGGTGGAGATCGTGCGCAACCGGCACGGCGACCGCCTCGGCCTGCTGCAACCGGATCCCCAGGTGATCAGCCGGGCGCTCTTCACCCGGATCCAGTCGAACCCGGAGCGCTGCAACGACGGGCTGGGCGTCGCGGGCGGTGAGGGGGAATGTGACTATATCAAGGCGCCCTTCTTCAACGTGCTCGCCGCGTTCTGGATCCAGTTCATGACCCACGACTGGTTCTCGCACCTGGAGGAAGGGGAGAACAGCGCCGAGTTCATCGAGGTCGGATGCCCGATGGGCGGGCCGGAATCCGGCGAGCAGGCGCTCTCCGCGGCGGAGATCGAGGAGCTGGGGTGCCGTCCCGGCGACCGGGCGGCCCGCTCCCTGTACGCCGACACCGAGCCGCCGCCGACCGTCACCCACCAGGGCCGGGAGCACCTCCTGCGGGCCCACCGCACGACCCGCAACACGAACACCGCCTGGTGGGACGCCTCGCAGATTTACGGCTTCAACGAGACGTCGGCCCAGAGGGTGAAGCGTGATCCCGCGGACCCCGCCCGACTCCTGATGGAGCCGCGCGACAGCCCATCCGGCGCCGGTTCCGCCGCCACGCCCGGGGAGGAACAGGGCTACCTGCCCCTCCTGGAGGAGGGCGATCCGATGCACCCCACCTGGGTGGGCCAGGAAGCGGTGGCCTTCCCGGACAACTGGTCCGTCGGGCTCAGCTTCCTCCACAATGTCTTCGCCCGGGAACACAATGCGTTCGTGGACGAGTTCCGCCGCCACGCGTCCGCCGACCCCGATGCCGATTCCGGGCTGCGCGATCCGGCCGACCCGGACCGCGTCATCCGGTACTCCGAGGTGACCGACGAGGAGCTCTTCGAAGTCACCCGTCTCGTGGTCTCGGCCCTCATCGCCAAGATCCACACGATCGAATGGACGCCCCAGCTCCTCTATGACGACGTCCTCCACCACGCGATGAACTCGAACTGGAACGGGCTCTTTCAGGACAACGACCGGATGTCGCGGATGCTGGAGCGGGTGATCGTCGACCGCCTCGGCACCTCCTTCCGGGAGGTGGACCAGACCACGTGGTGGGGCGTCTTCGCGTCCGGATCGGGGATCTTCGGCCTGGGAAGCCGCCGCTACGAGGGCCGGCCCGGATTCCGCGGGTACCTCGACGCCGGGGAGGACATCTGGGACATCCGCAACCCGGACCACCTGAACGGCGGGGTGAACCACTTCGGCTCGCCCTTCAACTTCCCCGAGGAGTTCGTCACCGTCTACCGGCTCCACCCGCTCGTCCCGGACCTCTTCGAGCTCCGGAGCTGGCAGGACCCCAATCCCGTGCAGGCCGCGGTGCCCACGATCTCGACCTTCCGCGGAGAGGCCACCGGAGCGATGCACGAGCATGGGCTCGCCGACTGGGCTGTCACGGTGGGCCGGCAACGTCTGGGGGCGCTCACCCTCCAGAACCACCCGCTCTTCCTGCAGAACCTCCCCATGCCGCACCTGGACTCCGAGACCGGGATGATCGACGTCGCGGCCCTCGACCTGATCCGGGACCGGGAGCGCGGGGTTCCCCGCTTCAACGAGTTCCGACGGCAGTACGGTCTTCAGAGCCTGACAAGCTTCGACGATTTCATCGATCCCCGGCTCCCGGAGGACTCCGCCGAGCGCCGCCGCCAGGAGGAGATCGCCGCGACGCTCCGTGAGATCTACGGCCAACACGTCTGCGACGACTCCAAGGTGATCACCTCGGTCCAGGAGGTGGACGGACGCCCGATCACCGACTGTCTCGGCCACCCGGACGGCACCCTGGTCGACAACGTGGAGGACGTGGACACGGTGGTCGGATGGCTGGCCGAGCCGGTCCGGCCCCACGGCTTCGCGATCTCCGAGACGCAGTTCACGGTCTTCATTCTGAACGCGTCGCGGCGGCTCTTCAGCGACCGGTTCTTCACCTCCAGCTTCCGCCCCGAGTTCTACACGCACTTCGGCGTCGCCTGGGTCACCGACAACGGGCCGGACGGCCGGGTGATGGAGGCGGGGCGTCCGAACGGACACCTGCAGGAGATGGCCCCCATGAAGCGGGTCCTCCTGCGGACGATGCCCGAGCTCGCCGACGAGCTGGAGAGCGTGGTCAACACCTTCGACCCGTGGGCCAGGGATCGGGGCCGCCACTACTCCATCGAGTGGACCCCGCGTCCGGGGGCGGAATCCGATCCCGCCTTCAACGGCCCATGAACGCGCGACCGCAAGGGGAAGCCGGCCCGGGCTCTCTCCTGCGGTTGGGAGTCACGTTGGCGGCAGGGCGGCTCGGCCGTCCCCGGAGCTTCGATCCCGGGCGAGCCGTGTGCCACTGGGCTCGGGCCGCCCTCGCCCGCAATGGCACGGACGGGTCCGGACTCCCGGTTCGGGTCGGGAAGCGGGGCTTTCTGCTCGTGGAGTCCCAGGCGCAGTCTCGCGAGATCCTCGACGGATCTCCGGCCACCGACGGCCTGCCGCCGGGGCGCCTGAAGCGGGAGGCGATGGGCTTCCTGGCTCCGGGGGCGCTCACGATCGCCCACGGCGCGGACTGGTCCCGCCTGCGCGCCCTCCACGAGGAGGTGTTGGGGTTCGATCCGCAGGGCCCTCTCGCCGCGCCCTTCCTGGCGTGCGTGTGGGAGGCGTTCGAGGGGCCGGTCCTCTCCCGCTCGGAGATCCGCGCCGCCATGGGACGGGCGATGCTGGGCATCGTCCTGGGGGAGCGGGGCGAGGCCGACGCCGACCTTCCCGGGGAAATCCACGCGCTCTTCGGCGCCGTCCAGAGCCCCCTCCGGCGCAAGCTCCTCGGGGGCCGCTACCGGAAGCGCCGCGAACGGCTCTACGCGGCCCTCGCCGAGCGCTGGGCAAAGACCACCGGGGACGATCCGAGCCTCCTTGGACGCGCGGCCCGCCTCGCTCCGCTCGAGACCGGCCGCCCGGACACACAGGAGCTCCTCGATCAGGTCCCCCACTGGATGTTCACCTTCACGGGATCGGGGACCGACCTGCTCCACCGCACCCTGGCCGTCCTGGCGGCCCGCGTCGACGCGCAGGCCCGGGTGCGCGCGGAAATCGCGTCTGCCGGGGTGCAGGGCCGACCCGAGGCCATCGTCGGACTCGACTACGTGCGGGCCTGCCTCCTGGAAACCGGACGCCTCTTCCCCCCGGTGACCCGGACCTTTCACGCCCGGCCCGCGGCGCCCGGCTCCGACCAGGCAGACGAGGAGGTCGTCCACTACTTCCCCCTCCTCCACCGGGACGAAACCCTCTCGAGCTCGGTCCACGACTTCGTTCCCGAGCGGTGGCTCGGCCCCGAGCCCGACCCCGCGGCCTCGGCGTCCCTCCTCTTCCTCGCGGGGCCACGGAGCTGCCCCGGCTGGGAGCTCATCCTCTTCGTGTGCGCGGCGGCCATCGCCCGGCAGCTCGGAGAGCATGAGATGCGGATCCAGGACAGCCGCCTCTCCCGCGATCCGCTCCCCTTCACCTTCCCCAACGGGGAAGCCCGGCTTCACCCCGTGAGGACTCCATGACGCTCCAGGCGCGCGACCTTCGCCGTATGTCGAGAGGCGAACACGACGAGCTCTTCCTCGCCAGCTCTGCGGGTCGCATTCCCAAAGGGCGAGCCGAGGGCACGGCCCTCCTCCTCCCCGGCTCCCGCCTCCAGTCGCTCCTCGCAGGCCTCGTGCGGGCGTTCTGTTGGAAGGGCAAGATCTTTCGGCCGGAGACGCGCGACCTGAAGAACCGGCTCGGGCCCCTCGGCTTCCCGGCGATCCGGGCGGAGGTCTACGTCGACACGAGTTGGTTCGCCGATGGCCCGGCGATCATCCTCGACTACTCCCGCACCTCGCTGGTGGCCGGCCTCATCCGGGACGAGATCCGGGAGGTCGCCCCCGGCCTCTACCTCGGCATCGTGTACGTCGGACGATGGAGGATCGCAGGGTTTATGCTGGAGTTCCCGCAGGAGGAAGGAGAACCCGTTGCCGGATGACGCCCCCTTCCTCCGCCGAGCGCGCCGGATCCTCGGGAAGATCGGGGTCTGGATCGGCGCCCTCACGGTGATCCTCGTGCTCCTCGGAGGCAGCTACCTCGCGATCCGGCTCACCGACGACCGGCCCGTCGTCTACGAATCGGAGGAGGACCACTTCAAGTACGGCTCCACCGGGGGCGAGAGGGGATGGAAGAACCACTTCGGCTTCGGCATCCCCTACTGGATCTGGGTCGCGCTCCCGGAGCTCTTCCACGAATACCTGCCCGACGGGCAACCCGGGCAGGGCTACGCCGCCTTCGGGATGATCTACGAGCCCGACCGGAATCCGCGCTTCGACCTCCCGATCGGCATGTCGATGCGCCGGGTCCAGGGCATCGACCGGGTGTACTTCAACTGCGCGGTGTGCCACACCGGAACCGTGCGCTCCGCCCCGGGTGCGCCTCCCGAGATCATCCTCGGGATGCCCGCGAACACCTTCGACCTGGGGGCGCTGGCCCTCTTCTTCGGGGATGCGGCCGCGGACTGGAAGTTCCGCGCCAGCCGGATTTTTCCGACGGTGGACGCCCTGGCCGAGCAGAGAGAGGAGGTGGAGCCGAGGGAAGATGGCTACCGGCCCGCGCCGCTGAGCCCGGTGGACCGCTGGGTCTTTCGCCGGGTGGCGATGTCGATGATGAGGGAGCAGCTCCTGACCCTCACCTCGCGTCTCTCCTTCGTGGACATGGCCAGCTGGGGCCCTGGACGGGTCGACACCTTCAATCCCCCCAAGGCCCTCCTCGGCTTCCAGATGGAGAACGCCCCCGCCCGGGAGCTCGTAGGAAACGCAGCGCTTCCCTCCGTGTGGAACCAGCAGTGGAAGGAGGGGATGCAGCTCCACTGGGACGGCAACAACGACAGCGTCGACGAACGGAACCTGAGCGCGGCCTTCGGCACGGGCGCCACCCCCGCCACGATCGACGCCGAGAAGCTCCTGCGCACCGCCGACTGGCTCTGGGACCAGGCCCGCCCCCCCGCCTTCCCGGAGGAGCGCATCGACCGGGCGCTGGCGGAGGAGGGGGAGGCCATCTACCAGGCCCAGTGCTTCCACTGCCATGGCCACGGGGCGCCGCCCTTCCGCACCGAGGGGGACGGCACCCGGGTCGGCACGGTGATCCCGCTCGCGGAGATCGGGACCGACCGGGCCCGGCTCGACTCGTACACGCTGGAGCTGGCCGCGGCGCAGAACACGCTCTACGCGGGGTTCCCGGTCGATGAGGCGACGTGCCGGGAACGTCCCGACGACCGCGAGGTCTGCTACCCCGCGCGGTTCAGCCGCTTCCGCAAGACCCACGGCTATGCGGCGGCCCCCCTCGACGGGCTCTGGCTGCGCGCGCCCTACCTGCACAACGGGTCCGTGCCCACCCTCGCGGCCCTCCTCGAGCCGCCCGACGAGCGGCCCGAGGTCTTCTTCACCGGCTACGACGTCTACGACTACGAGCAGGTCGGGTTCGTGGCCAACGGTGCGGAGGCCGAGCGCCTGGGATGGCGGTTCGACACCCGGCTGCCCGGCAATGGGAACCAGGGTCACCTCTACGGGACCGACCTCGCGCCCGCCGAGAAGCAGGCTCTGGTGGAGTACCTGAAGACCTTCTGACCCCAGCCGGAGACTCCGTTCCATGACCCATGAGGCGGCAAAGACGAAGCGGTCGCGCTGGAAGCGCAAGCTGGGCTGGGCGATCCTGATCCTCGTGATCGTCGCCGTCCCGCTGGGCCTCTTCGCGTGGCACCGGATCTTCCGCGAATTCCCACAGCCCGAGTGGATCACGGGCGACCCGGAAGCCTACTTCCTGCACGGCTCGATCGGGTCGGAGTCCCAGGCGGGGATTCCCTACTGGATCGTCGTGGTCCTGCCCCGGATCTTCGACGACCTCCTCCCGGGTCCCGGGGGGTACGCCTCCCTCGGCCTGCCCTGGCCCGACGGATCCGAGCTTCCGGTCGGCTTCTCGAAGAAGAGAGTCGGCTTCGACCGCGTGGCCTTCAACTGCGCCCTTTGCCACACCGCCCAGTACCGCACGGAGCCGGAGGCGAACCCGGTCATCGTGGCCGGGGGGCCCAGCCACACCGCCGACATCCAGGGGCTGCTGGAGTTCTTCAGCGCCGCGGCGAACGACTCCCGCTTCGACGCGGAGACGATCCTCACCCAGATCGACATGGCGTACCCCTTGGGCCGGATCGAGCGGATGCTCTACCGCTGGGTGCTGATCCCCGCGACCCGGAAGGAGCTCATCCAGCAGGGCGAGGACTTCGCCTGGGCGGACGACCGCCCGCGCTGGGGCCCCGGGCGGGACCCCCCCATGAACCTCACGAAGTTCAACTTTCTCGAGATGGAGGTCGACGACACCCTCGACAACACGGACTTCCCCGCGCTCTGGAATCTCCAGACCCGGGTGCAGCCCGGCCGCACCTGGCCCGAGGACGACTACGCGCTCACCGCGGACTGGTCCACGCTCGACATCGACCCGTCCCGGCTGATGCTCATGAACCTCGCCGGGGCCACGACCTCATTTCGTGCGGTGATCTACGACTCGGCGCTCGGCCTGCGCGCCAAGAACTCCCGGTACTTCCGGGAGCGCATGGCCGACCTGGAGGATTGGCTCATGACGCTGCCTCCCCCCGATTACCCCTTCCCCGTCGACGCCGCGCTGGCCGCGGAGGGAGCCGAGATCTTCGAGCAGAACTGCGCCACCTGCCACGCGAGCGGCCGGGACAACCGGCTCGGCACGATCATCCCCCTCACCGAGATCGGCACGAGCCCGGAACGCGCGAACACCTGGACCCGCGCCGCCGCGGACAGCGCGAATCGCATCGTGCGCAACCGCGCCGGAATCCTGCGGACGCCGATGGGCAGACCCGACGTGCCGGGCTACGTCGCGCTCCAGCTCGATGGGATCTGGCTGCGCGGGCCCTACCTGCACAACGGCTCCGTGCCCACTCTGCGCGCCCTGCTGGAGCCCCCGGAGCTCCGGCCCCGCACCTTCTTCCGGGGCTACGACGTCGTCGACCGCTGGAATGTGGGATTCGTGTCCCGCCGCTGCGACGGTGACGAGGCCGAGCTCCCCGAGGACGGAAGCTCGGTCGAGCACCAGTGGGGATGCATGCCCGCGCACCGGGGATGGCTCTACGACACCGCGGAGCGCGGCAACTCGAACCAGGGGCACCTCTACGGAACGGATCTGGCCGCGGCTCAGAAGGACGCGCTGGTCGAGTACCTCAAGACCCTATGAGCGCCCTCCTGACCAGCCACTCCCCGGCCGTCCCGAGGGCGGACATCATGAGCGCGCCTCCCAGGGCCCACCGGAAGCCGTCGATCGTCAGGCGATCGGTGAGGGTGGCCACGATCTTGAGGAGGATGGCGTTGATGATCCAGCGCGTGATGAAGGCGAGGAGGAGGGCGAGCCCGAGGGTCGCGATGGTGAAGAAGACGAAGAAGATCCACCCCAGGAGAAAGTTCAGGATCCCGAAGAGCGCCGCGACCACGAACGCGCTTCCGAAGCTCCTGACGTGAAAGCCGGGAAGGACCTCCGCGGTCAGCCACACGGCGAGCGAGAGGACCAGCCAGGAGAGCAGAATGCCCATGAGGAGACTCCATGATCGAGGGCTGCCGAATCGCCGAACACCCGCAGTATAGGAATCCGTTGCCCTTCCAGCCATCGCCGCCTATCGTGATGTCAGAGCACCCAGGAGGTCGTGTCTCCACATGAGCACCTTGCCTCGAGGGCCCGAACCGGCCGATTCCACTCCGGCGCAGCCGTCCGGACAACCGCTCTCCGCGGGGAGCTACCTCGCGGTGAGCGGAGCGGGACTCGTCGTCGCCCTCGGACTCCTGCTCTTCCTCGTCTTCGGCGCCGACCGCATCCTGGCCGCGGGGCTGGACCACCGCGTCTTCTACGTCCTCCTCATCCCGCTGGGTCTGTCCGCGGCCGCCTTCGCCTTCGGGGCGATGAACTCATCGGGGACCTTCACGAGCCAGGGCAAGCGCCAGATCGGTCTCAGCGGACCCGCGATGTTCGCCGCGCTCGTGGTCGCGGGTGGGTTCTACCTCGTCCCGGAGGGGGGGCTGCAGGTGCTCGCCGTCCGGGTCGACCGCACAGCAGAGGCCGGCGGAGGCCCGGTGCCGGGGGCGAGGGTCACCGTGGACTGGGGCGTCCAGCGCCTCACGCAATCCACCGACGAGAACGGACAGGCGTCCTTTCTGGGTCTTCCTCCGGGAGCCGCCGAGGTGTACGTCGCGGCGGAGGCGGAGGGCTACGCATCCGAGCCGAGCACTCTCCGGTCCGTGTCGGCGAGCCGGGTGATCCGGGTGGAGCTGGAGCCGCGGAGCTACTCGACCCGCCTTTCGGGGACCGTGTTCGACCAGGGAACGGGAGCCCCGGTCCAGGGGATCGCCCTCAACTTCGGCAGCGGAGCGGCCGCGGACACGACCGACGGATCGGGCAACTTCTCCGTGGAGCTCCCCCTCCCCGTCGGGGCGCGGGTGTCCGTGGTCGGCACGCGCGACGGCGCCCGAGGGCTCAACACGGAGGTCGTCGTGACGGATGAGGTCGCCGTCCGGCTCACCTTCGGAAACCCGTGAATCCGATGCGCATTCTCCCGGCCCTCGTCCTCCTCGGGCTCGCCCTCGGATACCTCGGTGCGGCCCCGGAGCTCCACGGCCAGGTCACCACCCTCAGAGGCGAGGCGCTCCTCCGGGACGGCCGGCCCGCCACCGACGTCCGGCTCCTGATCGTGGGGCATCCCCCCGAGATCGCGCTCCAGGACGGCGGCATGTTCACGCACGCCCTCCTCGGGGCACCTACCGAGGTCACCGTGCGCGTGGTGGGGCAACCCGGCACCGAGATCCTCTTTCCCCCCGGGGGTCGGATCGTGGTCCCGGGGGATCCGGCCGCCGTGGTCTCCGTCCTGGTCGGCGAGCGGATCGGCGTCGCGGTCGAGGAGAGGATCGAGCGCGACCTCCAGGCGATCCGGGAGACGCTCGAGGTGCGGGGGGCCTCGGAGGCGGAGATCGAGGCGGTCGTGCGCGCCGAGCTCGACGGCCTGGTCGCCCGCATCGCGACCCTCACCGAGGGGGCCGTCGAGAGCGCGGTCAGCGGAGCGGCACAAACCGAGCTGCGGGAGCGCGTGAACCGCTACCTGGGGACGTACGTGCGCCGGAGCCGGGACCTCGTCGACGCGTTCGGCCTCGTGGATCTGTCCAGGGAGATCACCCTCACGGAGTCGCTGATCCTCCGGGACGCGATCGGAAACTACTCGGACGCGTACGGGGAGCTGGACCGCGAGCTGGCGGAGATTCCCGGGGCGCTCGAACGGGCGTGGTCCGGAGAGGCCGGCTCGGAGGTGGGCGAACGGACGCGCCAGATCCTCGAGCTGATCCGATCCGAGCTCCACCCGCAGCTCCTCGACCTGCGGGGCCCGCTCGTGGCCATCCAGATGGACTTCACTCCGGATCGTCCGAGCCGCTCCGACGTCCGCTCCGCCCGGGAGGCGGTGATGGAAGCCCTGCCCCACCTGGATCCCGCCGTGGCGCGGCTCGAAGCCGAATTCCCTCACCTCATGGAGGCGCTGCGGGATCCACCCCCGGGCTGACCGATTCGACGATCCGCACCCGACCCCTTACTCTCCTTCTCGGAGCACATACCATGCGACACCGTTCGGCGACCCTCATTCTCATGGCGGGACTCGCCCTCACGACTGCCTCCTGCGACCCCGCCTCGACGGTGGCCGTCCCCGTGCTCGTGATCACCGCCACCTGGGAGGTCGAGGGCCAGGAGGGACGCTCCTTCCGCTTCGACGCCGAGCAGGACGACAGCGAGGGTCTGGAGCTGGGATCCTTCGAGGGATCCGAGACCGTGGAGCATCCGTTCGCATTCTACGACCTGACCGGATCCTGGGCGGACGGCCACCTGCAGTTCACGGTGGAGCGTCCCGGAGGCAACGTCCAGTACACGGGAACGTTCTACGAAGACCGACCGACCCGGCTCACCATGCAGTCCCACGGGGAAACCATCGTCCTCACGCAACCTTGAGCGCATTCGACCCGGAGCACCCCATGAACGCTGCACCCGCATTGCACCGCTCGCGGAGCGTACGGTGGCGGCTTCATTCAGCTGCGGTCGCCGCCCTGCTCCTCTGCGGCACGCTCGCCGCGGCGCCGCGCCCCGCGACCGCGCAGACGGCGGAGGCGGAGGCATGGATCCAAGAGCTCCGGGACCCCGACCGCCGCCTCGCCGCGGCCTTCGCGCCGCCCGCCTCCGCGGTCGAGACTCGGGAGGGCGTCGACGTCCTGATCGGGGCCCTAGACGACGGCAATTCAGGCGTACGGCGCGCCGCGGCCGCCGCCCTCGGGGAATCCACGGTCGACTCGGACCGGATCGCTTCCGCACTCCTCCGGCTCTTCCAGGACGGGAACGGCCTGGTCCGGGCCCACGCGACAGTCGCCGCGGCCAAGGTGCCCGGCTCCTCGACCGCGCTCCTCCGGACCCTCGTCTCTGCCGGCGAGCTGGGACCCGCCGAAGAACACCGCTTCTACCCCGTCGCCTGTCCGCTGGTCAGCGGACCGGCCGGCTACGCCGCCATCGCCCTCGGGCTCGTGGGGGCAGGCGTGGCCGGAGATCTCATTTCGGTGAATGGCGAACGGGGGGGACTGGCCCGCTTCGCCATCGCGCAGATGGGGCCGGTGGGCGCATTCGAGGTGCGCCATCACCTCCACAACCCCGAGCCCGGGCCCCGGGCCGTCGCCGCGGGCGCTCTCGCGGACCTGGGCCCGCAGGCGGCCGACGCGGCGCGGATGGCTCCCGGACTCGCCGAATCGCTCGCGCGCCTCCTCACCGATCCCGACGAGGAGATCCGGCGGATAGCGGGGACGGCGGTCGTCGAGGCGGTCCGGGGGACCGGCCCCGCAGAGCGCGAGCCGCTCGTGGAGGTCCTGACGGAGGCGCTGGAGAGCCCCGCGGCGGCGGACGTGCGGAGCGAAACCCTCCAGGCCCTGGGCCATCTGGGGAGCGACGCGACTGCGGCCATCCCCGCGATCGTGCCCCTGGTGCACGTCCCGGAATACGCCGTCCCCCTGGCGGCGGTCGCGGCGCTGGGGCAGATCGGGGGGGAGGATTCGCTGGCGATCGAGACGCTGGCCGGGGTGGTGCGGCAGACTCGCGGGAGCATAAGGGGCGAGGCAGCCGGCGGGCTGACCCGGTACGGGTTCGGGGGGCTCGCGGCCCTGGTCCGGATCGGGATCGATACGGGTGTGGGAGCGGACTCGCGCACCCTGGCCCTCGACGCCCTCCGGGACGCGGCGGTGGCCGACGCCCCCTCCCGGGAGTGGCTCGCCCGCACCGCGGGCCGCTTCGAGGCCTCCCTCCAGGACCGCTCGGCCTCGGTACGCGGGGCGGCGGCCGCCCTCCTGGCCGTCCTCGACGAGGCAGCCGGAGCGGAGGCCCTCGGACTCGCCCTCCGGGACCGAAACGACGAGGCGTGGCGCAGGGCGATCGTGGCCGCGGAGGCGATGGGGCCGGAGGGGCGGGAGATCCTGCTGGAACGCGCGGGGGAGGAGAACCGGAGGGGGCTGTGGGCCACAATGGTGCCCGGGGTGGATCGCCGCCCGGAACGGGAGGCGCGGGGGGCGGCGCTCGCCGCCGTGGGTCAGGCGAGGGTGCTGGACGAGCGCACGATGTCGGTGCTCCGCGCCGGCCTCGAGGACAACGACCCCGAAGTGCGCTCGGGAGCCTTGCAGGGACTGGCCGCATTGGGCCCGGAAGGCCGTCCCTTCGCCGTGGAGATCCTGGGACGCCGGTCGGAAGCGGAGCCGCGGGAGCAGTCGGTGATGCTCCAGGCCCTGGCGGCCCTTTCGCCCCTCCAGCCCGAGGCCGTGCCCCTCCTCACCGCCTGGCTCACCAACCCGAGCGAGGTCCGCCGCGACCTGGCCGCGCGGCACCTGGGGGCGATGGGCCCGTACGCGGCGGAGGCGGCGCCGGCCCTCCGGGAGGTGGTGAGGGGGAGCGAGCGGACCCTCGCCTTCGTCGCCGCCGAGGCGCTCCTCGCGGTGGACCCCTCCGCCGAGGGCGATCCGGAGGTGCGCACGGCGCTCTACGACCAAGCCGTGCTCGAGCTCGTGGCCGAGGGGCAGGAGAGGATGGACCGGGCGCTGGGCTGCCCGGTTCCGGCGATGCTGGCGTCGATGGAGGCGGGTGTGCCCGGAATGTCCGACCTGCCGGACTTTCCCTGGCCTCCCCCCCTTCCCTCCTGGCGGGACACGGTGGAGCGCGAGCTGCTGGGCGGGGGCGTGGAAACCCTGGGCGCGGTTCACGAGCGCATCGCCGAGGCCGTGCGGG
>SLCK01000096.1 GCA_007125845.1 Gemmatimonadota bacterium
CGTCGCTGCGTCAGCCTTTCGGCCATTGCGCAATATTCCCCACTGCTGCCTCCCGTAGGAGTCTGGGCCGTATCTCAGTCCCAATGTGACGGGTCGTCCTCTCAGACCCGCTACGCGTCGTTGCCTTGGTAGGCCATTACCCCACCAACTAGCTGATACGCCGCGACCTCCCCTTCGAGCGAAGGCTTGCAAGCAGAGGCCCTCTTTCATCTCACGGCCATGCGACCATGAGGCTGTATGCGGTATTAGTCCAGGTTTCCCCGGGTTACCCCCCACTCGAAGACAGATTGGTCACGTGTTACTCACCCGTCCGCCACTCGGCTCCAGGGTGCAAGCACCCTGGTCCTCGTACGACTTGCATGTGTTAGGCACGCCGCCAGCGTTCGTCCTGAGCCAGGATCAAACTCTCCGTTGAAAAAAGCTCGATCTGCTCCAGTGAACTCTGGTCCTACTCGACCATTGTTCGGAATCTACGTTGTTTCTCCCACTGGTCCTCCGCATCGCGGACGACCGTCTCGACGAGACGTAGTGCTCGCCGAACGTGGGCCCACCCATTTTCTCAAGACCCTGATTTTCAAAAAGCGCTTAGCTACAGAGAGGGAGCCCGACTCGGCTCCCTCGATTTTGCTGCGGTCCGTCGGCCCTCGATCGGAGCTGACGTCCGCCACAAGGACATGAAGAATAAGCCAGCGCCCCCCCCTTGTCAACACCTCCGAACCTCCGTCACGAGGCCCAGGGGAGATACCTGGCACCGCCTCCGTCGTCCCATGTTGCGGGAACCTCCGGACGGCGCGGAGAGGGTGAGCGACCGGAATCGAACCGGCGACCTCCAGGGCCACAACCTGGCGCTCTAACCGACTGAGCTACGCCCACCACATCCACCTGCGGAGATGTCGGACTCCTCTCGAATCTTCCGGCAGGAGGCAAAAGCTACAGCAACAATCGGGGGTCGTAAAGCGGTCGTGCGATCTACCCTGTCCCCCCGCCTGAAGCAGGGATCCGAGCTTGTGTCGCTCGGGGGGACATGCGCCCGCCAGGACTCGAACCTGGGACCCTCGGCTTAGAAGGCCGATGCTCTATCCAGCTGAGCTACGAGCGCGCCGACGACCGACCCGAGCTGCCGCTTCGGAATGCCATCGACCCAGAAAAGCTTACCCCTGCTCTGCGAAGGGGTCAACGGGTCCTGCCCATTTCGGCCCGTCCGCTAGTGATCGCGCCCTCCACCGAAGCCCGGCATCGGGTCGGTTTCGAGGAAACGCACCAACTCCGGGTGGAAGATATCGGGTGCCTCGAGGTGGGGGTTGTGCCCCACGTCGGGGAAGAGTACGAGCTCGGCATTCGGAACGGATTCGGCCACCGTCTCCGCGAGCTCTGGGAAGTTGGGTCCGTCCTCCTCCCCACCGATAACCAACGTCCTCGCTTCGATCAGCGGCCAGTCGTACACCACAGGCTCCGTGTAGATCGCCTGGATGTTGCTCGCACGGATTCTCGCGAGACGGGGCCAGTCCGAACTCCGAATCCAACCGTAGTGGATCTCGACGTGGCGCTCGAATTCCGGACGCCACTCCACGTAGTAACGCTCGATGTTGGCCCGGATCGCATCGTAGTCGCGAGCCAGGTTCCCCTGGTACACCTCCTCGGTGTCTCGCCACCCGCGGGAGAGTCGCTGATCCGTCATTCCGATCTGGTTCACGAGCGCGAGATGTGTGGTGATCTCAGGGTAGATCAGCGCGAATCGGGTCGCGAGCATGCCTCCGAAGGAGTGACCCACGATCGCGGCTTGCGACACGTCCAGATGCTCGAGGAGCTCTCGGGTGTTCGCCGCGTGCTGCACGAGGCTGTAGGGGAGAATCGGCTTGGACGATCGCCCGAAGCCGATCTGGTCGATCGCGATCACCCGGAAGCCCTCTTCACTGAGGACTTCCATCGTGCCTCCCCAGTACTCCCCGAAGAAGTTGAGGCCGTGGAGGAGGACGACAGTCTTCCCGTTCGGCACGCCGACCGGCTCCACGTCCATGTAGGCCATGCGGAGATCCTTTCCGTACCGGCGCAACGGCATGTAGTCGACCGGATAGGGGTACTCCACATCCTCCATGCTAATGCTCATCGGACCGTACTCGGGAGGCGGGGTGGGAGGCCCCTGTTGGGCGAGGACAGCCGAACTCGGAGAAAGGACCCCGATGAAAAGAGCGCCCAGGGCGCCTACGAGCAATCGGTTGAGAAGCGGTGAGGCCGCTGTGGTCATGATTCCTCCTGCAACAGGATGGGACGGAGCCGGGCCCGCGGAGCGCTACCCGACGAGGGTGAGAAAGACGCCCGCGGCCGCAGCTGAGCCGATGACACCGGCCACATTCGGACCCATCGCGTGCATCAGCAAGGGATTCTGCGGATTCGCCTCCATGCCGACTTGATTGACAACCCGCGCCGACATCGGAACTGCCGAGACTCCGGCTGCCCCGATCAGTGGGTTGATCGGCTCACGCGTGACCCGATTCAGGATCTTGGCGAGGATCACGCCCCCCGCGGTGCCAAGGGCGAAGGCGACCGCTCCCAGGACGAAGATCCCCAACGTCTCCGGTCGGAGGAACTCGGCGGCGGCGAGCTTCGAACCGACCGCCAGGCCCAGCAGGATCGTCACAAGATTGATCAACTCGTTCTGCGCTGCCCGCGAAAGTCGATCCACGACCCCAGCCTCCCGAAGGAGGTTCCCGAACATCAGCGCTCCCACGAGGGGGGCCGCCCCCGGGAGGAAGAGCAAGCAGAGAAACACCGCAACGAGCGGAAAGGCCATCTTCTCGTACCGGGAGATGGGGCGCAACTGCTTCATCTCGATCGCCCGCTCCTGGCGAGATGTCAGCGCCCGCATGATCGGCGGCTGGATGATCGGAACGAGGGCCATGTACGAGTAGGCGGCCACCGTGATGGGTCCGAGGAGCTCCGGCGCCAGGTGCGCGGACAGGAAGATCGCCGTGGGTCCATCCGCTCCGCCGATGATACCGATGGCCGCCGCCTCGGCGAGACTGAACTCGATCCCCGCCACGTACTGGGAGAGGGCCATGGCCCCGAGGACGGTCCCGAAAATCCCGATCTGGGCCGCAGCTCCGAGGAAGGCAGTCTTCGGATTCGCCAGGAGCGGACCGAAATCGGTGAGGGCCCCAACTCCGATGAAGATGAGCAGTGGGAATATGCCGGTCGCGATCCCCACGGTATAGATCATCCCGAGGAACCCGTCGGGTCCCCCGATAGCGACCACCGGAACGTTCGCGAGGATGCCCCCGAACCCGATCGGAAGGAGGAGCAGCGGCTCGAACTTCTTCGCGATCGCGAGCCAGATCAGGAGCAGGCCGATGCCGACCATCGTCGCCTGACCCCAGCTCAGGTTGTATAGCCCGCTCGCCCTCCACAACTCCGCCAGAATCTCCAAGGGCCGCCCCTACCCGATCCGTGCCAACTCGTGACCCGCCGCCACCTCATCACCGGCGGCCGCCCCCACCGCGAGCACCCGTCCCGCCCTGGGCGCCTGCACCTCGATCTCCATCTTCATCGCCTCCATCACGAACAGCACCGCACCTTCGTCGACACGGTCTCCCGCAGCGACGTTGGCACGGAGCACCGAGCCAGGGAGCTTCGCGTGGACACCGGTGCCTTCGCCGTCGGCCTCGTCCCTCTTCCGTTCGGGTCGCTTGTCGTCGGTCGTCCCGGTCTCCTCATTCCGGGACTCGCCTGGGGCAGCATCGGGGTCGACGCCTTCGATCGAGACCGCGAAGGTGCGACCATCGACGACGACTTCGCCGTTGCTCACGGTGACGTCGTGGTCGTCGCCGTCGATCCGGACCCGGTAATGGGACGGCCCTTCTGCAGACGCCGGCTCGCCTTCCGCCTGGGATGCCGCCTCCCTTGCGACCGCTCCCTTGCGGACCGCGGTCTTGCCCTGGCCCTTCAGGAACGTGATCCCCCGATCCTTACATGTGGCAGCGATGAAGATGTTCTCCTCGGTGCACTCGATTCCCTCCTCCTCGAGCCTTGCCCTGGCCGGACCGATCCCCTTCGACGGATCTTCGTCGTTGAGCTCGAGCACCGGCCGGGTGTTCGGTTCCAGGCCGAGCTGTTCAGAGGCGATCTTGACGATCTCCTCGTCCGCTGGCACCGGAGTTCGGCCGAAGTATCCCAGAACCATCTTCCCGTACCCGTCCGCAATCTTCTCCCAGGGGCCGATCACTGCATTGTTGAACGCCTGCTGGAAGTAGAACTGCGAGACAGGAGTGACGGAGGTGCCGAACCCTCCCCTGCGGACCACTTCGCCCATCGCCTGGATCACCTCCGGGTACCGATCCAGAATGCCGTGATCCCGCATGAGCTGGGTATTCGCCGTGAGGGCGCCACCCGGCATGGGAGACCAGGGGATGAGGGGCTCCACCGAGGTCGCTTCCGGCGGCATGTAGTAGTCCTTCATGCAGTCTTTGAAGACGAGCTCGGCCTTCATGACCCGATCCACGTCCAGGTCGAGCTCGTATCCCGTGCCGCGGAGGGCATGCCACATCACGGCGATGTCGGGTTGCGCAGTGCCGCCCGAGCAAGGTGCCATGGCCAGATCGATTCCGTCGACACCCGCTTCAATCGCGGCGCGATACGCGCTGACGGAGGCTCCCGCCGTCTCGTGCGTGTGAAATCGAATTTCGGTGTCGTCCGGCAGAAGATCTCGGGCACGCCGGATCGTGTCATAGACCTTTGAAGGCACTGCCGTGCCCGAGGCGTCCTTGAAACAGACGGAATGGTACGGCACGCCCGCGTCGAGGATTTCCCGGAGAAATGACTCGTAGTACTCGGCGGTGTGAGAGCCGGAGCAGCCCGGGGGCAGCTCCATCATCGTCACCACGACTTCGTGCCGCAGCCCTGCGTCCACGATGCACTGCCCGCTGTAGATCAGGTTGTTCACATCGTTCAGGGCGTCGAAGTTCCTGATCGTCGTGATTCCGTGCTTCTTGAAGAGTCGCGGGTGCATCTCGATCACGTCGCTGCTCTGCGACTCCAGGCCGACGACGTTGATTCCTCGAGCGAGCGTCTGGAGGTTGGCGTCCGGTCCCGCCGCCTCCCTGAAGGCGTCCATCATCGCGAATGCGTCTTCATTGCAGTAGAAGTAGAGCGCCTGGAAACGCGCTCCACCTCCGGCTTCGAAGTGGGTGATGCCCGCCTCTCGAGCCGCTTCCACGGCCGGCAGGAAGTCTTTCGTGAAAACCCGCGCTCCGAAGACCGACTGAAAACCGTCCCGGAACGCGGTGTTCATCACCTTTATGCGTCGCTTCAAGACCTGTGCGGCCACGACCTATCCTGCCTCCTTTTCATAACGGAGTCTGAACGGCTCACCCTGAGGGCCTCGGCTCACACCTTCGGCTCAATCCAGCCGTCGCTCGCGCTGCGCCTGGATGGCACCGACCAGGGCGGCGATTCGAGCCCGGTCCGATCGCGCCCCCGCCCCTCCTCCTTGCGAAGGGGGAGGGCCATCCGAGAAGCGCTCCTCGAAAACCCGGAAGAACGCCCCGGTCCCGTAGATGGCGAGGACGAGAGCGGTCAGGAAGAGGAAGACCACCGTAACCCCCATCACAGACAGCTCGATCACCTCTCCCATTCAGATCTCCCTAGCCTCCCGAGGCTCCCTCTCGCGGGCATTCGAAGTCCCATCCCGCCAATGGACCGCATAGAGAGTAGAAGCAGTCCGTGAGGGGGGCAACCCCATGGGGAGGCCGCGCCAGGCCGCACTCCTGATGCGCCGGCATCACAGGCCTCGCGGAAGGGATTGGCCGGTACCTGGGGAGGATGGCTGTCTTCCGAATCGCGCTGCGTCAGAACGCAGTCCAGAGATTGGCCTTGATGATGAAGACGTTGTCCGAGGGCAAATCCAGCAGGGCTCGGAGGTCGCGAGAGAGGTCGAATTCGCCAGTCGCCACAGTCTCCGCCTGCCGGCGCTGCCACGCGAAGTAAAGCGCCGAGCCGGGGCGGTACTCCCAGCGCAGGACGGCGGTGGAGCGCAAGGAACGGACGTTGAAGTCACGGTCTGCGAAAGAGAAATCGGCGGTCCCGCTCCCGTCGAAGTCCACCCAGCGGGTTCCGTCCGGCGCCAGGCAGCTTCGACCGCCCAGGCAGCTCACTCCCCCCTCGACGTTCGCATATTCGCCCTCGGCGAAGTCCTCGAACTCGAAGCTCTCCGGCTGTGAGAGCTGCCGATAGCCAACGTAGTCGCCTGCGGAGAGAAGGGGCTGAGCGAAGAGCTGGAAGGTGAGGTGCGGGGTGAACGTCCAGTTCATCCGTGCCTCCATCGCGAACTCCCGAAGCTCGAGCTCGCCGAACAGGTATCGGGTCCCGTAGGTGGGCTCGTAGGAGAGGGAACCCGTGGACGTCGCGTACTGCGCCCGGTCGGAGGTCCGGGTGTAGCTTGGTCTCAGGCTCACTTCCAGCCACGTCGAAGGTTGGAGGTTCGCCCTCAGATCCGCGCTGACTTCGTTGCCCGAGTCCAGCAGCCCCCGATCGATCGACAGGCTGGGGCGAAGGCTCAGCATGGCCCGGCTGTCCGTCGACAGGTTCACCGACCATCCGCGGGCTCCAGGTTCCACCATGCGAGGGCCGCCCCGGGTCGCCCGCCGACTCATCGTGTCCGGATTGTAGTAGACCTGACTTCCGACCGACCAGAAATTCGGGAGCGTCACGTTTCCGGACACCTGAAAATTGTTGCGCGTCTGCGCCCACCTCCAGCGGTCCCACGAGAGAAGGTCTCCGTCGAAGACTTCGTGGCTCCAATCGTGGACGGTGAAGAGCCTCACGGAGTAGTCTCGGTACCAGCTGCCCGGTGTGACCTCCCGATAGTCGAGGCTCAGGCCCCCGGAGACCCGTTCCATGTTCGTGTTGAAACCGAGATCGTTCACGTCGTACCCGGTCAGGACCTGGCCTACCCAACCCGACCCTCGCCAACTGCCCCGGCGCCTCTCCAGCTCCAACCGCCACTCCCCGCCGGTGAGCCCCGTCGCACCGGGTTCGAAGGTGCTCCAGTCCAGGTCCGGCCTCTGGCGGTAGTGCCGACTTGACCGCTGAATGCGAAGGATCGCCGCGGAGTCCCCCCGGACGTGGGCGGCGGAGAAGAATCCAAGAAGGGCCCACTCCCGATCGGACCAGGTGTGCTCGAAGTCCATGCCCATGGAAACGGCTTCGGAGGGCAGCACGCTCAGCTCTCCTCCGTCCGGCAGGGCCCTCGTCAGGCCTCCAACGATGGCGCCAACTGTGGAGTCGCCATCCCGCAGCTCCTGACGGACGCGCACGACCCCGTATGCGGTCCGAGGCTCTGCGACGAACTCCTCGATCCGGTCCTCCGTCCTGAAGAAGGCGCGGCCCCGTTCCTCCGAGGTCAGCGCCCCGAGCACGCCCAGGGAGAGCCCCCCGGGCGTACGCCCCGTCAATTTGGCCGCCCCGAGGATCCGGGTGCCGTCCGTGACGTCCGAGTAAGCCGCTCCGGGAAGCGTGCTCATCTGCGGGCTCCGGCCGATCCTCCTGGAATAGAAGATCTGGTTCCTGGGGCCGGAGAGGGAAAAATCGAAGATCCGCGCGTCCTCGACAAAGAATGGACGCTGCTCGGGGAGGAAGGTCTCGAGCGCCGAGAGGTTGATCACGGCCGGGTCCGCCTCGACCTGGCCGAAGTCCGGGTTCACGGTAGCATCGAGAGTGAAGGAGCTTCCCAATCCGTAGCTCAGGTCGAAGCCTGAGTCGGCCCCGAACTCCTGCCCGTCGAAGAACGGATTATCGTCGGACGCGGGACCGGTATGGGCGCGGGTGACGAGGTAGGGACGAAGCTCCACCCGCCGGGAGCTCGCCGGAACTCGCAGGTCTTCCAGCCGTCCGAACTGGCTCACATTGCCCTGGATCAGGCGCGACACCGGTGAGAGGCTGGTCACCTCGTTGTCGGCGGCGCGCCGCCTCTGGACATTGATGCCCCAGCTCTGCGCCAGCGCCCCGCTCTCGTAGCGAATCTGCGAGAAGGGGATGCGCATCTCGACGGTCCAGCCGGCGTCGTGGATCCGAACCGCGGATTCCCAGACGGCATTCCATGCCGAATCGGAGCCGGTATCGTTGAAGAGGTAGGCATCCCCCTGCACGTTTGCCGCGGTCACGTGAAAACGGTATCCGGTACGGCGGTCCAGGGTCGGATCGAGCATCACCTCGATCAGGTCGAATTGGCCGGAATAGCTCGTATTGCGGGGAGACAGGCTGCGGGCGATGGTCTCGGGCGCTTCATCGTACATCGTGAGGCCAATGTACATTGCATCCTCTCCGTAGAGGATCCGGACCTCGGTGTCGTTCTCGGCCGGGGCTCCCTCCACCGGCTCACTCTGTATGAACCCGCTGAAGGCGGGAGCCTCCGCCCAGACGTCCTCGTCGAGTCGACCATCGACCGAGATCACGGCCCCGTCCGTGGGATGCGCCGAGATCGTCACGGACCCGGGGCTCTGGGCATGGAGCCCGCTGCCCCAGAGCGGAAGCAGACCGGTAGCGAGCACGATGGCCATCCGGCGGAAGGCACAGCTCGGAAAAACGGAGGGCGACAGCGCGCCTCCCGGGGAATGTCTCATGCGAGCCTCTTGCCGCTCCCGGACCGGGAGCGGCGACTATGGTTGTGATTTTGTGGAACGCCCCCGCCCAGGGGGTTGAGACAGTCACCCCCATACTCCTGGCGCTGCGCCCAGGATCCATCCGGATCGGTACTCGAGTCCGGGTACCCGGTCCCGGTCGAGGAGGAGCGGGGCATCGAGGTCGATCAGGTCGGCCCGCTCCGCCAGGGGAAGCGCGGCGGCCATCGCGAGAGAGGTCCCGAGCATGCAGCCGACCATCACGCCTAGACCTCTCTCTCGCGCCACCTCGAGCATCGCGAGAGCTTCCGTGAGTCCCCCGGTCTTGTCGAGCTTGAGATTCACGAAGTGGTACCGTCCCACCAATCGATCCAGAGTGCTTCGATCATGACACGACTCGTCGGCGCAGAGAGGAATCGGGGAGTCAAAGTCCTCGAGAACGGCGTCCTGGTCCGCCGGCAGGGGCTGCTCGACGAGCTCTACCTCATAGCGCCTCATCTCAGGGAGGTAGTGCTCGAGCTGTGTGTCACTCCAGGCTTCGTTGGCGTCCACGATGATCCGGGCGCCCGGAGCCACCGCCCTCACCGCGGCGACCCTGTCGAGGTCGCCTTCTCCGCTCCCCTTCAGCTTCAGACGACCTCCCTGGCCCGAGAGGGCCTGGGCCGCCCGCGCCATCTCCGCGGGGGAGGCCACCCCGATGGTGACGAAGGTGGGGAGGTCTCTCGGGGGGCCGAGTCCCAGACGCGCGCGGACGGAGACCCCCGTCCGCCGGGCCTCCAGATCCCAATGCGCCGCATCGAGCGCATTGCGGGCGGCTCCGGGACCGAGCAGCTCGCCGAGTCGATCCCTTTCATCCGTCTCTCGGAGCTCCTCTCCGGCCCGGAGCACATCCTCGATCACGCCTTCCACGCTCTCTCCATAGCGTGAGTACGGGGTGCACTCGCCCCTTCCCACGTGCCCGTCCGCTTCGAGCTGTGCGACGACCACCTCGGCCTCCGTCCGACTCCCCCGCGAGATCGCAAACCGCCCCTTCACGGGCCAGGATTCCCGCCGAACGGAAACCCTCACTTCGGCAGCGCGTCGATGAGACGGGACACCCCCGTGCGCACCGGATCGACCGCCGGGAGTCCCAGCTCTCGCTCCAGCTCGTCGAGGGTCCGTTCCGCGTCGTCGGGGGTCATTCCATACGTGTTCGCGGAGAGGCCCACCACACGGGCCGCGGGGTTCGTCAGACGTGCCGCTTCCTCGTTCAGCGACAGGCACTGCCCGAGGTCGGGAGAGGGCACGTGCGGAAGTCCTCGCATGTGGGGACGACCGGGAACGAGGCAAAGGACCATCGCGTCCGGCTGGCTCCCATGCAGAAGCCCCAGACTCACCCCCGCAAAGGAGGGATGGAAAAGTGACCCCTGTCCTTCGACCACATCCCAGTGGTCTTCGGGGGCCTCCGGGGTGAGCCGCTCCACCGATCCCGAAATGAAGTCGCCGACCACTGCGTCGACAGGAATCCCCTCCCCGGCGATCAGGATCCCGGTCTGGCCCGTGGCCCGAAAGGTGGCCGGAATCCCCCGGGCCTCCATCTCCCGCGCGAGCTGAAGGGAGGTGAACATCTTGCCGACCGAGCAGTCAGTTCCGATGGTCAGGAGACGTTTTCCGGACCTGCGAACCCCGTTGCCCACAGGCAATCCCGACGGCGGAATCCGCACGTCGTGGATGCCCACCCCACTCGCCAAGGCAGCGCTCGTGATCACGTCGAAGCCGCTCAGGCGCGTGTGGAGCCCGGCCGCGAGGTGGAGCCCTTGCTCGGCCGCATCGACCAGGGTGTCGATCCAGCCCGGAGAAACCTCTCCGCCCCGATTCGCGACCCCGACCACGAGAGTACGGGCCCCGCGCTCGATCGCCCCCTCGACGTCGAGGTCGGCCAACCCCAGGTCGACCTGGCATCCAGGCAGACGGAGCTGGCCTACGCAGTTGTCAGGTCGCCAGTGGGCGATGCCGATCGCCGTCTTGGCGGCTTCCCGGTCGATGGCATCGCCCAGAAAGAGGACGTAGGGAGTGGGGATTCGCTGCAGCTCACCTCCGACTTTGTTCGAGCTCGATCTTCTCGAATGATCCGTCATCCACCTCTCCAGGACGATTCTGCGAGGGCCCCTTCCTCAACGGACTTCTACATCTCCTCCGTTTCCGGCACCGAGTCCAGCCGCACGAGCAGGTCGCCGGGCTCCACCGTATCGCCCTGCCGCACCAGAAGCTCTTCGATCACAGCATCGCGCGGTGCCGTTACCGCTGTCTCCATCTTCATGGCCTCTGCTACCAGCAGGTCCATCCCCTTGTGGACGGCATCTCCGGGCTCCACAAGTACCTTCACGATCTTCCCGGGCATCGAGGCACCGACCTCCTTCCAGTTCGCGGGATCCACCTTCGTGCGGCCGGCCGGATCCGGAGCGGCGCTTCGATCCGGAACCCGCACCTCCCGCGCGTGCCCGTTGAGCTCGAAGAGGACGGACCGAGTGCCGTCCGACCTCAATTCCCCCACCGACATCAGGCGGATGATGAGGGTCTTTCCGGGCTCGATCTCGACCGAGACCCGCTCCCCCCTCTCCAGCCCGTAGAAGAAGGTGGGACTGTCGAGCACGGAGGTGTCTCCGTAGAGGGCGCGGTGCTTCACGTAACCCTCGAACACGTCCGGAAACACGATCCGGCTGAGCACCTCGCGGTCCGTCGGCTCCCTCTCGACCGGCTCGTCCACCGCGAGGGCCGCCACCTCTGCCCTCACACCCTCGAGATCCATTGGAGCGAGGTAGGCGCCGGGCCGATCGTCGAGGGGTTCCTCTCCTTTGAGCACAGCCCGTTGCAACGCCTCCGGGAACCCATAGGGCGGACGGCCGAGCTTGCCTTTGAGGAGCCCTCTCACGGACTCCGGAAAGGTAAGCTCTTCGGCACGCTCGAGGAGCGTCTCACCCGTGACGTCGTTCTGCACCATGAAGAGCGCCAGGTCACCGACGGCCTTCGACGACGGAGTGACCTTGATGAGCTCTCCCAGGAGCTCGTCGGCGTCCCGATAGGCGACCATCACCTCCCTCCACCGACTCAAGAGCCCCAGTGCCTCCGCCTGTTGCTTGAGATTGGTGAACTGGCCGCCCGGAACCTGATGCAGGAACACCCCCGCGTCCGGAGCGACCGGTCCCCCTTCGAGAAAGCCGTAGTACGTCCGTACCGCCCCCCAGTAGTCGTGGAGCGGTTGGAGCTCTTCGATCTCCAGCTCCGGAGACCTCTCGGTACCCTCGAGGGCGGCCGCAATCGCTCGGAGGCTGGGTTGCGAGGTCCCTCCGGCGAGGGCGTCGATGCAGCCGTCGACCACGTCGGCTCCAGCCAGCGCGGCTCGCGCCGCAACGGCAACCCCAACGCCCGCGCTGTCGTGCGTGTGAAGGTGTACCGGGAGCGCGACCGCCTCCTTCAAGGCCCGGATGAGCCGCTCCGCCGCTTCCGGCTTGAGAAGTCCCGCCATGTCCTTGATCGCGAGAATGTGGGCTCCTGCCCGCTCGATCTCCTTGGCGAGCTCCACGAAGTAGCGAAGGTCATAGCGGGTCCGGCCCTCCTCGAGGAGATCGCCGGTGTAGCAAAGGGCCACTTCAGCGAGCTTTCCCTCCTCGCGGACGGCGTCGATGGCGACCTGCATGTTGGGGAGCCAGTTCAGCGAATCGAAGATGCGGAAGACGTCGATTCCGGCGCGGGCCGATTCCCGGACGAAGGACCGCACTACATTGTCGGGATAGGCGGAGTAGCCGAGCAGGCTCTGCCCCCGCAGGAGCATCTGGAGGAGCACATGGGGGATCCGTTCCCGAATCGCTCCCAGCCGCTCCCAGGGATCTTCCTTCAAGAAGCGGTAGGCCGTGTCGAAGGTAGCCCCACCCCATACCTCCATCGAGAAGAGGCTCGGAGCGAGCCGCCCGGTGGCCTCTGCGATCCGCAGGAGATCGTAACTGCGAACCCTGGTCGCAAGCAGGGATTGGTGCGCGTCGCGGAAGGTGGTGTCGGTGAGCAGCACCCGCGGTGCGTTTCGGAGCTCCTCGGCCACCACCTCGGGGCCCTCGGCGTCCAGCAGGCGCTTCCACGTCTGGGCAGGAGGCTTCCAATCGTACACACGCGCCGGCAAGGGTGCGGGGCGGAAGCTGGGCTTCGCGCGCGTCCGGGGGCCACCCTCCTGGCCGTTGACCACGATGTCCCCGATATACCGGAGGAGTCGGGTTCCCCGATCCCTTCGGGGACGAAAGTCGAAGAGCTCCCGATGACTCGCCACGAACCCCGTGTCCACCCGGCCCTCGAGGAACGCCGGATGCGTCACCACGTTCTCGAGAAAGGGGATATTCGTCTTCACCCCCCGGATGCGGAACTCGAGGAGTGCGCGATGCATCTTGCGAGCCGCGTCCTCGAAGCGCAGGGCAGCGGTACACGCCTTGACGAGAAGGGAGTCGTAGTGAGGGCTGACGTACCCACCTGTGAAGGCGGTGCCGCCGTCCAGGCGCACGCCCAGTCCCCCGGGCGAACGATAGTGAGCGATGCGACCCGCATCGGGCAAGAAATCGTTCTCCGGGTCCTCTGTGGTGACCCGACATTGAATGGCGTAGCCCCGGGGCTCGGGAATGGGATCCGGAATCCAAGCACCTGCGAGGTCATGCCCTTCGGCGATCCGGATCTGAGCCTGCACGAGGTCCAACCCGAGCACCATCTCGGTCACGGTGTGTTCGACCTGGATACGCGGATTCACCTCGATGAAGAAATATTCTCCGCGCTCGTCGAGGAGGAACTCCACGGTCCCCGCGCCGACGTATCCTGCGTGGTCCATCATCGTCTGGGCGGAGCGACAGATCTCGTTCCGGAGCTCAGGCTCGAGCGAGAGCGCGGGAGCCACCTCGACCACCTTCTGGTGGCGCCGCTGCACGGAGCAGTCCCGTTCCCAGAGGTGGACCACCCGTCCGTGTTGATCGCCCAGGATCTGAACCTCGATGTGCCGGGGCCGGCGGATCAGGCGCTCGAGGTAGACCGCTCCCTTCCCGAACGAGGCCTGGGCTTCCCTCTTCGCAACCGAGAACACCTGCTGCAACTCCTCTCGGCTCCTCGCGATCCGCATGCCCCGCCCGCCCCCACCTGCGATCGCCTTCACGATCACGGGGTAGCCGGAGGCGTCGGCAAAGGCCACGGCGTCCGGCTCGTCCGACACGGGCTCGGGCGTTCCGGGCACCACCGGTATGCCCGCAGCTTCGGCCAGCTCGCGAGCCCGGAGCTTGTCTCCGAAGAGCTCGAGATGCTCGGGTGAAGGCCCGATGAAGACGATCCCCACTTCTTCGCAGCGGCGGGCGAAGTCGGGATTCTCTGCGAGAAAGCCGTACCCCGGATGAATCGCATCCACCCGCTTCTCAACCGCGAGCGACACGATGGCGTCAATGTCCAGGTAGGCCTCAACTGGCCCCTTGCCGGTCGCGACCAGGTAGGCCTCATCCGCCTTGTAGCGATGGAGCGCCAACGAATCCTCATCGCTGTAGATCGCGACCGTTCGCTTGCCGAGCTCGGTGCAGGCTCTGAACACGCGAATCGCGATCTCACCTCGGTTGGCGGCGAGCACTCGACGGAAGTCCTTCACGGATGGCAAAGCTTCCTCCTCTTCGACGGCACCGTATCCGGGACGGTGGTGGGTGGAGAAATCGCGATCAAATCGGCTCCTGGGTCGCACCGGAGGGAGGGTGGCGAAGGCTGGAACCGCAGGTGCCACCCGGAAGGCCGGAGCCCGACCCCGCGTTCGGGGTCGGGCTCCTCGCCCCGACGATCCTACGGGTTCCGGCTACCTAGGGCCGAAACCGGGTGTGCTTCACCACGCGTCGTTGCCCCACTTCTGCCCCGTAGACGTTCCCGTCCTGATCCACTGCGACCCCCTCGGGTCCGCTCGTTCCAGCCTGAGTCGGGTTCGGGTGCGTATCCGGGATGAAGTACTGGACGAATCCGGTGCGGGCGTCTCCAATGTAGATGCCGCGTTCCCAACCGGGATTCCTCCGACCCTGAACCGCGTTATCGGCCAGGCTGGACTCGGAGTCCGCCACGTACAACACGTCGTTTTCATCGATGTAGAGCCCGCTCGGTCGTCCGAACTGGGTCCACCACTCGAGGAAGTTCCCTTCCTGATCGAAGAGCTGGATCCGACTGTTGCTCCGATCGGCCACGAAGAGCCGCCCCTGCGAGTCCATCGCGAGAGCATGGGGGTCGTGGAGCTGCCCGGGGCCGTATCCGGTTTCGCCCCACGTTTCCATGTAGGTCCCGTCCGCTGCGTACTTGATGATCCGATTCTCGCCACCGGAGCCGTGCTGGTCCACGACGTAGATCTCCCCGTTGGGGGCGACGAGCACGTCGGAGGGGCGGTTGAGGTACTCGGGCGGATCGCCCGGAGTGCCCGGGGTGCCCAGGGTCATGAGGAGCTCGCCCTCCGGCGTGAACTTCATCACCGAGTGGCCCAGGCCATAATCCTCGGCGGCCCCGACGGAGGCGTCCGTGACCCACACGCTCCCGTCCGGCTCCACGAAGATCCCATGCGGCCAGGAGATCAGTCCGGAACCGAAGCTGTGAAGGACATTTCCGTCGGTGTCGAAAAGCAGCACTGGGTCGAGGTCCGAACCCACGCAACTGTTCTCTCCACATCGGTCCATGGCCCAGATGTTCCCGTCCGGTGACGGGTAGATTGCGCTGGTGGAGCCCCACTCCCGCCCGTCCGGAAGCTCTCCCCACTCGTAGTCGGGGCGGAACGGGTTGGTCTGGGCATCGAGTTCGGACGCGAACATCGCCAGGCCCATGGCGACAACCACTCCGAGGGTGAATCTGGTGGAACGAGACTTCATCTTCCCCTCCGTTTCCTTGGAACGATGACCCAGCGAGGACCTCCGACAGCGGAGGCGACACCGGGTCCGACCAGCGAGTTGGCCTGATCTTTGTGACCCGGCACTACTGCTGTTGAGATTTGATTATACCGGCTCTCCATTTCCCCGTCCAATCCCCCTGCCCGTCCGTCCCGCAGACGTCCTGCTGCGATGTGAGAAAAGCCCAGGCGACCTCGATCTGGAAGTCGCTCTTGCCCGTAGTGGCCGCTCCTTCTACTCTCCTTGCGGCCCAATAGCAAAGTGCTGGACCCCGCCAGCCTGAGCCGAGCATCTCGCGCGGCGCACACGCGCGATTCCGCAGCAAGCGATGCCGGTACTGGACAGTGGGTTCCGCCAGAGCTCCGAGGGTTCCGCGACCGACTGGCACCTCGCACACACTCGTGATCAACCAAAAGACGCACGGGAGCAGCGCATGAATGCGATAGTGATGGCGATCCTCGGACTGGGGTCATTCGCCCTGGGGTACATCTTCTACTCGAAGTTCATTTCCCGGCGGGTATTTGCGCTCGATCCGAACTTCGAGACCCCCTCCCACACCATGGAGGACGGCGTCGACTTCGTGCCCACCAACAAGTGGGTGCTCTGGGGACACCATTTCACCTCCGTGGCGGGTGCGGCCCCGATCGTGGGACCCGCCATCGCCGTGGTCTGGGGATGGCTTCCGGCATTCTTGTGGGTCACCTTCGGAACGGTCTTCTTCGCCGGAATCCACGACGCGGGCGCACTCTGGGCGAGCGTGCGGAATCGAGGCGATTCGATCGGGGCGCTGACCGAGTCCGTCGTGGGACGGAGGGCTCGCAGCCTGTTCATGATCGTGATCTTCCTGCTCCTCCTGATGGTGAATGCGGTGTTCGCCATCGTGATCGGGCAGCTCTTCAATGCCTTCCCCAGCAGCGTGATTCCTTCCTGGTTCGTGATCGTGGTGGCGTTGGGGATCGGCTGGCTCCTATACCGACGGGGAGTGGCCCTGCTCTGGCCATCGATCATCGCCCTGATCCTCCTCTACGCCTCCATCTTTGTCGGGGATCAGGTTCCCGTGACGCTGCCGGACCAGTTCATGGGGATCCAGGGCGAAGCCCAATGGGTCGTCCTGCTCTTCATCTACGCGTTTGTGGCATCGCTCCTCCCGGTGTGGTTGCTCCTTCAGCCGCGAGACTACATCAACGGCCTCCAGCTCTTCATCGGGCTTACGATTTTCTTCGGCGCCGTTCTCGTGGCGAATCCCACGATCGTGGCGCCCGCGATCAACCAGTCCTTACCCGCCGACGTGCCGCCGCTCATCCCCCTGCTCTTCGTGACCATTGCCTGTGGAGCCATCTCGGGCTTCCATGGGCTCGTGTCGTCCGGTACGACGTCCAAGCAATTGGATCGCGAGCCCGACGTACGATTCGTGGGCTTCCTCGGCGCGGCCGGAGAGGGAGCGCTTGCGCTGGCGGCGATCATCGCCTGCACGGCCGGCTTTGCCACGGTCGCGGATTGGGAAGGTTTCTACTCGAGCTTCGCGGCCGGCGGGGTGCCCGCATTCGTCCAGGGCGGTGGAGCGATCATCGCAAGCGGACTGAACCTTCCCGTGCACTTTGGAGAGACGCTTCTCGCGGTTATGGCGGTGCTCTTTGCGGCCACCACCATGGACACCGGAGTCCGTCTGCAGCGATACATCGTACAGGAATGGGGACGGATCTACAGCGTCCCTGCCCTCACGGGGCGTTTCCTCTCGACCGCCATCGCCGTAGCTGCCTGCCTCGCGTTGGCCTTCGGCGCGGGTGAAGGCGGGGGCACCGGCGGTCTCGAGATCTGGCCGCTCTTCGGTACCACGAATCAGCTCCTCGCGGCTCTGACGCTCCTCGTTCTGAGCGTCTTCCTGATGAAGAAGGGGCGTCCCACGGTCTACACGCTCGTGCCCTTCGTCTTCCTCGTGACGATGACCATCTTCGCGCTCCTCGTCCAGCTGGCGACGTTCTGGCAGGGCGAGCAGTATTTCCTGGTCCTCATGGACGTTGTGATCCTCTTCGCCACGATCTGGGTCGGTCTGGAATCGCTCGGGGCGCTGCAGAGGGCGCACAAGGACCGGGGCGATCCGCCGGCTACCGGGCAGCAGCCGGAGCAGATCGGAGAGAGGAGGCCCGGAGCCTGATCGAGGGCCCGGGGCCGGAAGGCGAGGACGGCCACGGGCAGCCAGCCACGCCGAATGCAAGAGGAGGGGCGTGCCTCGACCCGTGGCAACGGGCTTCGAGGCACGCCCCTCCTCTTCATGTCCTTGTTCGATCTTCCCTGGTCCTGGTACTACGGTCGGCGACCCCGGGCGGCAGTCAGCACCGCGCGTCCGAGGCGCCCTGCGCGCGTGCGTATCAAGCCCTGGCCTCGCGAATGGACCGCTTCACCAGGTTTCTGGTGAGGGCGACTTTGTAGTCGTTGAACCGCAGGGGACGTGCGCCTTCCACGGCTCGGCGCGCGGCCTCTTCAAGCGTC